>JAUNWP010000013.1:10092-38581 GCA_030540255.1 Eubacteriales bacterium | reverse complement strand
TGTATAATATCATATTTGTAATTTTCTCGCAAGCATTTTTATATGTTTTTTTTACTTTTTGTTCTTTCAGGCTTCTCATAAATTCGAAAGAAGCGGGTGCGAATTTTCATAGGATAGCGGGAGTACGCAGTACGAAGCTATCCCGTATTTAATCGATAAGAGTAGGACGCATTTTTCTATGAGTTAATAAAAGCAGCCGGAACAAATCCATCCAAATTGTACCGGCAGCTAAAATACTTATATCTCAGATTTATTTAAGCATCTCGGAAATTATCTGATTTATCATCTTGCCGTCTGCCTTACCCTTGAATTCAGCCATGACAGTCTTCATTATCTTACTCTTCTCGCCGCTTGCTATAAGCTCGGAGAACTTTTCATTGATGATCTTCTTTACTTCTTCGGCACTCATGAGCTTTGGAGCAAACTCACTGATAACTTCATATCTTGCCTTATATGCATTTTTAAGCTCAACTCTGTCGTCAGGGCAGGTATCTATCTGCTCTTTAACACTCTTAAGTTCCTTAAGTATCACTTTATCAACCAATTCCGAAGATATATCATCTCTATGGCCCTCATCTATCGCTACCTTTTTAACTGCCTGAATAACCGAGGATATAGATTCCTTTCTTTCCTTGTCCTTGGCTTTCATCGCTTCTATCATGGCCTTTTGTAATGTTTCTAATTCCATTTATATTTCCTCCCGTTTCAGATTTATTCAATGATATTTGTAAAAATTATACCGCTTCAACCTTCATTTGTTTAGTTCTTTACATCATCCACACTAAGTTTCAAATAAATTTCTCAAAGAGCAAGCCTATATCAACTTCATATCAGATGCAAGCAACTATTTCCATATATTTCAGCTTGTTTCTCATCTTCGCATTGCAAGCTCAGAGTTACTGAATCCGGGTTTTCCTGTCACTTCTTCTCCAAACCAGTCGGGAACTGTAAATTCATTTGCCTTTTCTGTATTTTCAAATTCCACCTCAACATACAGCAAACCCTTGTAAGCACCTTTGAATATATCTAATTCAGCTGTACACTTTTCTTCCGAAACCGGAATACGATATCTTCTTTTCTCAAGTATTATACCGTCACATTTTAAAAGCAGATTTTCAAATGCTTCAGCTTTTAGCGGCAGATTACATTCTTCACGCTCAATCTCACCTTTGCCTTTATAAGTAAGATAATACTCTTCCCCGTCTTTCCTGACTCTTATTACAGGATCCACACAAAGGTACCCCTGCACTATGTCGGTATAATTATACGTTTCCATATTATTCGGAAGATGATCAACAAGCCATTTTCTCTCTATTTCTTTTCCCATATTTTCCCTTTGTTAATGTAAATGTCAAATTTTCCAAAACGTTCCGGTATATTCACACACCAAGTTCACCCGCTTACACTCTTTTTCTACTCAAATCATGTACGCATCACCCACATAAGGTTTTTTATTCTGCATTGCGCACAAAAAATCGAGTAGGAGGCTGTGACTAACCGCCGTCCTCTCACAGCACCTTACGTCAGACTGTTTAACAAAAAGCTACTTGGAAGTAGTAAAATCGACAGTCTGACGTATCGTTCGGTACACGGCGTTTTCAATAGTTGACGTGCACGGACCGAAAACGTGCGCCGCCAGGCGCACCAAACTAAAAGGGACCGCCCAAAAGGCAGTCCCAATTAAGTTCAATAGTTCATTAATATAAGAGAATTACTCTTCCTCAGCTGCATCTGCCTCATCTGTATAAGCATCAACAACTTCTCCGTCAGCTTCCTTCTCCTTCTTGCCCTCGTTAAGAAGAGCCTTGATCGAAAGTGAGATCTTCTTGTTCTCAGCATCAAGGTCTGTAACCTTAGCTTTAACAACATCTCCAACCTTAAGAACATCCGAAGGCTTCTCGATTCTGTCTGTTGAGATCTGAGAAACGTGAAGGAGTGCATCGATACCCTGCTCAAGGTTAACGAAAGCACCGAAGTCTGCAAGTCTTGCAACCTTACCCTCTACAACGTTGCCTACTGCATACTTTGTAAGAGCAAGTACCCATGGGTTCTCATCAGGGAACTTACGTGTAAGAGCAATCTTGCCATCCTCGCTGATGCTCTTAACCATAACTCTGATTGTATCTCCTGACTTAAATGCCTTCTTAGGAGCCTCTGTTCTGCCCCATCCCATCTCTGAGATATGGAGAAGACCGTCTGCTCCGCCAAGATCAACGAATGCACCGAAGTCTGTAACATTCTTAACTGTTCCGTCGATTACATCGCCTTCCTTGATGCTCTCAAGAAGTGCCTTCTTGGCAGCTGACTTACGCTCAACGATGATCTTCTTGCGATCACCGATGATTCTGCGCTTCATCGGATTGAACTCTGTAATGATGAACTCGATGTTCTGACCGACATACTTTGTGAGATCTCTCTCAAATGTATCTGAAATAAGGCTTGCCGGAACAAAGAGCTTAACTCCGTCATAGATAACAGAGAGACCGCCGCTTACAGCCTTCTCTACTGTACCTGTGAGGACTTCCTTGTTCTCGAATGCCTCCTGGATCTTCTGGTTGTTCTTCTCTGTAAGAATGTCTCTGTGGCTGAGTACAACAAGACCCTCGCCGTCATTAACCTTTCTTACCTTTGCTTCCAACTCATCACCGACTTTAACTACTGTTGTGAGATCAAGAGAGTTATCTGCTGAGTAATCGGCTCTGCTGATGATTCCGTCTGACTTATATCCGATGTTAAGTAAAATACATTCCGGCTTAACGTCGATTACCTTGCCTGTAACCACCTCTCCTGTTCTTATTGTTTTGAAAGACTCATTGAGCATATCTTCAAAACTCATCTCTGACATAACTTAGGACCTCCTGAATAATGGTTTTCGGGGTTGACGCCCCCGCAGTAATACCAACGCAACGCACGGAACTATCGAGCTTTTTCTCTGTAAAGTCTTGTAAAGACTCTATAAAATAGGTCATACTACATTCCTTAGAGCAGATATCATAGAGCTTTGAGGCATTGGAAGAATGTCTGCCGCCGATGACAATGACCGCGTCACACTCCCGGCTCAATTCTCGTGCTTCTTTCTGTCTCAGTTGTGTAGCATTGCAAATAGTATCAACAACATTAACATGATACGATTTTTTCTTTAAAATTGCAACAATATCTTTGAATTTTTGGACATTGAATGTTGTCTGCGAAACCAAGCAATACTCGGTATTTTCGTCAAGTTTCACATTTTCGGCATCAGGGACATTTTCTATGACTGTGGCATCCGCTCCTATCTGCCCCAGAATGCCTACCACCTCCGGGTGTGTCGCAGTTCCTGTCACGATTATTTTCTCACCGTTTCGGTGATGTTTTTTTACTGTATCATGTATTTTTTTCACAAATGGGCAGGTAGCATCTACTACACGTGCGCCGCATTTCTCCGAATTTAGCAGATCTGTAACATTTTTCCCTACTCCGTGAGCCCTGATGATCACTGTAGTATCATGCAGTTCTCCCTTATCGGACATAGTTTGAAGCTCGTCAAGATTCTCTATCACTTCCACACCCTTGGACGCAAGCTCATTTACAACTATATCATTGTGCACTATCGGGCCGTAGGTATATATCTTGCCTGATTTCTTCTCAACTTCATCATACACTGCATTTACCGCACGCTCGACTCCGTAGCAGAATCCGGCGGATTCGGCAAGTCTTACTTTCATGGAAGCTCCTTCATTATAGCATTTTCAACTTCCTCAATGCTCATATCCGAGGTATCTATAACCATCGCATCCTCGGCAGCCTTAAGCGGAGCAGTCTCTCTGTGTGAATCCCTGTAATCTCTTTCCTCAAGGTCCTTAAGTATGCTCTCAAACGTAGCGCCTTCAAGCTTACCCGTTTCACTGAGCTGTCTGAATCTTCTCTCGGCTCTGACCTTCGCGGAAGCTGTAAGGAACACCTTTAATGTTGCATCCGGCAGTACAACCGTACCTATGTCGCGTCCGTCCATGATCACATTTTGCTGCTTTGCTATAGCCCTCTGCATATCAAGAAGCATACTTCTCACCTCAGGATACTGAGATGTGACGGAAGCTGTGCGTGAAACCGTCTCTGTACGCAGTCTGTCTGTTACATCCTTGCCGTTTACAAACATATGCTGTACTCCGTCGATATATTCTATGCCAAGCCTGACCTTTGAAGTCAGCTCTGTCACAGTCTCCTTATCCTCGGCATCTGCTCCGTTGTCTATGTAAAATACCGCAAGTGAACGGAACATAGCTCCGGTATCAATATATGTATACTTAAGTTTGTCTGCCAAAAGCCTGGCTATGGTTGATTTACCGACTCCCGAAGGTCCGTCTATAGCTATACTTACATACTGTGCCATGAATTGCTCCTTAATGCCGCATTATATCCTTAAAAAACCCATGTCCCGGCATATTGACATGCAGAACATGGGTTTTAATTGTTGTATAAAGCTGATAACGGGACTCGGACCCGTGACCTCCGCACTACCAATGCGACGCACTACCACCTGTGCTATATCAGCATCACTTATTGCAAAGCTCAATCACTATAGCACAAATAACAATTAAGTGTCAATCAGAACTTCTTTTTTACGTTTGCTTTTTTATAGCGGTCAATATGAATTTCTGATATATTACTGATGTCGGCTGCCGGTCAGCTAAAAATAAAAGAAAGTATTTTATCATGAATAAGGAACTACTGAAAAAAGAAAATATCAACTACGAATATATCGACATACAGGAACTGCTCAGTCACGGCGGCAAAACTGTCTATGCAGGTCCAGAAGGACGTATAGTTGTTTTAAACGATACTTTGCTCACCGATATCGACAATTCCGAAGATATGCTGAGAATATATCCACAGCTTCCGGCTAAGGATATAGAGCTTGCCTGTGTGCATAATGAGGAATCAGCCCTTGCCATGATTTCAGCCGGATTATTTTCTGGTATATGCCGTACGCATCAGTGGGTTTACCCCCATTCATCATTTCCCTGTAACGAAAAAACTTCTTACAGTAATGAAAATGCGGTATCTGCATCAGATTCCTGCGTATGTAAAACATCCGCGTCAGATACCAATACCAACAATCAAGCCGACTGTATCATTCGTACCGCAGACATTTCCGAGCTTGATATAATTTCACAACACTCGGATGAGTCCTTATCATATCTTGAAGGGCGCATTAAATCACAAGCCATGAAAATATTATATGTCGGCAATGAAGCCGCCGGTTTTATCGGCACCCACGAAGCCGGCAGTATAGGACTGCTTCAGGTATTCCCTGCTTTCAGACGTCACGGATACGCAAGACTGCTTGAGAGCTATATGATCGATCAACAGCTCAGATCCGGACATGCACCGTTCATGCATGTTGTTTATGAAAATGAAGCCTCTGCAAAACTGCAAGCCTCTCTCGGCGCAGTCAAATGCACCCACCCAGCAATTTGGATTTTTAAGTAACAACGGTTTGTGATATACTATAATCGTTCAGCACACATAGATGATAATAAATGAATTGACCACTTGTGGGCAAATTCTTTATTATCGTCTATGTGCGGACAAGGCTCGAAGAGCCTCGGACGTTCTTTATCGAGGAGCTGCAACGCAGCTTCGAGATAAATGCTGAACGATTTACTATATTTTTGTTCACTTTCGGACAAAGCTCAAATCAGTTTATAATCTTATATTTTTCATACGGAGGACACAATAATGCGTGACGCAAATCAGAAAAAGATTGACACTATTCTATGTCATAACTTAGTTAATTCCCTTGAGAAAAGATGGATCAAAGGATATTATGCCGAGACAAAAGAGGATGCTCTTAAGATAGCACTTGAGCTTATCCCTGAAGGCAGCTCCATCGGATACGGCGGTTCAATGACACTCGACGAGATAGGTCTTAAGACAGCACTTGACAATGAGCACTATAATCTGATTCGTCGTGAGCTTGCCAAAACTCCGGAAGAAACCAGAGAGAAGTATATCGAGATCTACGGCTCTGACGTATATATCACAAGTGCCAACGCTGTTTCCGAGGACGGAATCATTGTAAATATCGACGGAACAGGCAATCGAGTATCTGCTATAAGCTACGGACCGAGAAAGGTCATCTTTATCGTAGGCGTTAACAAGATAACAAAGGACTTTGAATCAGCAATGCACAGAGCAAGAAACGTAGCCGCACCTATAAACTGTGCACGTTTCGATCTCGATACTCCGTGTCAGACTCTCGGAAGCTGTGCAAACTGTCTTAACCCTAAGACCATCTGCAGCGAATTCCTTGTTACAAGATGCAACAAGCAGCCGGATCGTATGCATGTCATAGTTGTTAATGACGAGTTAGGTTATTAATAAAAATAAAATGCTGATGTTCTTTTATGGCATGTCACTTATTATTTCTGTTGATATTACAATAAAATTTTAAAGGCAGCCTTTTTTGGATGGCTCAATTAGGGATTAACAGAAACAACGATTATTTCAATGAAAAGCCTTCCAACGGAACATAAAAACAGAATGACCACACTAGAGTATATTGCTCCGGTGTGGTCATTTTCTTTTAAAATTCACATTTGAAATTAAAGGTATAGCTTTCGCCGTCTTCATTTTTGACTATATCCAGATTGTCCAATGTAGGTTTGTAATAATAGTCAAATAAATCATACACCTTTATATTTTGCTCCTTAATACCTGACATAACATCTGCTGGATTAAAATAAGCTACTTTTGTGAAGTTCTCACAATATACGCAAACAATAACAAAATCAAAACCATTTAATTCGGTTAAAATCTGAACAATATCCTTAGTATAAGGTATGTCATTCAAAATCTGTCTGTGCGTGTGACTTCCACGAGTTAGCACATAATCATGGCGAGTATCTGCCAAAGGAATTTCTATAAGGCAACCTAACTTGGTATCTTTCCCATCATAAGTTTTTAATTTATCTCTGTAACAAGGACTTTTTTCAGTTCCAATATAGCACTTTGTATTATGGTTCATGCATATTTCCCTGAAATTCTTGATGAATACCTTATAATCAAAGCGTGAAACTGCATCAAAGTCATTCTGAAAAATACTTTTCATTTCGACTAGTCCTTTGTCTAAATCTTGATGTTTTGCATAATTATCAACAGCGTGTTTTATATTGGCATTTCTTTTTCACTGCCAAGAACAAGCTGTTCAAGCAGGAGCATTATTTGGACGAGGCAAAACGCTTCTATAAAGACCTTATCAATCTTCTGATAGAGGACGATAAGAATAAGCTCCATGTATTCGATAGAAATGGATTGTATCTTGCAACCAAGAAAATCGGTAAGAATAATCCCAAAGCGGAACAGATAAAGGAAGATAACGAGGTGCGTATGCAGTGGAATCACGAAGTAGACCGAGCCTTAGTCAGCCAAGTGCCGGAGAATGAAATACGGCAGATAAAGAATGAATTTATCACAGCCCGTATCCGTAGCTCCATCAAAGCATGGGGCAACTGTCCGGAACTGCTTGCCAATATCATACGAGGGGCAACCAACCGACTGGCACTTCTGATCCACGATGTACTGACCGCCGCAAGGGAACTGAAAAACAAGCTGTTTTATGAAGCTCTTGAAAAAGAATATGGAAACAAGGTTGTTATAAAAGCAGAGGATAACGCGGATGTTGCTACAGCTCCGGCTAAGGAAGTAATAACCGAGCATGAGCCGCCAGTAGCTACGATTACTGCAACTGTTCCTGAAACAGAGGTTGTAGAACAGTCCGAGCCACAGATACCTCCAAGACCGGTTATGCCACCGGAATCATCCGCTTTCCCAAGACTTCAGAAAATCAAGGTTACGCTTGATAAACACAATCATCTTATCTTTGAAGCGGAGCGTGAACGGACAAAACCGGAGATTGAATTAAGCGATTTGAAGGGGCTTGCAAGGCTCACCAAGAAAAAGGAGCTTGAAGGCAGGATTGCCACCCAAACCGAAGAAATCCGAACCCTCAAAGCCGGATTATCCGGTATCGTCAGACAACACGGATTTGCAACGGTGCAGGATTTCTACACAGCATTCTATACCGCACAGCATGCCACAGAGGCATATCAGCAGGAATGTACCAAGTGGGAAGAAGCCTGCGAAGAGAAAGCCACTCCAAAAGCCGAAACCATGCGCGAAAAAATACAACGGTATAAAGAAAAGGTTGACAGACAGAACGCCAGCCAACCTTACCGAGGCAGAGATAAAGGGGCGAGATAATCGCCCTTCACAGCTGAAGAAATAGCCTTATCCTGAGCCATATTGGATAAGGCTATTTTAAAATACATACTGTGCGTAGAACTGAAAGTTTGCTCTCCCTACCATATCCCCATTATTCCTTGCAATACAATACTCACTACTGTTATTCCAACCCAACAACTCGCACCCATAATTATCGGCTTACTACCTGTTTTTATGAGTTTAACAATATCTGTATTTAAGCCTATCGCCGCCATTGCCATTACTATAAAAAACTTGCTGAGTTCTTTAAATGGTGTAAATATACTCGATGGCACTCCAAAACCAACAGCTACTGTTGTAATAAGTGATGCTCCTATAAAATACACGATAAAGAATGGGAAAATACTTTTTAAACTTACTTTCTTTCCATCTTTTCCCATTTTCCTTGTTCGTATAAATGCCAGCACTAATGTAATAGGAATAATTGCAAGTGTACGAGTTAGTTTTACGGTAACAGCCTTATCTAACGTGGCAGTACCAAGTCCCCACATACTGTCCCATGTTGTAGCTGCAGCTGTTACAGATGAAGTATCATTTACTGCAGTTCCTGCAAAGATTCCAAATGCCTCACCAGATGTGGTAGAAAAGCCAAGTAAACTACCTAGCGGTGGGAATACAATTGCAGCCAATACGTTGAAGAAGAAAATAACAGAAATCGCTTGTGCTACTTCTTCATCATCCGCCTCAATAACAGATGCCGTTGCAGCTACTGCAGAACCACCGCAAATAGATGAACCACAACCGATTAAAGTTGAAATATTCCCCGGAATATGTAAAACCTTATGCAACACAAATGCAATAACAAGTGATGTAGCAATTGTACATACAATGATTGGAAGCGACTGCACTCCTGTCCTATATACCACACCCAAATTCAATCCAAATCCAAGCATAATAACTGCCCACTGTAATATTTTCTTTGAAGTAAATTTAATACCACCTTCAAAAACCCCCTTATCTTTCCAAAATAAGGTAATTATCATTCCAACAATAATCGCAATAACTGCACCACCAACAATTTCAAATTTCTTCCCTAATAGCCATGATGGTATAGCAATAAAAAAACACAGCAATATGCCTTTCCAATTTTTCATAGTATCACTCATATTCTCATCTCCTTTTCGTTTCTTACTCGTTAATATAGCGTTATTATGCCAAATAAATATGAAATTTTCTAGTGCCCAGTCCTTCAAGACATAAAAGTTTTTCCGCTTATGGACAGGAGGGTTAAATTTCAGAATTATCTTTTGCCTATGATTTGAGAGAAAGAAAAAATATTTTGAGAGAAGTCCTAGTGGAACAGGTCTTCGCATCATCTTGTTTGTTGAGGATATGGAAACGAGAAACCTTGGGATAGGAATACGAAGAAGATAAAAATTATCTTCAACTTCATTGGGGAAGTACATATTCCAAGTAACGTAAAAACGGCATAGCCGATGGTTACGACTATGCCGATATTTTACAAAATTATAAATTCCTTATTGAGTTGCCCTTAAGGGCTGCCTTTTTCAGTTCTTCGAAAATTACGTCCCGTGAAATCAAACAACGATCCCGGGAATACGCACTCGCACGATGGAGAAAAGCTTTGCAAGCTACCTCGCTCGTCGAATTAATACCCATCATTTATACTTCAATATCTTTTATAACACTCCACGCTGTCACAAGTTTATCCAAGGACCACGCGGCATTCGCAGGACTTGTAGAAGGCAGTACGGTCGCCTTTATCCCAAGTCTTGCCTCATGGTACTTTTCATAATACTTTCCGGATGTTTTGCCATTGCAAAACACTCGTGTGACAGCCGAATTATCGGTAATACGTCTGAGATCGGTCGGAACGACATTTTTGATGCTGCTGTCACTCGAACCGATTATGTCACAGCTGTATATCGAATCCCATAAAGCTATCTTGTGATTCAATATAAGCATTTTTTTCTCCTCTATACTCTGCGGAACAGGCTCATCAAACAAAGCAGCTATAAGCTTCCAGAAGCGATTTTGCGGATGTCCGTAAAAGAAATTCTGTTCTCTCGACTTTACAGACGGCAGGCTGCCCAATATCAATACCCTTGCATCCGCATTAAAAAGCGGCTCGAAAGGATGTGTTATATGCTCATATTGTCCCTTGTTCATGTTTTCCTGCCCTTTCCCGTATCACAAAAGGTGCAGTCCCATCTCTGAAACCGCACCCTATAACTTTTATATCTTGCATAGCTGTATGCACAGACAGCATTAATATGTATTATTTTATTAGTTTTATTTATCAATAAATACCCTGGCTCATCATAGCATCTGCAACCTTAAGGAAGCCTACGATATTACCTCCGGCAACAAGGTTGTAGCCGAGACCGTACTTTTCAGCTGCCTCTGCAGAACTGTCATGAATGCTTGTCATAATGCGATGAAGCTTCTCATCAACCTCTTCGGCAGTCCATGCAAGTCTCTCTGAGTTCTGGCTCATCTCAAGGCCTGATACAAGTACTCCGCCTGCATTCGCAGCCTTTGAAGGAGCAACTACGATATCCTTGCTCATAAGGAGCTTAAGTGCCTCATTGGTTGTAGGCATGTTAGATACCTCAATGTAGTACTTAACGCCGTTTGCAAGGATCTGCTCAGCTTCCTCCACGCCGATCTCATTCTGTGTAGCGCAAGGCATAACGATGTCTCCATTAACGCCCCAAGGCTTTTCACCCGGGAAGAACTTAGCGCCGAACTTATCTGCATAATCTGCAAGCTTGCACTTACCGGCTCTTGCATCAAGAAGGAAGTTGATCTTCTCCTCTGTTGTGATACCTGCCTCATCAAGGATGTATCCTGCAGATCCCGAGATGGTTATAGGCATTGCACCAAGCTCTGCAAGCTTCTTAACAGCGCCCCATGTTACGTTACCGTAACCTGAGAGTACTACCTTCTTACCCTTAAGCTCATCATGCTGATGCTTAAGAACTGCCTGGAGATAATATACGGCACCGTAGCCTGTTGCCTCCGGACGGATAAGAGATCCGCCGAAAGACATTCCCTTACCTGTAAGTGTTCCGTTCTCAAATGCGCCGCGGATCCTGCGATACTGACCAAAGAGGAATCCGATCTCTCTTCCGCCTACACCCATATCTCCTGCCGGTACATCTACATCAGGTCCTATATGACGATAAAGCTCTGTCATGAATGACTGACAGAATCTCATAACTTCTCTGTCGCTCTTACCCTTAGGGTTGAAATCAGATCCGCCCTTTCCGCCTCCCATAGGAAGTGTTGTAAGGCTGTTCTTGAATGTCTGCTCAAAGGCAAGGAACTTCATCATGGAAAGTGTTACTGTAGGAGCAAATCTGAGTCCTCCCTTGTACGGTCCGATAGCACCGTTAAACTGTACACGGTATCCTCTGTTTACATGGATCTTACCGTTATCGTCCTCCCACGGAACTCTGAACTCAATTACACGCTCAGGCTCTGTCATTCTCTCCAAGAGAGCTGCTTCTTCATACTCAGGATGCGCATCGATCACAGGCTCGAGAGATGTAAGTACCTCTTCAACGGTCTGCAGAAACTCCGGCTCATGTGCATTCTTAAGTTTATTATCGTTTATAACTTTCTCGATATACTTATTCATTTGCTTTCCTTTCGCATAAGATATAACTTTTTCCATTGTGTCTATGATACGACAGTATTTGACTAAGGTAAAGTGTATTTTGTCTAAATATACAATTTTGAAACATCTGTTTTGTATATTATTAACATATGTATTTTATATGCTTTAGTTTTATCTATAAAAAAGATCAAAATAAAAGGCCCGGGGCTGACAAGTAATTTTACCCTGCTCCGTTCATCGGATATAAAACCCGACCGACTGAAAACAGGCTAATTACTGCAAACTCCCGGATCTTTTATATATTTATGGATCTTTACCAAATAAAGTATCTACTTAAATGTTGTAAGATCAAACCTCAGCCCACTCGGCATCCTTCCAACGCGGATGCTCATATACTTTCTTGTCTGCAACATAAGGCCACTTCTTGCCCTCTGCAACTGCGAAGCATCCATCTGCACACATAGTATGCATTCTGATAACAGCCTCACGTGTCTGAGCTGCACTGTGCGGGCTGACGATAACATTCGGACAATGAAGTATCTCATCATCAACAAGTGTAGGCTCATGATAGAATACATCGAGACCTGCACCTGCAATGCTTCCGCTCTTAAGAGCCTCGCAAAGAGCTGGCTCATTTACGATCTCACCACGGCTGCAGTTGATAAGTACTGCTGTCTTCTTCATGGCATCAAGCTCAGCCTTGTCGATAGTATTGTTTGTAACACCGTCGATAAGCGGCATCTGTACGATAACTACATCGGCTGCCTTTATAGCCTCCATCTTGTCATCATACTTCTCTACACCGATCTCAGCCATCTGTTCCTTTGTAAGGAATGAATCAAAGCCGATAACCTTCATATCAAGGCCCTGTGCAAGATGAGCAATTATCTTTCCGATAGTTCCGAGTCCGATGATAAGGCAGGTCTTTTCCTCGACCTCAAATGCCTTCTTGGCATCTCTTATCTTCCAGTTGCCCTTGCGCTGCTCAACATCACTCTCAACCATATTCTTTGAAAGTGCCATCATAAGTGCAATCGCATGCTCGGCAACACTTCTGTTGTTTGCGCCCGGAGTAATAACTACAGGAATTCCCGCAGCTGTTGCAGCCTCAACATCTACGCTGTCGTAACCGATACCTGTACGTCCGATAACCTTAAGATTCTTGCACTCCATAACCTTCTTATCGATAGCAAGCTTGTCTGCAACTCTGACGATAAAAATATCCGAATCCTCAAGCTCGTTAAGATAGTTATGCGGATGTGCATCATGTGCAACAAAAATATCCTTAGTCTTGCTCTCAACAAGAGCCATTCCCTCCGGTCCGAGGGCTTCTGTCATGGTAACCTTCATGAAAAAATACTTCCTTTCTTTAGTTTCCCAATAATAAGTCTGAATATTCCTCCGGTAATACATTTTTACAACATCAATCCCGGATGGAATACATTCTCACAGCACTAACACCTGACTTTCTCCGATAACAAAGTGATTCGGTTTTAGCGCAAGAAAGAACACGGCGGCATTTTCCGTATAAAACGGAAGATACCGCCGATCAATAAACTATTGATTAGTTAAGACCCTTAGCCTCGTTCTCAGCAAGAACCTTCTTAAGCTCCTCAACACCCTCTTCGCAAAGGTAGTTGAAAGGACGACGGTTATCTCCGACATTGTAGCCAAGCATAGCAACTGCCTTCTTGATAACAGTATTCGGGTTGCCGAACTTGAATACTCTCTGGATAGATGTAACAGCATCCTGAGCTGCCTGAGCACCCTCAAGATCTCCTGCGCAGAACTTGTCATAGATGCTTGAAATTGTGTGCGGATAGATGTTTGCACGTCCTGCGATTCCGCCTACTCCGCCTTCCTTAAGGCAAGTAAGGATAGCACCGTCGTTACCTGCAAGGATATATGTCTTCTTATCGATATCCTTTGTAGCAGCGATATAAGCCTTAAGGTTCTCGATATCTCCGGAAGAATCCTTTGCACCTACGATATTCTCAACATCCTTGCAGAGAGCATGTACTGTCTCAGGAAGGATCTTGTTTCCTGTACGTGCAGGAATATTGTAGAGGATGATCGGAAGCTCTGTGTGCTTAGCGATCTCTGAATAATGCATATAGAGCTCGTGCTGGCTTGCAAGTGCGAAGCTTGGAGTGATGATTGAAACGCAGTCTGCGCCAAGCTCCTCAGCCTTCTTTGTAAGCTGGATAGTCTCATAAGTTGAGATGCAGCCTGTTCCTGCAACTACAGGTACTCTGCCGTGTACTGCATCGATAACTGTCTTAAGAACTGCTACCTTCTCATCAAAGCTGAGGATATAACCCTCACCGTTTGTACCGAACGGGAAGATACCGTCAACACCGCCCTCGATAAGACGGTCTACCTGCTTGCGAAGCTCCTCATGGTTAACTGTCTGAGCCTCATCATTGTTCAACGGAGTAAGGATCGGTACGATGATACCCTTAATATCACAAGTCTTCATAATTGTTTAGTCCCTTTCTGTGTCATAACGGAAACAAGATTTATTTACATGTTGCTTAGTTCTTAATCAGATCAAAGGATCTCCTCGTAAAGCTTACGTGCATCCTCTGCTGTTACAGGGCGCATGTTGTTAACAAGAAGTCTCTGCTGCTGCATACCTGCCTCAACGAGGAAGTCGATATCCTCTGCCGGTACTCCGTAAGCCTTGCCGAGGCTTGTAGGAATGTCAAGCTCCTTAACGATATTGCCAAGCCACTCGATAATGAATGCACTCTTCTCCTCAGGAGTCTTGCAGGTCTTCTCTGTATGTACGCACTGATCATATGCAGAAGCAAGTCTTTCTCTGCAGTACGGCTCATTAAATCTCATAACCGGAGCAAGAAGGATAGCATTTGAATCGCCGTGTGCGATATGATACTTTCCTCCGAGCGGATAGCTGAGTGCGTGAACAGCTGTTGTTCCGCTGGCTGTAATTGCAACACCTGCAAGGAAGGAAGCGACCTGCATCTGATTCTTTGCATCCATTGCATCAGGATTGTTACATGCCTCAAGGATATTGTTGAGGATAAGATCAAGTGCTCTTAATGAGAATGTATCACTGAACGGGTTAGCCTTGTTGCTTGTGTAGCACTCGATTGCATGAGCAAGAGCATCAACACCTGTTGCAGCTGCTATCTTACGCGGAAGCTTCTTGATCATTACAGCATCAAGGATAACATAATCAACGATCATCTCTTCGTTAACAATACCGATCTTAACCTGCTTCTCCGGGACTCCTACGATAGCATTCGGTGTAGCCTCGGCTCCTGTACCTGCTGTTGAAGGGATCATAAGAGTCTTGATGTGCTTTCTTCCTCTCTTAGGATCGTCAAGAAGCTCCTTAACACCATACTCATCTGTAATAAGAATAGAAGCAAGCTTAGCTGTATCCTGTACACTTCCGCCGCCGCATGCAACGATGAAGTCACAGCCTGCTGCCTTAAACTGATCGATGACTGCCTGAGCCTGAATATAGCTTGGCTCTCTCGGAAGATCGTCGAATAATACTACCTCTGCACCGGCCTCTTTGATAAGTTCGAGCGGATAGTCCATAAGTCCTGTGCTCTCTATACCCTTATCTGTGAAGACTGCAACCTTCTTTGCTTTGTTCTTCTCAAGGATAGGCTTGATGTTCTCAAGAGCGTTCTCTCCGCTATATACCTCACGAGGCATCTTAAGATTATACTTTGTAAGCATTTGAATTTCCTCCGTTTGTACTTTCACGATTATGTATTGACATAATTTTCACATTCGATTGAATTATATTTAAAACAAGTGTTTATGACAATTGTTCTGTACAAAAATGCACGACTAAATCAGAAACAAAAAGCAATAAAGTGTTGTAAATTTGAACAGTTACAGCTAAAATCGGCTTAACGAATATTATTTATGATTAGTTTGCCACTGCTTACCCTGCAGCTGTTTCATTTCAGCATCGGAGCTGTTGATATATCCGTCCTGACAGACACTGCAGTTGCAAAATATTACAGTCATTTGATATTACTGACTTATATGAGGTGAAAAGATGCGTAAATTCAAGATATTATGTGTTCCTCCCTACGAAGGCATGCGCGATCTTGTTGAAAATATCGCCGCCCGCAGATCCGATATAGACCTTGAGATCTACAACGGCATTATAGAAGACGGTACAGAAACCGTGATGAATACGCTCGACAGTAATGTTGATGCCATACTTTCACGCGGATGTACCACAGAGATGATAAGAAAGAAGCTAAGCATCCTTACCTATGATATAGCACCGTCTGTTTATGACATTTTACGTATAATACGTACCGCAAACGAAACAGGCGAAAAATATGCGGTAGTAGGATACAACAGTATCACTCAGGCCGCCAAGATGCTCCGCAGCATCATTCAATATGATTTCAGGGTCTGTACCATTCACAGCAAGGATGAGTGCCTGGACAATATCACAGTTCTTAAAAACGAAGGCTTCAAGCTTATCGTAGGCGATATGACCGCGGTTAATTGCGCCAGAAATCTTGACATGCAGAGTCTCCTTATAACCTCAGGCATAGAGAGTATAGAATCAGCCATTGATTCCACTGTCTCCATACTTGAAAACTATGATTCCATGAATCAGCGTATAGACCTTTTCAACGGTATCATAGCATCTTCGGATTTCATTACAGTTATATATAACTCTTACGGTGAGCTGTACTATTCCTCCTCGGATGAACTGCCTGCAGAGATCATGGACGTACTGAAAAACAATTCCTCTGTCGTTATTGCAAGAGGCAAGACCAGCATGATACGTAACCGCAGCCGTTCCGTCTACACTATACACGGAACCCGCATCTCAACAAACGGCATGGATTTCTGTGCCTACAAGGTCGTAGTCGACAAGAAGACGGATATGTATGACAAATACTCTCTGCGCGAGGTTTCCACCGAGCAGGGACTTAATGATGTCTATCCTCTTGAATACTATCTCGGAAATGAGGATATTTCCACAACCTTGCTTGAGACCTGTGATCGCTACAGCGCCATGAAGCAGCCTGTCATGATGCTCGGTGCACGCGGTACCGGCAAAGAGCGCTTTGCATACTATATATATTCACACAGTGCTCTGCATAACAGCTCCATGATCATAGTTGATGCCGGACTTATGGACGAGAAGGGATGGAAATACCTCCTTGAGAATGATTATTCTCCGCTTAATACCGGCGGACTCACGCTGTACTTTAAGCGTATGGAGCTCATTCCTTCGGTATGGCAGCAGAGGCTTGTGATATATTTTAAGGATTCCAACATCTTCAACACTAACAGATTGATCTTCTCCTACAGCATCATTGACGGCAATGAGCCTAATGACGATCTTTACTTGTATCTTAATGAAAATGTGAACTGCCTGCGTATGATGCTGCCTTCACTTGCAGACAGACGTATTGAAATCCCGTCATTGGCTGCACTTTATACCAATGTCTGCAATATAGAAAACGGAACTCAGGTAATTGGATTCACCGCAGATGCCATGCTGCTTCTGCAAAATCATCATTGGGAAAGAAATGTTTATCAGCTCTTCCAGACAGTACAGGAGCTCGTGCTTAATTCCGAAGCTTCATACATATCTGCAGAAAGTGTAAGACGTGTACTTGCCAAGAAGAGCTACAAGAAAAATGACAGTCTGCATCCGGGTATTAATCTGGACCGTACCCTTGAAGAGATCGAACGAGATATCGTTCATATGGTCTATGAATCCGAGAATATGAATCAGTCTCAGACAGCCAAGCATCTCGGCATAAGCCGAAGCACAGTCTGGAGATTGCTGAAATAAGCCGTGCTTCAACCGGCACGTTTTTGTACTGCAGCTTTGGCGTTTTTATTTCGGGTTATAGGACAAAAAGGGTTTGTGAAGTACCTTTAGGGTTATAGGACAAAAAGGGTTTGTGAAGTACCTTTAAAATAGTGTGATCTATACTTTGCCTGATAGTTTATTTCATGGAACGCAGTTTCCTAATAATTGAAAAAAGCTGTGACTGTCACTATCGGTCTTGTCTCCGATAGACAGCTCACAGCTTTTTTCAATTTACTTTTGATTCAGGCATTGCTTTTAGCAAAGCTGCCTTGCAGGATCTGTTACTTCTCCAGACTCTTATACCAGATCTGCATAGACTTGATGATTGCATCCTTAGCTACGGAATAGCTGCCGTTTTTAAGAGCATCATATATAGGTCTGTGCGCCTCCTGCGCATATTCTCCGCTCATCTGATACTTATGAGAGTCCTTTATGAACGGTCCGAAGAATTCCATTATATATTTGTATACCGCTTCAAATATAGGATTGCCGCAATGATCCGCAAGGATCATATGAAACTCGATATCATTCTTAACCAGTGCCTCTATATCTGCACTTTCGGCATGCAGCTTGTCCAGCTCGTTAAGATTCGCCTCAAGCATAGGTAATATCGCCTGACGTTTATCCTCATCCTTCATGATAAGCTCAACTATATCAAGCTCTATCTTCTCTCTGAATCTGCCCATGTCCTCCATACTCGGATTAAGTATGAGCAATGAGAATAAGAGAGGATTCATTGCATTTTTGGTTATAGACTTGGAGATGTAAGTACCGTCTCCTCTTCGTATCTGTATGATGCCGTATGCCTCAAACACCTTCATTGCAGATCTTACCGATCCCCGGCTCACTCCGAGGCTGTCGGCAAGTTCAAACTCCGAAGGCAGTCTGTCTCCCGGCTTCAAGGTTCCGTTCATCAAGAGCTTCTTAATCTGCTCTATTATAAAATCCGTTGTGGAAGAATTATCCTTCTGCACAAACAAGTTCTGCTCCACAGCATTCACCGCCTGTTCCGTATTTTTCAGCTACAGCGGTTCCGGCTATGAACGACTGTAATTACTGATTTTTATACATTGATATAAGTTAATGTAACATTCAGATAATGAAATGTAAACATTTTACGTATAATATTTTTCAATCTATGAATCTAAAAAGTACCGCTCTTATGAAATGCCTCACCGGAATCATTCCGGTAATGATTTCGGTAATGATTTTTCCGGGCGGTACTTAATCGATTTTTATACCACGCTGCCCTTTTCTATCGCCAGCGGATACAATGCACTTCCTATTATCGTAGCTCCGTCGGTGAGTCTTACCCTCTTATCAGAGATAATAAATGCGGCCTCGGCACGTCTTCCGATAACAGTCTCCTTGAACAGTACGCAATTTCTGACTACAGAGCCCTTGCCAACTCTTACACCCGGGAACAGTATTGAGTTTTCGACTATACCCTCTATGAGACATCCGTCTCCTATGATTGCATTATGTACACATCCGCCCGGTGCAATAACAGCCGATGACTTATCGGCTCCCTTTGCCTTGATAGGACGTTCTTCCCTGAACAGATCTTTTCTGGTCTCAGGATTAAGGAGCTGCATGCTTCTCTCAAAATACTCCTTGACCGATCTCACCTGAGCCGCAAAGCCCTCCCAGACGTAGGTCCTGATAACCAGCTCATCCTTCATCTCCTGAAGCACATCCTTGCGGAAGCTGTATTTGTCATGACTTATACAATAGTCAACCACCTCAAGCAGCAGAGTCTTGGAGATAACATAGACCTCAAGTCCTCTTCTTCCCTTAGGGGTATGTATATTGTAGAGCACGTCTGTCACTCTGCCTTCTTCGTCGGTCTGAAAGTAAGTACCGCTATCCACATAAAAGCTGTCATTGCCGCATACTACTGTAATATCAGCCTTATTTTTGATATGCGACTGAACGATCTCGCTGATAGGCAGATTGCTGACAAGATCTCCGTCTATCATAACCACATAATCCTGCTTAATGTCGGCTATATATCCTCTGACACCGCAAAGTGCTTCCATCTTGCCGCGGAAATTCTTATTTCCTCTGTCATCCATAATATTGAAAGGAGGCAATATCCTGAGTCCGCCTCTCTTTCTTGAAAGATCGAAGTTTTTGCCTGTACCGAGGTGGTCGAGCAGACTCTGATATCTTTCCTGCACAAGCACACCTACATCACGTGCGCCCGCATTTACAAGATTGGAGATGGCAAAATCAATAGCTCTGTATCTTCCTCCGAAGGGAACCGATGCCGAGGCACGTTCCTTGACAAGCTCCTGGAGACTTTCTCTCTGCTGATAAGCAAAGACGATTCCGTGAATTCCTATCATCTTGTTACCTCTCTTCCCTCACTGTCAAGCATACGCTTAGCCTTGATCACTCTGCCTTCCTCTATGGTGCAGTTCGGTCCTACAACGCTTATTCCCCACCAGTCCTTAGAACCGTCCTCCGGCGGAGCCTCGCCTATCTTAGAGTTTCTGCCAATCACACAGTCCTCGCCTATAATGGCATAGCGTACCTCTGCTCCTGCCTCTATCCTTACGCCCGGAAGCAGTACCGAATGATCCACGACAGCGCCTGATTCTATAAAGATATTCTGTGAGAGTACCGAATCGCTTACCGCTCCGTCTATCACATCACCTCTGTTAAATGCACTGTTTGACACCTCAGACCATGGGCCTATATACGCAGCCGGTGCCGAGAAGGTCTTGGCATAGATCGGCCAAGATTCGTCTATGAGATTAAGTCCGCTGCTTGGATTAAGCATATCCATATTGGCATCCCAGAGTGACTCCAATGTTCCTACATCCTTCCAATATCCGTCAAAACGGTATGCAAGCATCTTCTCGTCTGCGGCAAGCATATTAGGAATTATATTCTTACCGAAATCATTTTCCGAATTCGGATCCGCTTCATCATTTATAAGATACTCTCTGAGCTTTGCCCAGGTGAAGACATATATACCCATTGAAGCAAGATTACTCTTAGGCTCCTTAGGCTTTTCGGCAAACTCGGTAATATTCATCTCTTCGTCGACACTCATTATACCGAAACGTGATGCCTCCTCCCACGGAACCTCTCTGACTGATATGGTGCAGGCGGCTCCCGCATTTTTATGAGCATCAAGCATCTTGGCATAATCCATCTTATAAACATGGTCACCCGAAAGCACCACAACATATTCCGGGTCGTACATGTCCACAAAGCCTATATTCTGATATATGGAATTGGCAGTTCCCTTGTACCAGGTTCCTCCCGATGATCCCATATACGGCGGAAGTATATGTACTCCTCCGCTTGAAGAGTCAAGATCCCATGCCTGACCGCTTCCGATATAATTGTTAAGCTCCAAAGGACGATACTGAGTAAGCACGCCTACCGTATCTATGCCTGAGTTCGTGCAGTTTGACAGCGGAAAATCTATGATCCTGTATTTACCTCCGAATGAAACTGCCGGTTTTGCCACACTGCTGGTAAGTACATACAGACGGCTGCCCTGTCCGCCTGCAAGCAGCATAGCTATACATTCCTTCTTCATACGCCCTTCTCCTTTTTATCCACAACTGCGTTCACTGTCTTTCTCGGCCTTTTTCTTGTCGGCGGCTTCAGCTTGCCCTTTCCTCTGAAGAAGACGGCTCCGAATGCCGGTATCCTGATAGATACCGAAGTGTCTCTTCCGTTATGCTCTATACGCTCGACCTTGACAGCCTTTGTATCTCCGAATCCCTTGCCCCCGTAGCCGATATCATCTGTATTGAATACCGGTACATATTCCTTTCTGTCCGGAACTCCCACACGATAATTATCTATCTCATTAGGTGAGAAATTGACGGCGCAGAGCATATCCGATCCGGACTTATCCTTCCTAAGAAATACCACCATATTGTTTCTGGTATCATCTGTTACAAGCCACTCAAATCCGCTCCAGTCGTAATCTATCTCCCAAAGCTCCGGACTGTCCAGATAGAATCTGTTGATATCCTTAAAGAAGGCATGCAGCTTACGATTAAGCTCGTTGTCCATAAGATACCAGTCAAGCTCACCCTTCGAATCCCACTCATGCCACTGACCTATCTCCGGCCCCATAAAGAGGAGTTTCTTGCCGGGATGGGTAAGCATATACGAATAAAATCCTCTCAGACAGGTAAGCTGATTCTCATACTCACCCGGCATCTTATTCACCAGGGATCCCTTCATATGTACGACCTCATCATGTGACATAGGCAGGATGAAGTTCTCTGTAAATGCATACATCAATGAGAAGGTAATATCATTATGATTATCTTTGCGGAAGAACGGATCCATCTTGAGATAATGACACATATTGTTCATCCATCCCATATTCCACTTGAAGTTGAAGCCCAGTCCTCCAACATCCGTAGGCTTTGATACCAACGGCCATGCCGTTGATTCCTCGGCTATCATAAGTACATCCGGATCCACAGAAAATGCCATCCTGTTAAGAGTCCGGAGGAACTCTATAGCCTCAAGATTCTCATGTCCGCCGTGCTTATTCGGAGTCCATCTGCCGTCGCTCCTGTCATAATCCAGGTAAAGCATGGAAGCAACCGCATCAACTCTGAGTCCGTCCAGATGGAATTCCTCAAGCCAGTACCTCGCCGACGAGCATAAGAAAGAGATCACCTCAGGTCTACCGAAATCAAACACTCTCGTTCCCCAGGATTCATGCTCACGTTTATTCGGATCCGCATATTCATAGCAGCTTGATCCGTCAAAATCTATTAGTCCGAACTCATCCTTACAAAAATGCGACGGAACCCAGTCGAGTATAACTCTTAACCCCGCTTTATGCAGAGTGTCTATCATGTATTTGAAATCATCCGGTGTACCGTACCTTGAAGTGGGTGCAAAATATCCCGTGCACTGATAGCCCCAGGAATCATCAAGCGGATATTCTGTAAGAGGCATAAGCTCCACTGCATTAAACCCCATATCCCTGACATATTCGGCAAGCTCTGTTCCGAAGCTCCTGTAATCATAGAAGTCTCCGTTGCTCCTCTTTCTCCACGAGCCAAGATGAACCTCATAGATATTGAGCGGACTGTCATACGGGCTTCGCTCCCTGCGGGAACTGCGAAACGCTCCATCCGTCCAGTTAAATTCCTCAAGCTCATAGAGCTTACTGCCGCTTGCAGGTCTGGTCTCCGCATGAGTTGCATAAGGATCCGCCTTGAAATGAATACTGCCGTCAGCTGACTCTACGGCATACTTATAGATATCATATCTGTTAAGCCCGGGGATAAACAGCTCCCAGATACCGAGCTCGTTATTCATAAGATGTGTTCCGGGTGTCCACCCGTTAAAATCTCCGACTATGGAAACCTGCTTTGCATTGGGCGCCCATACCCGGAATACCCAACCGGATTCCTCCCCGCGCTTTGTCTTATGTGCGCCGAAATATTTCCATCCATCGGTAAGCTTTCCCGCTCTGAAATCAACTGCCCATTTTTCATCCATATTATAAAAACTCCATAAATTTTCTGTAAAGGCGAAAAGCACGTATTTTAGCTGATTTTTACAAAAACCTCAGTGCTATTCGTCTCTATTTAATACATATTATACAACACTTTATATTAGCTGTCACTTACAAGCAATATAAAAACAAAGCTTGAACAAAACCGGATATTTCATAACAAAAATCCGTCGGTTCAAGCTTAAAATGTATCTTAACGGACAGTATCACGGCACATATACCGTAAGCTGTCCGCATTCATTCAATGTATGAAATTATATGCACGATTCTCAATACCTTCTCGGCACTATATCCTTGTAGCCGTGCGCCCTATACTTTGGAAAACAACATTTCCTTGCTTCCTCATTACGTCCCTGCATCCACAATACATAGGCTCTGGGCACATCCGCTCCCGCAATATGTGAAAAAGGATAACCTCCGCCGAATCTTCCGTTGATATCTATGATCTCAGCTTCACCGCCTTCGTTCATAATAACATCCATATCCGTAAGTCCCTTGGGTCCGAAGGCCTCAGCAAAGCTTGCCCCCAGCTCCGTAAGTACTGCGTATTCCGGATCCGAGTCATCAAGTACTACGGCTTCATCCGTTTCTCCTGAACGCATGGCAAATTTCTTTCTTACTATCGTATTGACATAATTGCCGTCAAGATCCGATATAACATCCAGACCATACTCCGTTCCGACAAGAGCCTTTTGTATCATTACGACATTTTCGGCATTTACAGCAGCTGACTCAAATCTGAGATAAGTGTCACTGACTTCACGGCTGCACATGCTGTAGGCTCCTTTAAGTTCAATATCATTCGCTGCCTTATATACCCCGAGTGAGCCCATTCCGAAACGAGGCTTGACTATAAGAGGATATTCACTTATCTCATACGGAGAAAGGAAGCTGTCAGGCACTCCGAAACCATGCTCCGCAAGTCTTAAGCTCATCTTGTATTTATCACTGCAAATGTCGTAAAAGTCGGCATCAGACATGGCAAGTCTCGTGCCCACTGCTTCAAACTCCGCTCTGTGCCGGCTTAGTACAGGCATATCTATATCGAAAAACGAGACCAGCAGGCTTATCTCAAGCACTCTGCACTGCTTAAGCAGAAACGGGATATACTCATCTGAATATATCATAGGGGTAATGATATGGCCGTCCGCACACATAAGCGCCGGACTATTCTGAGAATTGGCTGCATATACCCTTCCTTCATCTCCCAGAGCCTTCTTGAAATATTCGACCAGATATGTTCTTCTTCCTGCACTTGTCAGTAATATATTCACCGTTTGACCATCCTTACTCTAAATCATTGATCCTTAAAACTATACAACATAAATAAACAAATATAAAGAACAGTCCCGCAAAAGCGGGACTGTCCCATAAGACATTATTATATGTAATTCCGAGAGATTACTCTGCGTCGTACATCTTAACAAGATCCTCAAGGTGCTTACGCTGAGCCTTTGCATTTGCAAGGTTTCTCTGCTGAAGCTCCTCAGCTCTTGCCTTATCCTTAAGAGCAAGTGATGAATAACGAACCTCACCGTTAAGGAACTCGATATGCTTGTCGAAATCAGGCTCCTTGGAATCAAGTGTGAACGGCTTCTCATTTGCAGGATTGAATCTGAAGTTCTGCCAGTATCCGCACTCAACAGCAAGCTTCTCCTCATCCTGAGCCTTTGCCATACCCTTCTTGATACCGTGGTTGATACAAGGAGCGTATCCGATAACAAGTGACGGTCCCGGATAAGCCTCAGCCTCGGCAATAGCCTTGACTGCCTGGTTCATGTCGGCACCCATAGCGATCTGAGCAACGTATACATAACCGTAGCTCATAGCCATGCCTGCAAGATCCTTCTTCTTAAGAGTCTTACCTGCTGCAGCAAACTGTGCAACAGCACCCGGCTGAGTTGACTTAGATGACTGTCCGCCTGTATTTGAATAAACCTCTGTATCGAATACGAATACATTGATATCCTGGTTAGAAGCAAGCACATGATCAAGTCCGCCGTAACCGATGTCATATGCCCATCCGTCACCACCGAAGATCCACTGGCTCTTCTTTGCAAGATAATCCTTCTCATCAAGAACAGCCTTAGCCTCTGCGCTTCCGTCAGCCTCAAGAGCTGCAACAAGCTCGTCAGATGCAACACCGTTTGTTGCTCCTACTGTAAATGTATCAAGCCAGTTCTTAGCCTTCTCTGCAACTGCTGCGCTGCCGTTCTCTGCAAGAGCTGTTACCTTCTCCTTAAGTCTGTCACGGATAGCATTCTGTGCAAGGAGCATTCCGTAACCGAACTCTGCGTTATCCTCGAAGAGTGAGTTGTCCCATGCCGGACCTCTGCCTCTCTCATCACGTGTGTAAGGTGTTGACGGTGATGAGTTGCCCCAGATAGATGAGCATCCTGTAGCATTTGCGATGTACATTCTGTCACCGAAGAGCTGAGTGATAAGCTTAGCATAAGGAGTCTCTCCGCAGCCTGCGCATGCGCCGGAGAACTCAAGATACGGCTTAAGGAACTGTGAACCCTTAACAGAATCAGCCTTAAACTTAGCAACAACATCTTCCTTAACCGGAAGCTTAACCGAGTAATCAAAGCCTTCCTGCTGCCACAAAGCATCATCCTGCGGAACCATGGTAAGAGCCTTCTCCTTAGCCGGGCATACGTTTGCACAAGAGCCGCAGCCTGTACAGTCAAGAGTGCTTATAGCCATTGTGAACTGCTTGCCGTCTGTGAAGCCTGTAAGCGGCTTAAGTACCATAGACTTAGGAGCATTTGCAGCATCCTCTGCTGTAAGAGCAACCGGTCTGATAGCTGCATGCGGGCATACATATGCGCAGCGGTTACACTCGATACACTTAGATGCATCCCATGTAGGAACGTTAACTGCGATACCACGCTTCTCAAATGCTGATGTTCCCGAAGGAGTTACACCGTCAACATAATCAAGGAATGCAGAAACCGGAAGTGTATTACCCTCCTGAGCAGAAACCTTGATCTGTATATTGTTAACAAAGTCAACAGCTTCCTTGTTTTCGCCTGTAGCTGCCGGATAATCAAGCCCCTCATCCTTGCAGTCCTTCCATGAATCCGGAACCTCAACCTTAACTACAGATGTTGCACCTGCATCGATAGCTGCCCAGTTCTTCTTGACAACATCCTCACCCTTACGTCCGTAAGTCTTCTGAGCTGCTTCCTTCATAAGGCCGATAGCCTTCTCCTCAGGAATGATACCTGTGAGCTTGAAGAATGCAGACTGAAGGATGGTGTTGACACGTGTCGGTCCCATACCTGTCTCGATACCGAGCTTAACTGCATCTATGATATAGAAGTTGATCTTGTGATCATGGATAAACTTCTTAACCTGTCCCGGAAGCTTCTCATCCAGCTCGTCCTGTGACCACTGGCAGTTGAGGAGGAATGTACCGCCGTCAACAAGCTCCTGAACCATGTTGTACTTTCTGATGTACTCCTGCTTATGGCAGGCAACGAAGTTTGCAGTCTTGATAAGGTAAGTTGAATGTATCGGCTTGTGACCGAATCTGAGGTGAGACATAGTAACACCGCCGGACTTCTTTGAGTCATAATCAAAGTAAGCCTGTGAGTACATGTCTGTATTATCACCGATGATCTTACCTGTATTCTTGTTGGCACCTACTGTACCGTCTGCACCGATACCCCAGAACTTGCAGTTTGTTGTTCCTTCAGGTGTTGTGTAGATGTCCGGACCTGCATCAAGTGAAAGATTTGTTACATCATCAGTGATGCCGATAGTGAAGCGCTGCTTCTCATTGTTGTGATATACGGCAACGATCTGGTTAGGAGCTGTATCCTTTGAACCGAGACCGTAACGGCCTGTAAATATCGGAGTCTGATCAAACTTAGATCCCTTAAGTGCTGCAACAACATCAAGATAAAGCGGCTCACCGAGTGATCCCGGCTCCTTTGTTCTGTCAAGAACAGAGATCTTCTTACATGTATCCGGAATAGCCTCGATAAGAGCTTCCTTAACGAAAGGTCTGTAGAGACGAACCTTAACAAGTCCTACCTTCTCTCCCTTGGCAACAAGATAATCGATAGTCTCCTGAATGGTCTCACATACAGAACCCATAGCTATGATAACATGCTCTGCATCAGCCGGTCCGTAATAGTTGAAGAGCTTGTAATCTGTACCGATCTTGGCATTGATCTTGTCCATGTAATCCTGAACGATTGCAGGAAGAGCATCATAGTACTTATTGCAAGCCTCACGAGCCTGGAAGAAGATATCAGGGTTCTGTGCGGATCCCTTCTGTGATGCATGGTTCGGGTTGATAGCCTTTGCACGGAACTCCTTGATTGCATCGTAATCAACAAGATCCTTAAGATCCTCAGAATCCCAAACCTCGATCTTCTGGATCTCGTGTGATGTACGGAATCCATCAAAGAAGTTGATGAACGGAACCTTTCCCTTAATAGCTGAAAGATGAGCTATAGGAGCAAGGTCCATTACCTCCTGTACAGAGGAATCGCAGAGCATAGCCATACCGGCCTGACGACAGGCATAGATATCACTGTGGTCTCCAAAGATAGAAAGTGCATGTGAAGCAAGTGCACGGGCAGATACGTGGAATACGCCCGGAAGCTGCTCACCTGCGATCTTATACAGGTTCGGGATCATAAGTAAAAGTCCCTGTGAAGCTGTATAAGTTGTTGTAAGAGCACCTGCGGTAAGTGATCCGTGAACGGCTCCTGCAGCGCCTCCCTCAGACTGCATCTCGGTAATCTGTACCGGCTGTCCGAAAATATTCTTCATTCCCTGTGAAGCCCACTCATCTACATGCTCAGGCATAACAGATGAAGGTGTGATAGGGAACATGGCAGCAACTTCCGTGAATGGATAGGATGCATGTGCAGCAGCCTGGTTACCATCCATGGTTTTCATTTTTCTTGCCATTTAAGAACCTCCTTTAAAGATCAATGATTTTTAACTTAAAAAAATATACATAAAAAATACAAACGTTATTCTACACTACTTTTCAGAAGCTGTAAATTAAATAATCGTTCAGATTTTTTACGTTGTCATAACGCTTTATTCTATTTTGAAGCATTTTGCTGCTTTTATCAAGTTTTTCGGGCAAAACAAGCTTGGTCGAGGCACCCGCTCCGATGCCGTAAACACTGTGTTTTTCCTCCATCATGAGTATGTTGTACAGGCACTCTGTACCCTCCTTGGCATACCCTACATTGTCCTGATTTCCGGCCATGTTCTTTTGACGATACAAGTAATAAGGATGCATATGCATGGACTCGGCACACTCCGC
>JAUNWP010000013.1:0-9992 GCA_030540255.1 Eubacteriales bacterium | reverse complement strand
GCTTTCAACAGCTCGAGCTTTTCTCTTGTAATGCTGTCCGGTCTCCCTGCCTCAACAGTATACTCATAAGGCACTCCGAAAAGCTCATCCACCTTATCAAGGAGCTTTTCAAGCTGTCTCTCATTAAGTGCGGTAGGCGTGCCTCCGCCTATATACAGAGTCTTAAGCCTGTCCTTTTCAAAACTGATACCCTCTCTGTCCTTTCGGCCCTCGCAGAGAGCATCAAGCTCACGGCATACACACTCCACATATCTGTCCGGTCTATCATCATTCTCTCCGACCTGATTGGAGGTGAAGCTGCAATACAGGCATCTCGTCGGACAAAACGGTATGCCTATGTAAATGCTGCTGCCGTTTCTGTAATCAATACCCTCAAGCAGTCTCTTCTCTCTGTCAGCTATATCATTCATCAATGCTATCTTGGCATCCGAAATAAGGAACTTTTCCTTAAGCTCAGTGTTTATCTCACAGGAACATTTTCCCTCTGACTCAAGCATCTCACGTATCCTTACGGGTCTGATGCCTGTAAGTGTACCCCACGGGAGCTTTTTGCCTGTTTTATACGAAAGCTCATTATAAATAAGCTTCTTAAGTTCGGTCTTTTCTTCAAAGCGGAGCGGATTCTCTTTGTGTCCCTCCGCTATAAGGTCTATATCAATTATCTCATTATACGAAAGAACAGGTACAGCTTCCGCTGTCCTGCCCTTATTATTCATATTATTCCCGGATATTCCGCCGCTGCTCTTATTCGAAGCCGCTGCGTCATCTGACTGATTTTCCACGGAATACTCCTCAAATACAAGCTCAGCACCCGGATAAAAAGAGCTTACAAGAGCTCTTATATCATTGTTAAAGCTTGCATATCCGATATTCTTTATAAGTATCTTCATTATCCGATCGCTCTTGAAATATCTAAAACATCAGGTACGGATCTGAGCTTATCCGCGATCCTGGTAAGTTCCTCCTTACCGTGGATCTCAAAGCTTATCAGCAAAGTAGCCGTTCCGCTCTTGGAGTTCTTCATATTAATGCTGTTAATATCGATATTAGCCTCTGAGAATATCCTCGAAATATCGACAAGCAGTCCGATACGATTGTTAACGTATATCCTAAGCTCAGCCGAGTACGTCTCGTTGGTATTGTCCTCGACATCCCACTCGGCTTCGATTATACGGCTTCGCTCCGATGCCGGAAGACTGAGCATATTGATACAGTCCGTTCTGTGTACGGTAATACCTCTTCCGCGTGTTACAAAACCTATTATCTCATCACCCGGTACAGGATTACAGCAATGTGCACATCTTGCCGAGAGGTCATTGACACCCTTGACAACGATTCCGCCCTTGTTATTCTTACGGATGACCGCATCACGTGTACTGTCGGGATCATTCTGATCCTGCGCTCCGGAAGCAGCCGCAAGCACCTGCTCATCGGTTATCTTGGAACGTTCATCCTTAAGCTTGGCCTCTATAAGCTTACCGACTACCTGACCTTCCTTGAGACTTCCGTGTCCCACCGAAGAAAGTACCGTATCCCAATCCTTTACGGCATAACGTCTTAATACAGCCTCAATGTATTCAGGCTTTGTAAGCTCCGCAAGTGTTCTGCCCTTTGCCTTGCAGTAATGGTCGAGCATTTCCTTGCCCTTGAGCTTATTGTCCTCACGGTTGATATTTTTAAACCAGGCATTGATCTTATTCTTGGCCTGAGTTGACTTAACGACCTTAAGCCAGTCATGGCTCGGTCCCTTGGAGTTCTGAGAGGTAATGATATCGACCTGATCTCCGTTCTCGAGCTTGTAATCTATAGGCACGAGTCTGCCGTTTACTCTGGCTCCTACAAGCTGGTTTCCGACAGCCGAATGTATGCTGTATGCAAAATCAATAGGAGTGGATCCGAACGGAAGCGGCTTAACATCACCTGACGGCGTAAAGCAATATACATTGTCGTTAAGCATGTTGAAATCGGACTTAACCATGTTAAGGAAGTCCTTCGAATCGCTCGCATCCTTCTGGAACTCAAGTATCTGGCGAAGCCAGCTCATCTTATTGTCGTCTCCGCCCTCAGCCTTGACCTTGGAACCTCCGGTCTCTTTGTATTTCCAGTGCGCCGCAATACCGTACTCAGCCACACGATGCATCTCGTAGGTACGTATCTGTATCTCAAACGGAATACCGTCCTTGCCGATAAGCGTAGTATGAAGCGACTGATACATATTCGGCTTAGGCATTGCGATGTAATCCTTGAAACGTCCCGGTATAGGCTTATACATCTCATGGATAACACCAAGAGCCGCATAACAGTCCTTAACGGAATCAACCATTATACGAACCGCAAAAAGATCGTATATCTGATCCAGAGTCTTGTTCTGATTGACCATTTTTTTGTAAATGCTCAAAAAGTGCTTAACTCTGCCGCTCATGGTGGCTTCTATGCCTGTTTCCTTAAGATGCTCCTGAACATCATTGATGATCTTGGCTATAAATGCCTCTCGCTCATCTTTTACAAGAGTCATCTGTGCCGCAATGTCATTGTAGACATCCGGCATTACATACTTAAGCGCTGTATCGTCAAGCTCGACCTTAAGCTTACTGATACCGAGTCTCTCGGCAAGCGGTGCATATATATCAAGTGTCTCTCTTGCCTTTTCATACTGCTTTTTCTCACTCTGATACTGCAATGTACGAAGATTATGCAGTCTGTCGGCAAGCTTGATGAGCACGACTCTTATATCCTTCGCCATTGCGATGAACATCTTACGCAGGTTCTCAGCCTGCTGCTCGATCTTGTCTGCATCAAGAGAGAGCTGGGTAAGCTTTGTAACACCGTCTACAAGCAAAGCCACATCATCTCCGAATATCTCTCTTACCTCATCGAGAGTCATGTCGGTATCCTCGACAACATCATGAAGAAGAGCACCGACAACGGTATCTCTGTCCATGCCTATCTCTGTAACGATAATAGCAGTATTCAGAGGATGAATGATATAAGGCTCCCCTGATTTTCTCTTCTGATCCTTATGCTTTTCACAGGCTATCTCATATGCATGCTCAATAACCGGCAATTCCGATGCCGGTCTGTATGACAGATACTTTTTCTTGAGATCCTCCCAAAGCTCCTCCGGAGTCGCATTGGTATTGGTAGGTTCAAGAGTTCTTGACTCTATATATAGTCCTGCCGGTTTATCATCAGCCTCCGGCTTAATACCCGAAATATCAATTGTTTTATCTATAGTTTTGTCAATAGTGTTATCTGTCATCATTTATTAAGCTTAAAGGAGCTCTTAAGTCCTACTATACGGTTAAATACCGGTGCTCCTTCATTTGAATCCTTGCAGTCTACATTAAAGAATCCGTTTCTTACGAACTGGAAGCTGTCGAACGGCTTTGCCTCCTTAAGTGCAGGCTCAAGCTTACAGTGTTCAAGTACAGTAAGAGAATTAGGATTAAGATTAAGTGTACCGTCGGCGGAAAGCTTACCCTTCTCCTCGTCGACAAGATTCTCATAGAGTCTTACGGTAGCATCAAAGGCATCTCCGGCATATACCCAGTGAATGGTTCCCTTGACCTTGCGTGTCTCCTGACCTGTCTTCTGAGTCTTATCATACTCGCAGTGAACTGCTGTTATATTGCCGTCCTCATCCTTATCGAATCCTGTGCACTTGGCAAAATAAGCTCCCATAAGGCGTACCTCATTGCCCGGGAAGAGTCTGAAGTACTTATGCGGAGGCACCTCCATGAAGTCCTCCTGTTCGATCCAGAGTTCTCTTCCGAAGCGAACCTTACGGCTGCCCATTTCCGGCACCTCAAGGTTATTAGGCATATCGATAAGCTCGGATTCACCTTCCGGATAATTGTCTATGATCAGCTTGAGCGGATGAAGCACTGCAAGCATACGCGGCTTCTTAAGCTTAAGATCGTCTCTGATGCAGTATTCAAGCATATCAAGCTCACAGCTTGAATCGGCCTTGGATATACCCGCAAGCTCTACAAACTTTCTGATAGACTCAGGTGTGTAGCCCCTTCTCCTTAATGCCGCTATCGTAACCAGTCTCGGATCATCCCATCCGTCAACGACTCCGTCCTCGACAAGCTTCTTGATATAACGCTTGCCTGTAACCACATTGGTAAGATACATCTTGGCAAACTCTATCTGTCTCGGCGGCTCTGCATACTCACACTCTCTTACCACCCAGTCATAAAGCGGTCTGTGATCCTCAAACTCAAGCGTGCATATACTGTGTGTAATACCCTCTATGGCATCCTCAATAGGATGTGCAAAGTCATACATAGGGTAAATGCACCACTTGTCACCTGTATTGTGATGAGTAAGTCTTGCTATACGATAGATGACCGGGTCTCTCATGTTAATGTTACCCGCTGCCATGTCTATCTTGGCTCTGAGTACCTTTTCACCGTCAGCAAACTTTCCGTCCTTCATAGCCTCGAACAGCTCAAGGTTCTCCTCGACCGAACGATTTCTGGAAGGATCCTCCTTACCCGGAGTGTTGAAATCTCCTCTTGTAGTCCTTATCTCTTCGGCTGAAAGATCGGATACATATGCCTTGCCCTTCCTGATGAGAAAGACTGCCTTCTCATACATCTCCTCGAAATAATTGGATGCAAAGAAAACCTCGCCTCTGAAATCCGCACCGAGCCACTCGACATCTGCAATAATAGACTTGACAAACTCTGTTTTCTCCTTGACAGGATTGGTATCGTCAAATCTTAGATTGAACAGACCGTTATATTCTTTCGCAAGTCCTGAATTGAGGATAATAGACTTGGCATGTCCTATATGGAGATATCCGTTAGGCTCCGGCGGAAATCTCGTATGCACATGGTCATACACGCCCTCGGCAAGATCCTTGTCGATCTCTCGCTCTATGAAGTTCTTTGAAACAGTTTCCTGTATATTATCCGTCTTTGCGGCTGTTGTTTTGGTATCGATTGCCATAACAGACTACTCCTTTAGATAAAAATGTCCTATTAAACGCTAAGTATATCACATTTTCCGCTGTCGAAAAATCATGTTTTATACGTATATTAAGTAAAATAAATATTATATTCATTATGCAGCTGTCTGCAAATCCGCATTTCACTATGCCACAGGCTTTAAATCACAAACCGACATGCTTATGCTCTCAAAGCCCGAGCGGAATAAAATGAAGCACTATTCCGGCAACAGCTCCGCATGCATAGAGCATCGCAAGTATCTTTATCGTATCTTCCCTGTCGTGATTCATGCGGCAGAGCACTATGAGTCCGAGACCCGCACCGGATGCAAGTCCGGCAACAGTAGATGCAAAACTTAAGCTTCCCGCAAGATAAAGCTTGGTAAACATTACAGATATGGCGCAATTCGGGATAAGCCCTATAAGTGCTGTTATAAGCGGCTGTATCACTGATTCCGCACCAAGCATGCCTGCAAGCTTATCCGAGCCAATAAGCTCTATAAGTATATTAAGTACTAAGCTTACCGCAAAGAGCCAGAACATGACACGTCTTGTATGTACCAGCACCGGTCCCAATATACCTTTTTTATCGTGGCATCCGCAGTCAATGCATATTTCGTCTATATGCTCGTGAGCATTCGGCTTACGCAGTATGATATCTATCAGATATCCGAATATTATCGCCGTAACAAATTTGGTCACAAGCAAAGGTATGATCTTCGGTATGGCCTCCGGACTGCTCAGCATGATAAGTACCGCCTCGTCCGATGTTGATACAAATACCGCGATAAGCGTACCTATGCTTATAACTCCTCCGGCATAGAGATTACTCATAGCTGCCGAAAATCCACACTGTGGAACCAGTCCCATCAAGGCGCCTATAAGCGGTCCGCTTTTTCCCAATTTACTAAAGAGATTATCTATAAACTTATCCTGATGTTTCTCCAATACCTCCATTAATGCAAATGCCGCAAGCAAAAATGGCAATGCCCGCAGCGAATCAAACACCGCATCCAGTAAAGCGTCAATTATCATCTGCTCTTTATCCTTCCGTTTTCTTCATTTCCCATATTAATTCTTCTTTTAGCGCCTGCACATTATCCGCCGCAGCGCATGCCACGGTTTCCTTTAGGCTTTTTCTTTCGCTAAGCTGTCTTTGATATGATAAGCTCAGTCTTTCAGCTGCTCATCAGGTGATCGGTAAATATCTCAAGCTCCAGTCTTTCATCCCAAGCCGCTCTGCTATTGTAATCGTCTATAGCATTTTTAAGCTTAAGTATGTTTTTATTTGTCTCTGTTTCTTCCTCACTTGTCATAACACAGAGCATATTATTATAGAGACAATAGCAGGATGCATTTTCCGAAAATGTATCCCTCACAAACTTTGCTGCCGCCGCAAGTCTTTTAAGTCTGCTGACAGCTTCATTTTCAGAATCATTTTTGCTGATTGCAGATATAATTACATTAATCTGCATATATCCCGTATCGACAGCCTTAGGGCCATCATCCTCTTGCTTAAGCCCAAAAAGTCTGTAAAAAATATTTTTACGCTGTCCGATCTCAGGTTTGTGACGTTCCTTTATCCATTCAAGATCCCTTAAGTATATATATGCATCCGGCATACAGCTTACAGGCTCGATATGTCTCGTTCCGTCCATCTGTATCTGTCTCTGCATTACGCTGTAATCCGAAAGCTGAAGATAGATATCATACACTATGAATGTTGCATATATAAACACTCCGAGCTGGAATATCCACTGATGATATACAGCTCTTTTCCAATACCAGAATATGCTTATCAAGCCGCTCATAAGCATGAAACATAATGCCAGGATGAATTTAATTATGTCCATGCTGTGAGTTTTTGAGTAAATCACAGCAAGCCTGATAATAACGATCAGTGAAACCGATAAAAGTATTGCATGAGTAACAGGAAGCATACTTATGAGACTCACTCCGAATACTGTATTCAGGCATAACTGTATAAGCACATTGGCAGCTACCGGCACGCACATTCTGTCAAAGAACACTTCATCACACTTTACGGTATGCTTAGCAAAGCTGATGATCGGTATAATAAAGCTCATAAAGCTTATAAATGAGATATAGCCCACAGCTGCACCCAGATATTTATCGCTTATATACTTTAGTGTTCCGGAGTCCGTTAATACCCAGACCGCAAAGATCATCAAAAATGCAGCAAGATCAAGCAGTCGCTCGCTTCCGCTTAGCTTTCTCCAATACAGCCATTCCGAAAATGTGCACACAGCTGCGAGGAAGAATGCTATAACAAGCACTATTGACATCAGATAATCCTTGCAGTTGAAAACCAGTATATCCGACTCTCTTCCAATGTAGACGCTCGGTATATTAAAGGTATAGCCGCCTGCGGCATTTTCGGCTCCCTCAGGCTTATGATAAACAATAACTATAGGAACACGTCCGTAATCATTATTTATCTTTGCAGTACAGTAAAGTTCCCGGAAAAGCTGAATATTTCTCTTAAACAGACTGTCATCATATCTGTACAAAACATTGCCGTGACGAAAGATCGTCGGTCTGAATGTGCCTGCCTTGGTACAGATAATATTGCCGTCCGGATAACATGAAACCATGTTATTGTACAGCAGCAGCTCATCTCCATCCTTTATCTCTATGGTATTCGGAAGCGTGGTATATATGCGCTCGCCGCTTTCGTCATAATAATACCAGTCAAGCTTAAGCTCTGAGACTGTCTTTGATTTCCGCAATATGTCCGTTCTTATCCTGAAGCCTATAACAAACAGCATTAAAAGAGCGGCAGCCGCAATAAACAAAAACCATAGCAGCTTCCTGATATCCAGTTTTTTTATGAACTTGTAAGTCAGCTTACGAAGAATCATCCTTCATCTTATACAAGCTTCATGTCGACTCTGAGCATATTGTCGGCTGCATGCACCTCTGCAAAACTTCCCATTATAAGCGGCATCATAGGAGGAACATGTCCTATGTCGGCATCCATTATTATCGGCACATTATACTTTGCCGCAACAGCAGTTATTGCCTCATATTGATCAAGTCCCATCATAGGCTCATTGAAATGCATAGGTCTTCCGATAATGAAGCCCTTGACATTTTCGAACCATCCGCAATGATCCAGCTGCCACATGGCACGTCTCATTGAGAATACATTGAGATCACAGCTCTCAAGGAACCATACAACTCCGTCCCCCTCATAGCGCTTGTTAAACTCTCTGACTCTGTCGTACTTGGTTCCGCACATGGTCACAAGAACATCAAGACAGCCTCCGAGCAGCCTTCCGCTGAATCTTAACTCCCCGGCTCCCTCCGGATAGAACTTAAGCACTGTATCCTCTGTACAATTGTAAGGAAGCAACGGCTCCTCTTCCGACTTAAGAGCTTCTGACTCCCATTTACCGTAGCTGCATACGCTCAGCTTTTTTCCGCTCATGAGATCGAAGACATCATGTAGATTCCTGTGCCATGGTTCCATGCCGTATGCTGCCGCACAAGGACCGTATATGCCTGCAATATCACAGTTCACCGCCTGATTAAACAGAAAGTTGGTGTTGTCGGAAAAACCGACATACCACTTCGGTGTCGAAGCAGCTATCTGATCCAGATCGATATGATCCAGAGTCTCGCACATAAGCTCACCGCCGCCGCATGAAATGATCGCATCACATTTACCGTAAGCTCCGGTGTACATCTTATTGAATTCATCCCCGCAGCCTGCCGGATCTGTACTTATGCCTATTCCGTCTGATTTATAGCAATTAGGCCCAAGTAAAGTCTTGTATCCCATAGCATCAAATTTACGAAGTGCATTTTGAAAGGCACTCTTATATGGCTCGATCGCACATCCGAATGAGGGCGCAACAAAAGCTATGGTCGACCCTTCTTTTATAAACTTTGGATATCTCATCTCAAATTCCTCCGTGTAAGTGTACCTATATATGCATGTTTTGACGATTTGGAAAAAATTTTACCATAAATTTTAGGATTTCACAAATAGAGAGTATCATGTATAATGCACTAGGCTAAAGACATTATTTGAGAGGTGTTTATGTTATTTAATTATTTATTGATTTGTCCGCTGGTATTTATAGCTGGGTATGTTGACGCGATTGCGGGCGGAGGCGGTCTGATATCGCTCCCCGCTTATATGATGACGGGTCTTCCCGTACATAATTGTATTGCAACAAATAAGATGAGTTCTTCTATGGGCACCTCAATTGCCTGCTGGAAATATGCCAAAAGCGGTTTTATCCCATGGAAATCTGCTCTGTTTTGTATCCCCTGTGCTTTCTTAGGTTCTTCCGCCGGTGCCAATATCGCACTTCATATAAGTGACGGTCCTTTCAGAGTAATAATGCTCATAGTGCTGCCGCTCACCGGAGCTTATATCCTTAATAAAAAGGATCTTAAGCCAAGCGGAGAAGAGTATTCTGCCGGTATAACTATTGCGATTTCCATGCTCTCATCGTTTTTGATCGGAATTTATGACGGCTTCTACGGTCCCGGAACAGGTACATTTTTATTACTTATACTCACGGGACTTGCGAGACTTCCGGTATTTAAAGCTAACGGACTTACCAAGATCATCAATCTCAGCACGAATATTTCGGCACTTGCCGTATTCCTGCTGAACGCTCAGGTCTTGTTTCCGCTTGGAGTTATAGCCGGAGCCTTCAATATAGCCGGAAATTATCTCGGCGCACGCCATTTTGAGAAAAGCGGCAGCAAGGCAGTTAAGCCTGTCATCATCACCGTACTTGTCATATTCTTTATCAAGGTACTGTCAGAACTCATAGCTGCATATATCTAAACCGGGTACTGTTCCGGCATTGGGATATAAATGTTGTCGGCAATGGCAAAAGGTATGTTTTTTCAATTGTACCAACCGACTTTCCCCATGAAAGCTGATTTAATAACCGCACTATCTACAAAAACCGCCGCAGGAATAACTCCTGTCGGCGGTTTCTGTATGATGGGTTAAATGAAACATTGCCTTTCGGCAAAGTCCTTGGCTATGTAA
>JAUNWP010000070.1:3997-6721 GCA_030540255.1 Eubacteriales bacterium | reverse complement strand
CCGACATCGGTGCGCGGACCGTCATCATAAGTAAGTGCAAGCATGGGTTTGCTTATGTCTATGGTTCTGCCGCGGCTGACTACGATGTTGGGATCGTTTGTCTTAAAGATGCTGTACTGTTCTTTGAGAGACTGTAATTTAAGTCCTTCTATATCGTCCGCGGACGGAGTCTGATCGTCCGGAGGCGTTGTCTGCTCTCCTGACGGAGCATTGTCTCCGATATGGGAGTCAGAGTTTGTTGTATCCTGTTCGACAGCTGAACCGCTCGGCATATTTGTTCCGGACGAGTCACTGTTACTATCTGCCGAAGAGCCCGGTCCCGGACCTACGGGATCGGTCTGACCCGGTACATTAACACCGGGGGCATAGATCACTCCTGCCGCCGCTGCGGTACCGGAACAGCTTATTGCCAATATGGCAGCGGCAATCGCCGCGCCTGCAAATTTCTTCTTTATATTCATGATCGACATAAATCTCCTTTTGTGAATGTTTAGTGAACTATAAATGAATATTAGCATGTTGCGCCGCTATATGCCAGCTATAAGGCGGAAAGTGCACAGAATACACAGTTTAGTCAAATATAAATTTAGTTATAGTTCACATTTTCAGGGTATAATAAAAAAACAATATAGATATTGTTTGCAGATAGCTTGCTTTCGGTAATATCTGTAATCATTAGCGATACTTAACGACCGCTTATAGTTCATACAGAAAGGTTAGATACATTATGTCAAGAAAAACGATCGAAGACTATAAGTATACCGGAGACACCAAGTTTGATATCAAAGGATTTAAGACAGACGATACGGGAGAGCTGCTCGACCGATCAGAGGCTGTGGATGAGTTTGTGCATAATCTGCTCAAGATCAATAAGCTGCAGCAAAAGCTCTATGCAGAGCGTAAGGAAGGCGTGATATTTGTATTTCAGGCAATGGATGCTGCGGGTAAGGACGGAGTTATACGTACCGTGTTCAATACACTTTCTCCGCACGGAGTAAAGGAATTCTGCTTCAAGGTGCCGTCCGCCGAGGAAGCGAGTCATGATTATCTGTGGAGATTCTGGCAGGCACTTCCGGCAAGAGGCAATATATCCATATTCAACCGCAGCTATTATGAGGATGTTCTTATCGGAAGAGTACATGAGCTCTGGAAGAAGCAGGTACGCCCGGACAGATTGCAGGGTATAGACATTATCGAGCAACGCTATGAGCAGATCAAGGAATACGAGAAGTATCTGTTTAATACCGGAACCAGAGTAGTCAAGATCTTCTTAAATGTCTCCAAGGATGAGCAGGCAAGGAGATTTATCTCCCGTATTGATGAGGAACGTAAGAATTGGAAGGTTTCTTCGGGAGACATCAAGGAGAGAAATTACTGGGACAGTTATATGGATGCTTTTGAGACCATGGTCAACAAGACTTCGACCAAGAATAATCCGTGGTATGTGGTTCCGGCAGACAAGAAATGGTACGCAAGACTTACGGTATCAAGGATAGTGCTTAAGACTCTTGAGGAGATAGATCCTAAGTGGCCTAAAGTTGACGAAGCGGATTTTGAGACGGTTCAGGAGTTCAGAAAAGAGCTGATGGCAAGTCTCGGAGGAACATATGAGGAGGCTGACAAGCCGCTTCCGGAGTTTGCAAATCCGGGTATAATCGCGGCACAGATAGTTGAAAATGAAGAACGTTCCAAGATAGTTGCCAAGAAAAAGAGACGCAAGGAGTCAGGTTTTGCCGCTGTCGAGAAACTGCTTAAGGATAAGCCGGTCATCTCAGGACTTGATGAGATAGTAGAAGCGGTTGCGAATGCCGGTGAAAATTATGGAAATGCCGAATAACTAAGTAGATATTAGGCATGACACATAAGATGTGATATACTGTTTACATAAGAGAACGGATCGGACAGACAGGCAGAGCTGTTTTGATCAATAAAGCGTTTCATAATGTCGAAAGGGGACATTTTTTATGAAAAAAAAGTTATATGATCCTTTATCAAAATATACACCGAAGATGCTTGACGTGCTTGCGCAGTTCGGTCTCGGACCTAAGCTTGAGATCTCGGGAATCGAGAGAGATATACTGGATGTTATCTCACAGATCGAGGAGCCGGGCTTCTATGACCTCTGCGAATGCTTCGATCTTAAGCCGTCCAAGATGGAGAAGTATCTTATCAGGCTTGAGGACAAGGGACTTGTAGAGTATATGGATGCGGCAGGCAAGGTATATAATACAGAGCTTGCCGGAAGATATATCGACTCCTACAGAAAGGAGACACGCAGCGAGAAGAAGTTCCGTGCTTTTATCGAGAGTCTCAGCGACGAGGAGCTTGATAATTTCATGAAGCTTGCCGACAGGTTCAATATAGACGAGAGCTTAGTCAGCGAGGAAGAGCCTGAGGATGAGGATGACAACAAATTTGTTATCATCGATCAGACAGAGGCAGAGTATGATGAGCCGGAGTGTGACGAAACTGCCGATATCGAGCCGGAAGGTGCTGAGGAAGCCGAAGTGAAAGAGGATGAGGCTTCCGACAGCGGGAGTAAGGACTGAAAAAGGACTCAGCCATGCTGCTGAGTTTGTAAAAGCTATGTTTGCATCAGACAGAGGCTACCGGACACTGCACGAACCGAATCGGGATTGATACGGGACAGATGTGCCTGTGTCTGTCAGAGCGAGCATAATAAGGAATAAATATGAACCGCACTGTGTACAAAATCGTATACAG
>JAUNWP010000070.1:1551-3897 GCA_030540255.1 Eubacteriales bacterium | reverse complement strand
TTTGATTCATTTACAGGGGTGTATTAATGGGCAAAATATTTCGTTTTTATAAGGATGTTGATACAGATCAGATAATCGCATCTCAATATCTGCTGTTTCCGTCTGTCGAAGAGATGAAGGAGCATACCTTCGAGTCGCTTGATCCGGAATTTGCCGCAAAGGCAGAGCCGGGTGACTATGTGGTTGCGGATGAAAACTTCGGCTGCGGATCATCAAGGGAGCAGGCTCCGGCAGTGCTTAAGGCACTCGGAGTCAAGGCTGTTATAGCCAAGTCATTTGCAAGGATATTCTATCGCAATGCGATCAATATCGGACTTCCGGTAATCGTATGCAGAGAGCTGTATGATGCCGTGGAGGCGGGCGACGAGATGGAGCTTGACCTCAAGGAAGGCATTATCACTACGGGTGGCAGAGAATACAGCTGTACCAGACTGCCTGCTCAGATGCAGAAGATATTGGATCAGGGCGGACTTATCGCCTCGCTCAATAAGTAAGGAGGCGGCAGTATGGGAATGACGATAGCCGAGAAGATAATAGCACTTGCGGCAGGAAAGCCGGAGACACATGCCGGCGATATAGAGACGGTCACACTTGACCGTCTTATGAGCAATGACGGTACAACACATCTTACCATCGATATGTACAATAAGCTTAAGAATCCACATATAGCGGACATTGATAAGCTTGTGTGGATAGTAGATCACAATGTACCTGCAGACAGTGTCAAAACAGCGGCATCACAGAAGAAGATGCGCGATTTTGCGAAAGAACACGGAATAAAATTTTATGAGGGCGAGGGAGTCTGTCATCAGATAATGATGGAAAAGCATGTGCGCCCGGGTGAGCTTATATTCGGGGCGGATTCACATACCTGTGCCTACGGTGCGCTCGGTGCCTTCGGAACCGGAGTGGGCTGCACAGATTATCTCTATGCAATGGTAACAGGTACCTCATGGGTGATGGTTCCGGAGACACTCAGATTCAATCTGCATGGCAAGCTTCGTGACGGAGTGTACGCAAGAGATCTGATACTTACGATCATAGGACGTATAGGTGCAAACGGCGCAAACTATAAGGCAATGGAGTTCGGAGGAGACGGACTGCACAGTATAGATATGGCAGGACGTATCTCGATATGCAATCTCTGTGTTGAGGCAGGAGCCAAGACAGGTCTTATGGAGCTTGACGAGATCGCCTTTGATTATCTTAAGGAGCACGGAGACAGACAGCCCAAGGCGGTATTTGCACCGGATGCGGATGCTGTTTACGAGCAGGTATATGATATAGATCTTGCCGAGATCGAGCCTATAGTTGCCAAGCCGCATTTTGTTGACAATGTGGTTCCGGCCGATGAGGCAAAGGGTGTAAAAATAGACGAGGCATTCTTGGGCTCCTGCAATAATGGACGCATAGAGGACTTAAGAGTAGGTGCTGCCATAGTCAAGGGCAGGCATGTACACGGTGATGTAAGATTTATGGTAGTTCCGGCAAGTCGTGATGTATATAAGCAGGCTATGGACGAGGGACTTATAGATACCTTTATAGAGGCAGGAGCAATAGTGATGAATCCGAACTGCTCGGTATGCTGGGGAGCCTGCCAGGGTGTTATCGGAGAAGGAGAGGTACTTATATCCACAGGTACACGAAACTTCAAGGGCCGTGCCGGACACAGAGATTCCTATGTATACCTTGCTTCGGCGGCTACGGTTGCTGCTTCGGCAATCGCAGGAGAGATAGTGACTGCGCAGGATTAAGAGGAACGGGATATGGAAACATTTACAGGCAAGGTATGGTGCCTCGGTGACGATATAGACACAGACATTATACTTCCTACGGAATACTTGGTATTTAAGACTATAGATGAGATGAAGCCCTATGCCTTCTCACCATTGAGACCTGAGCTTGCCGGCAGGATACAGCCGGGAGACATAATAGTCGCAGGCAATAATTTCGGCTGCGGCTCCTCCAGAGAGCAGGCGCCGGAGGTGGTTAAGGCGCTCGGAGTAAAATGCGTTATCGCCAAGAGCTTTGCAAGAATATTTTTCCGCAATGCGATCAACAACGGACTGCTGCTTATCGAAAACAGCGAGCTTCCTGATGCAGTATCCGAGGGCGACGAGATAAGTGTAAACGTAAATGAAGCAATAGATTATAATGGTAAGAAGTATCATATAGTTTCGCTTCCGGATAATCTGCTGGAGATAATCGATGCAGGCGGACTGGTCAAGGCTATGCGCCGCAGAAACGGCTTGGAGAATTGAGCATGGGACAGACAATAATAGAAAAAATATTCAGTCACAGCGCAGGCCGAAGTGTTAAGCCGGGCGATATAGTGACCGTGAAAGC
>JAUNWP010000070.1:0-1451 GCA_030540255.1 Eubacteriales bacterium | reverse complement strand
GAGGCGGGCTATGTGAAGCCCGGTCAGGTGGTATTCGGAACAGACAGCCACACAACGACCTACGGCTGTGTCGGAGCCTTTTCGACAGGAATAGGATATACGGAGATGGCGTCCATACTCGGAACAGGCGAGCTATGGGTCAGAGTTCCGGCAACTATCAGGATCAATATCAACGGCAAGCTTCCGGACAATGTAATGTCCAAGGATGTCATACTTAAGATCATAGGAGATCTTACCGCAGCGGGCGCTACCTATAAGTCACTTGAATTTGCTGGAGATACCATAGATAATATGAGTGTGGCTTCACGTATGACCATCTCAAATATGGGCATAGAGGCAGGCGCAAAATGCGCACTCATGGCACCGGATGCCAAAACGGCTGAGTATTGCGGCATAGAGCTTGATGAATATCAGCAGAGCTTATTCGGAGATGCGGATGCTGAGTATGAGCAGGTGCTTAACTACCGTGCCGAGGATTTTGTGCCGAATGTTGCGGTTCCTTCAAATGTAGACCATGTGCTTCCTATATCCGAATTGGGAGATATAGCTGTGGATGAGGTATTTTTAGGCTCCTGCACCAACGGCAGACTTGAGGACCTTCACGCGGCGGCAGAGGTCATGAAGGGTAAGCACAAGGCGGATTTTGTCAAATTCATAGTAACTCCGGCAAGCCGTAAGATATACCTTGAGGCATTAAGAGACGGAACCTTGGATATACTCTCGGATGCGGGAGCAATAATCACACATCCGGGCTGCGGATTGTGCTGCGGACGCACGGGAGGTATCATGACAGACGGAGAGGTGGTCGTTGCAACCAACAACCGCAACTTCCTCGGACGTATGGGTACATCAAAGGTCAAGATATATCTTGCTTCACCGAAATCGGCAGCGGCAAGTGCTCTTGCAGGCAGGATAGTCAGTGCCTGACGGGAAAATAATAATAAAAAACAGAAAATGGCTGATATGAAATATAATAATAAATCAGCCTAGACACATAGAGGTATAAAAATGATTAAAAATATAGCGTTGATCAGAGGAGACTGTGCAAGTCCTGAATTTGTTGAGCAGGCTGTAAGAGTGCTCGATAAGATAGCGGAGAAATACGGACATACATTTAACTATACAGAGACCTATATGGGAGGCTCTGCCATAGATAAGTTCGGAGATCCGCTTCCGCAGTCAGAGCTTGATAAATGCCTTGAGAGCGACAGCGTACTCATGGGTTCCGTAGGAGGACCTAAGTGGGAGGGACTTCCGGGCGAAAAGCGTGCAGAGAAGGGCTTGCTCAGACTTCGTGCAGGCATGGGACTTTACTGCAACAACCGCCCTGCCAAGATATGGCCTCAGCTTAAGGCGGCATCACCGCTCAAGGAGTCTATAGTTGATAAGGGAATAGACTTTATCATAGTCCGTGAGCTTATAGGCGGAGCGTACTTCGGAGAGCACAGCAC
>JAUNWP010000069.1 GCA_030540255.1 Eubacteriales bacterium | reverse complement strand
ACGCCTTTTTCTATATATGAAGGAATCCATGTAAGCGTGCATGATCTTATGATACTTATGTGTGTGGGCATAAGTGCGGCAATAGCACAATTTTCGGTTACCTTATCATATTCAGCTGCAGAGACAAGAGTTGTATCAATATACGGCTATACACAGATCATATTTGCAGCCATACTCGGAATTATCTTCTTCGGGGAGGTCCCTGATGCACTGAGCGTTGCGGGATATGTGACTATTATTGCCGGAGCACTTATAAAGCAAGGCTTCGGAAAGCGATGAAGCGAAGCTGTGGCTTTAAATGTGTTTTTTAGGTATTATAGTTTAATAATCAAATAAAAAAAGTCTTATTGGGTATCCATATCAGAACGATATGGATACTCTTTGCATTTTTATGAATATCAATTAGTAAATATGCATATACCCGGGCATAGTTTGTTGACAAAAAACCTATAGAAAACTATAATGTCAACATCAAAGCCACGAAGGAGTAACGAGGTGCGAGGAAATCGTACTTTCCGTTACTGTACTTTAATTTTAAAAAGGAGAAAATTATGAAGAAGATTCTTTCACTTGCAACAGCAGCCGTTTTAGCGCTGTCACTTGTTGCATGCGGATCATCAGACACAGCAACAACAACAGCTGCTGCAGGCGGAGATGCTCAGGCTGAGGCTTCAAGCGAAGCTGCTTCTGTTCCGGTAACAGGCAAGATGACAATGGGAACAGGCGGAACATCCGGTACCTATTATGCATTCGGCGGAGTACTCGGACAGTATATCAAGAATTACGGCGGAATCGATGTTACCGTAGTTGCTACAGACGGATCAAAGGCTGATATCCAGGGTATCGATGCAGGCGACTATCAGTTAGGTACAGTTCAGTCTGATGTTATGGCTTATGCATGGACAGGAACAAAGGCATTTGACGGTGAGCCTCTCAATACATTCAGAGTAGTAGGCGGCCTCTATGCAGAGACAGTTCAGCTTGTAACAATGGATCCTGAGATCAAGAGCCCGGCTGACCTTAAGGGTAAGGCAGTATCTATCGGTGCTCCGGGATCGGGTGTTTACTTCAACGCTGTGGATGTGCTTAAATCAGCAGGTCTTACAGAGAATGATATCAAGGCTCAGTACTTAAGCTTTGCAGATTCCGCAGAGGGACTTAAGGACGGCAAGATCGATGCTGCATTCATGGTTGCAGGTGCTCCTACACCGGCTATCACAGAGCTTATGACAACAAATGATGCATATCTTGTACCGATCGAGGGCGAGTATGCAGAGAAGATCATGGCTGACTGCCCATACTATACAGAGCTTGCTATTCCGGCAGGAACATATCCTAAGCAGGAAGAGGACATCAATACTGTAACAGTTAAGGCTACACTTATCGTATCAGCAGACGCTTCAGAGGATGATGTATACAATCTTACAAAGGCTGTATATGAGAATGCAGAAGCAATCAGCGGAGAGCATGCAAAGGGAGCAGAGCTCAGCATTGAGAATGCCACAACAGGTATGACAGCTCCGTTCCATGCAGGTGCAGCTAAGTACTTCGAGGAGAAGGGCGTAACTGTAGATACACAGTAAGCTGTATTGCAGTAAAGTGGATTTGATATATTGATTAAGCCCCGAATATCGTCTTAAGACGGTATTTGGGGCTGTGTGACAGAAATATTAAACTTTATTTTTTCCGACAAGGATATCTAATGAGCAATACCAACAACGAGAACAAAACAAATTCCGATATGACTGTCAATACGGCAGCTGTTTCCAAAGAGGATATACACAGCAGCGTAGACGATGTAATGAAGAAGTTTGACAGAGAGTCAAATGTACGAATCTGGGAAGGAACACCAAAGGTAGTAGTAAACGGACTCTTGGTATTATTTGCTTGCTTCTGTATATATGTTACGCTCTGGGGAACCTTCCTTGAGGAAGTACGTCTTACATCATTTATGGCGTGCATAGTTTTCCTTGGTTATCTTGTATTCCCGCTCAGAAAAGGAACACAGAAGGCCAATTACATCCCGGTATACGATATCATACTCATGATATTGGGAACCGGCGCATTCTTATATTTTACTTTCAACGCAATAGATATTATTCAGCAGGGAAGTAAGTTTGCCACATACCAGATCGTTATAGGTGCCATCGGTATACTTTCGCTTGGTGAGGTCTGCCGCAGATCGGTAGGTATTCCTATACTTATCGTTGCGGGAGCTTTCGTTATATATGCGCTTACCGTAGGCCTTTCCAATCCGACATTTGCAAAGAGACTTAATTATGCGGTCAGACTTCTCTTCTATTCAAAGGAGGGCGTGCTTTCGACTCCTGTAAATACCTGCTCGAAGTTCATCGTTATATTCATCATATTCGGTGCCTTTCTTGAGAGGACCGGTATATCGGACTTCTTTATTGATTGTGCAAATGCACTCGTAGGTGCGTTTGCCGGCGGACCGGCTAAGGTTGCCGTAGTTTCATCGGCACTTTTGGGAATGGTATCGGGTTCCTCTGTTGCCAATACCGTAGGATCCGGTTCGGTTACGATTCCGATGATGAAGAAGACCGGATACAAGGGAGAATTTGCAGGAGCTGTTGAAGCAGCGGCCTCTACGGGAGGACAGATCATGCCGCCTATCATGGGCGCGGCGGCATTCCTGATGGCTGATATCGTAGGCATTCCGTACAGCAGTATTATTTCGAGAGCGATACTTCCTGCCGTATTGTATTTCACCGGTATATTCATATCGGTGCATCTTGAAGCAAAGAGAAACAATCTTAACGGTATTCCGAAAGAGGAGCTTCCTAAGTTTTCAAATCTTGCCAAGAAGCTCTACCTCCTGCTTCCGCTTATAATACTGATCTTCCTTGTTACTACAAACATCAAGACTATTCAGACTGCAGCTGCTATATCCATAGTTGCGGCTATCGCTGTAAGTATGTTCGATAAGGAGCATCGCATGAGTCTGTCAACCATACTTGATGCACTTGCATCGGGAGCAAAGGGTTCGATCTCGGTAGCGGCAGCCTGCGGTATCGCAGGAATCATAAGCGGTGTTATCACCATGACAGGACTTGCAAATGTGCTCATCAACGGTATAGTTGCAATTGCAGGCAACCGTCTTATCATTGCACTTATACTTACCATGATATGCTGTATAGTACTCGGCATGGGAGTTCCTACAACAGCAAACTACTGCATCATGGCAGCTACCTGTGCACCTATACTTATCCGTATGGGAGTTCCGACAATAGCGGCACACTTTTTTGTATTCTACTTCGGTATAGTAGCGGATATTACTCCGCCGGTAGCACTTGCTGCATATGCAGGAGCGGCTATAGCCAAGGCGGATCCGATGAAGACGGCACTTAATGCAACAAAGCTTGCAATAGCTGCTTTCATAGTTCCGTATATGCTTGCAATGAATCCGGTAATGGTTCTTGTTGATGTGACAGGACCGATACAGCTTGTTCGTATCGTTGTTACCTCATTTGTAGGAATCTGCGGTATAGCGGCAGGACTTTCGGGATATCTTGTGACAGAGCTTAACTGGCTGCAGCGTATTATTATGCTTTTCGGCGGTTTGATGCTTGTCAATCCGTCCACGATAACAGACATAATCGGAGTTGCAATATTTGCAATCATTATTGTTTGGCAGCTTGCTGCAAGAAAAAAAGCCGTAAAGGCATAACAGTTCAAGATTGATGATCCCCTCCTTACGGGCATAAAGCCTGACGGGAGGGGATTTTTAACTCATAGGAGATTGCGCCCTACTCTTATCGATTAAATACGGATAGCTTCGTACTGCGTACTCCCGCTATCCTACGAAAATTCGCACCCGCTTCTTTCGAAGCTTTGTGCTCATTTTCGTTTAGCCGTCCTATAGTCGTTTTCTAAGCTGCAAGCAGCTGTAAAACGACTGCACTCCGGCTTTAATCGATAAAAAACGCTCCGCGGGATGCGCACTCGCGCGAAGGAGAAAACTGTCGCAGGCGACCGCGCTCGGCGCGAGAATGTGCCGAGGCACATTCTTTTTTAAGCCTATACTGTACTTTTGCTTGATTTCGTGATAAAAATTACAAGTACGTAGAAGTATAGATAAAGGAGAAGGGATGATGAAAACAAGCAGATCTTCCAATAAGCTGAGAGGCTTTTGCGCGGCAGCGAGTTTGTTTGCTGCAACACTTGCGAGCACCGCGATATATTCGTATGCGGCAGAGATAGCTGTGCCTTTTTCTTCTGTGTCGATTACTACAGATGGTGACTGCAGCTGGTCGATGGGTGATTCGGGAGCTCTTACTGTTGATAAATATGAGCTCAAGCTTTCACGCAAAAGCTCGGGAATATGGAGTGATAACTACAAGACGGTCAAGACCTCAGATGACAGCTATTCATTTACATTTACATCAAAGGGACAGTATAAATATAAGATTAGAGCGTTGTTTGTCGGAGGAGATAAGAGTACCTGGTCCGGAGAAAGCAACACGGTATCCGTTACATCAGATGATGTGAGTCACGGTGAGCCGGGCTCCGGTGCGATATACGTTCCGACAACGGGAAGTGACGGTAATACTTATTATGTTCCGGCAGGACCGGGCAGTAATTATACTTACACAACCACGACTATAGGTCCGGACGGAAGCGTTAAGACAACTACATATGACAGAGGCGGATCAAACACTCAGATAGGACCGGGAGGAGTACCGATCAATACGACAAATCAGTCGCAGAGCGGTTGGATAAGGAACGGTAATAAGTGGATATATCGCTATGCCAACGGTACTCAGCCGAAAAACAGCTGGGACAGGATCGACGGAAAGTGGTATCATTTTGATGCCAATGGTTTCGTGAGCTACGGATGGGTTGCGGATTCGGGAAAGTGGTATTATACCGATATCAATACAGGTGCCATGAAGACCGGATTTAATAATGTTAACGAGAAGTGGTATTACTTCAATGAAAGCGGTATCATGCAGACAGGGTATGTGGTGGTTAACGGCAAGACCTACTATATGGATCAAAGCGGAGCAAGGCTTGATTCAGGATATAATCCGGATGGACATCAGTTTGATGTTAACGGTATTATGATCAAATAATACGGCAGAGACTTAGCAAAAAACAATAAAACATTTTACGGAGAACAGAAAAATGGGTATATATGAAGAACTTGTAGAGCGTGGACTGATCGCTCAGGTAACCGATGAAGAAGGCATAAAGAAGATGGTTAATGAAGGTAAGGCTACCTTCTATATCGGTTTCGATCCTACCGCAGACAGTCTGCATGTAGGACACTTTATGGCGCTTTGCCTTATGAAGAGACTTCAGCAGGCAGGAAATAAGCCGGTTGCACTTGTCGGCGGCGGTACAGGAATGATAGGCGACCCGTCGGGAAGAACAGATCTTCGTAAGATGATGACAGTCGAGACTATTCAGCACAACTGTGACTGCTTCAGAAAGCAGATGGAGAGATTCATCCATTTCGGAAACGACAAGTCGGATGCAATTATGGTAAATAATGCTGACTGGTTGCTTAATCTCAATTATATAGAATTCCTCAGAGACATCGGAGTGCACTTCAGCGTTAATAAGATGCTGGCTGCCCGCTGCTATGAGAACAGAATGGAGCAGGGACTTACCTTCTTTGAGTTTAACTATATGCTCATGCAGGCATATGATTTCTACAGACTGTTCCAGGACTACGGCTGCAATATGCAGTTCGGAGGAGATGATCAGTGGTCAAATATGCTTGCCGGAACCGAGCTTATCAGAAAGAAGCTGGGCAAGGATGCACATGCAATGACTATTACACTTCTGCTTAATTCCGAAGGCAAGAAGATGGGCAAGACCGCATCCGGTGCCGTATGGCTCGACCCTGAGAAGACAAGCCCTTATGAGTTCTATCAGTACTGGAGAAATATCAATGATGCTGATGTATTAAAGTGTCTCAAGATGCTTACCTTCCTTCCGCTTGAGCAGATCAAGTCAATGGAGAGCTGGGAGGGTGCTGAGCTTAATAAGGCCAAGGAGATCCTTGCGCATGAGCTTACAGAGCTTGTACACGGTAAGGAAGAGGCTGACAAGGCGGAAGCAGCAGCCAAGGCTGTATTCAGCGGAGCAAGCTCTGAGAATATGCCTACATATAATCTTACAGATGCAGATATGAATGGTGAAGATGCCGATCTAATCAGCGTACTCGTTAATACGGGACTCTGCTCATCAAGAGGAGATGCGAGAAGAAATGTTGAGCAGGGAGGAGTATCTGTAGCAGATGTTAAGGTAACAGACAGCAAGGCTGTGATCAAAAAAGCAGAGCTTGAAGCTGATGGTGTTATCATTAAGCGAGGAAAGAAGAATTTCGTAAAAGTAGTTCTGTAATCGAATAAATATAAAATAATAAAATTATAAGGCCTCATCCGTCTGATATCGGGTGAGGCCTTAATTAATATACCTATTCAATTCAATAACCCTCTTAAAAATAAATGCTGAGCACTGAGACTATGATTTTATATCGCCATTGATACATACATATAAGAGTTAAACAGTATTCCTATTGGAAAACTATACACCGGATAAAACTGCTCTCATATCAGTATCCGAAGATGATAGGAATAAGAACTTCCTTGATCTTGATCTCAGCTTTATTTATTCTCCATTCCGCACATTCTGTAATAATCTCTGAGAAATCTTGCCAACTTTGTCATGATATATCTCCTTTCTATGTGAGAAATTGTTTTCTTTTGTTGTCTTTATAATAGCACCATGATTGTATTAATAAAAATACATAATAGTAAAGTATATGATACTTACAGGGTATTATAGAATAGTTTTCATACCAAATACTTATAATGACAATAAAATAACAAATAAGTTACAAAAATATCAAAAAAGTACTTGCCAAGGTGTAGAGA
>JAUNWP010000012.1 GCA_030540255.1 Eubacteriales bacterium | reverse complement strand
CATTGCTTAACATTATAAAAACATTATAAAGTGGCTATGAAGAAATGAAAAAATGGAAACTTAAAGAAACAAAATATCCCGAAGATATCGAGCAAATTCATAACTACGATTTAAAAGAACTATTTGAAAATATCATTGCACAGTATGAAAATAATCCGGAATGCGAACAATCATTTATCCGGAATCTGGATGAAATGATACGGAAGAACGATGAAACTTCAGAGAAAAATAATCTTTCGATGCTAAAAAGATTTGAAGCTCTAATCATTAAATCTCACGTCAGTTGTATCAGCGCACCTCCGGCAAATTATGCTCATTGGAATAGACGGTGTTAATAGGCGGAAGCCGGACTAAGGCATAAGCCACCTTGCCATAACGGATCGAGTAGGAGGCGGTGACTGACCGCCTCCTACTCGATTACATGAAACAATTCTCACAGCAATCTCATCAGTCCACCTCTAACAAATCATGTTCAGCGAAATGCGCTTTACCTTCCTTAATATCATGTGCGATACTTTCCTTCCGTTTTGCAATAATGAATCCCATTTTGTAAGATCAAGCTTTATTCAAGAGGTTAAGAACAATATGTTTCACCCACTTGAATTAATATTATGCTTTGAAGTATAATGCTTATCAGAATAATATTTTTCATTTCAAGCTTATGGGTGGATTATGAAGCAATTTATTGACAGAGAAAATGAGTTGAATGTACTAAACAAGGAATATGCATCAAATCGTGAGTCGATGGTAGTACTGTACGGAAGGCGTAGAGTTGGTAAGACTGCGCTTATTCAGGAGTTTATCAAGGACAAATCTGCACTATACTTCTTAGCCACGGAAGAATCAGAAAGTCAGAATAGAGATGCGTTCAGAACCATGATTGCGGATTATTTTGATGATTCTTTGATGAAAAATGCAATGGTTTCAGACTGGATAAGCTTATTTGAATACATTGCAAGTAGAAAAAGCTCTGATAAGTTTATATTGGTCATTGACGAATTTCAGTATCTTGGAAAGACTAATTCGGCATTCCCATCTATTATACAAAAAGCTTGGGATAATATACTGAAGAACAACAATATTATGCTTATTCTATGCGGTTCTTTGATAACTATGATGGAGTCTCAGACTTTACATTATACCAGTCCTCTATACGGACGCCGTACCGCTCAGATCAAACTTAAGCCTATACCTTTTAAATACTATAACGAGTTTTATCCTGACATTAACAAACGTGAATTAATTGAACATTATGCTGTTACCGGCGGTGTGCCGAAGTATATAGAACTATTCGGAAAACAAAACGATATCTATATATCAATATCTGAGCACATATTGAACACAAGTGGATTTTTGTATGAAGAGCCGACATTCTTGCTTCAGAATGAGGTATATGACATCGGAAATTATTTTTCTATTATCAAAATAATAGCAGCAGGAAATACAAAACCCGGTAAAATAGCTTCTCTTATGGAGATACCGCAGACATCTCTGCCAAAATATCTGCATACACTTATAGAGTTAGATATACTTGAAAGAGAGATTCCTGTTACAGAGAAAAATCCTGATACAAGTAAAAAGGGATTATACAAGATCAAGGACAACTTTATCAGATTCTGGTTTAGATTTGTATATCCGTATCGCAGTTATCTCGAGCGAGGCGAAAAGCAATTTGTGTTAACTAAATTAAAGCAGAAATTTATTGATGCCCATGTAGCCTATGTCTTTGAAGATATCTGCCGTGAAATGATATGGGATAAAGTAATTGACGGCACTATACCTTTTACAGTCGGAAAAGTCGGACGTTGGTGGGATAATGTTAATAATGAAATAGATGTGGTTGCACTTGATGCTGAAAGCAACAACAATATCCTGCTTGGAGAGTGCAAATATTGGAAAGAACCGGTAGGTGTCAATGTCCTTACCGCACTTGAAAATAAAGCACGGCTTGTTGATTGGAATAAGGACAGACGTACTGTATGGTATGCCATCTTTAGTGTTAGTGGTTTTACCGCAGATTTGGCTGCCTTAGCTAAAAATCGAAATGACGTTTTGCTGTTTGATATAAATTAAATTCAGATATTCAAAGTTTAGTGGAGTGTGGTTTCTGTGGGCTAATCGCAGGAACTCTCCATAAAACTTTTGAGATCAATTAGATCATAACATTTTTTATCAATTAATAGGAGCACAGACCTCTCAATCTATGCTCTTGTTAACAATAGTAGTTTGTTAGTTTTAGTAACTATCCATCAGATATCAGTTTTATTTATGGTTTGCTGTTCGATACGCTCTTTCCTGATGTCTGCAAAACAGATACCCAAGTTTGAATATCTTTCCAGTGAATGATGTTCTTTTTTAATGAATTCCCATGATTCTTTGTAATCTCCGGTTTTAGAAAAGTCCGAATCGGAAATAAAGTCCAGGAATCCATCCACGTCATCTCTATACTTTCTTGCAAAAGCATAAGCATTATTTTCTTTTTCCTCATCTGTACTGTTGATTTTTCCATATAAAACATGGTCGAGGTTGCTCGACATATAATATGCCTGATTAGGAACTGATACCCATACTTTCTTTAAATTGCTGATACGATTCAGTTTCTCCTGCTTGTGCTTGTTGCGGAGAATCAATTGATCCGGCCTTGCTGTCTGGATCTCCGTCAGCGTATAAACCGGTTTTACTGCCGAAGGATTTTCTATCACGAAAGCTTCAGGAATATATGCTCCATCCATATCAACAATATGAATAACCTGTTGGAAATGAATTTGAGAAAAATGCATAGCATTTGCATATTCCCTTACGATATCCCCAAGTGCACTTACGATATCATTGGGTTCAATGGAATAATTCGCAGTTATATCACCGTGCATAATTTCTATATGCACCTTGTTCTTGTCAAACAGTCTGCTCAGTATAACGCCTAGCGCTGTATCGTCGGAAGGTCCTTCGACAAGTACAAGCACGATCTTTTTACGTGCCACTGAATTCACCTGCCTCCCGGAAAGCTAATGCAATTTCAGCATTATTTGTCGAATCGTAGACTTCCTCACTCTGTTCACCCAGAATGATGTCTCTGAAATAGAAATCACGAAGATTATTACTATCCTTGATGTTACTCATACGAATATATCTGTGAGATGGATTAGTAGTAGTAAATGCAATAAACCCACGATCCAGAGTCTCAAGAGGTCGCAGATTATGTGAAGTAAAAATCAACTGACCCTTACCCTTTTCAGATATAATTCGAAGCAATTCACCTAACAGATATTCAAATATCCCCGCATCCAGCTCGTCGATCGCTACAGTAATAGATGAACGATTATAAACGACGATGAGTAGCTGAAGAATTGAAATAATCTTTTTGATACCCTCTGATTCATACTTCAACGGAATGGCCTTTTTGTTTTTTAGGGACATCAGCTGAATCTTGACACCCTTTTTCCCATTTGCAAATACCATTTCGCCGAGAGATTCTATACGAATAGTAAGCCCAGGGACGATTTGAGACAGGACAACATTCATGTTTGAGATAACCTGATTAACCATTGAAACGGCATCTTCAGGAATCGGAGTTGCCTCTTCCAACGGAATCAGAATATTGCCTACAGCTCCATTGGATCCATTTTCATATTTAAACGAAAGCGGAAGCATATTCATGCTGATAATACCTGAATTAGCTGTATTGATAACAAATAGTTCAAAGTTACCGTATCTTACAAGGCTTTCAATCAGCAACATATGACGCCGGTAGTCTGAATTATTCTTCTCGTCTGTATTGCTTCTCATTGCTGTAAGCAGTTCTCTGGAAAAAACGAATGATCTGGATGTCCCCGCAGCCATTTTTTTCTCTACCAACAGATCCATTGCCTTGTCCTTATCTTTACCAATAAGGCAATTATACTTTCCGACTGGTACAAATACCTTAGGCGTTGAGGTGTCGATCAGTGGACTTTTGCGCACTTTTGTCTGTTCGTCTTCATAGGAATAACTAAGAAGCTCTTCTGTAATAACTGGCCGATAATGAACTTCCTCTCCATCACTGATTGCCAGGTTCTGGGCTGTTTCAATAACTTCCGCCTTGAGTTTGAAATCGTAAAAAGCCTGATACTTGACAGTATCAGCAGCGATTGAGAACTCGTAATGAAGAACGGCATTCCCGGATTCTACATTAATATAGTCAGCAAATTTCACAGGAATTGCCTGTCCTTTCAGCGCAAGTTGCAGCAATTCAATAGCGTCAATCAGCGCCGTTTTTCCCGAACCATTCTGACCATATAATCCCAAAACGCTAGTTTTATAAGCTTTTCTGCCATTTGCAAAACTCAACTGACCTGCCTTTACATTCTTAAAGTTCTCAATAGAGAGACTTTCCAAACGAACGACTGTACTCTTCATGTCAGTCACCTCCTTATAGTTTTGCGCAGTACAATTATACCACTCATGGGAGAAAAGTCAACGTGAGTTAGTAAAACGTTATTTTTTATATCGATTAGGTTGCTCATTTGCTAACTTCTGAATGAGTGTATGTTTTTATCAGGAACTATAGAAAAACCGAGCATGCCCATGGCGCGTAAACGCAAAAGAGAGAGCCCTTTCGGACTCTCCCCAAATCTTATTCAATATGAATTATAGATTTAATTATGCACCATGACCAACGTGAGTAATCTTAGCAAGACCAGCAACTGACTTAGCGCTAACTGCCTTCTTAGCTACTTCCTCATCATATGTCTCATAGATATCCCATGATCCATCATCAGCCTTGAGGTATACATAATACTTGTCATTAGCATCCTTGTACTTGTTTACAGTCTTAACAACTGATCCTGTTGAACCAACAAGGTAATCATTTCCTGTTGTATTATCTGTAACTACTGTGTACTTGTCATCTCCGGCCTTCTCAAGGATACCTGAGTTGTAGATCTTCTTTGAAGAAGAATCATAACCGTTCTTAGCAGCACCTGTGTTCTTTGTGAAGCAGAATGTGTACTCATCATCAGCAAGCTCAAGCTTCATAGTACCTGTCTTCATTGAACCGTCCTTCTCCTCATCTTCTGAGAAGTAGTGAAGTGCCTTACCAGGATTCTTAGCAATGATCTTATCCTTTGTTATGTCATCCATGTCATATGCTTCTTCGAATGTTGCACCGCTTACTGATCCCTCATTGTCTGAAAGAACAACAAGACCTGTTCTCATAACGCCGTCTGCATCGAATACATACCACTTAGAGTTGATCTTCTTTGTCTTGTTCTTGATAAGAGAACCTGAAGCATCTGTACGGAACCATCTCTCTGTCTCGTCACTGTAATCATCCTGAGTTGACTGAAGAACAGCGCCCTCATATGGCTTGTTCCAGATCCACTGATTCTTTGCAAGTGCACCGTTATCAAGCTTGTTGAACCATGTTGTAGTCTCAACGCCACCTACTGTAGCCTTTGTCCACTTGAATGCCATGATTCCGTCTTTGTCGAAGCTGTACTTCTTGCCGTTGATTGACTTCATCTGGTCAACAACCTTCTTACCGTTAGATGTGTTGAAGTAGAACCAGTAGTAATCATCATCATGATCAGCAAGAGCGTCTGTGTACTGAAGCCATCCTGAGTGACGAGCTCCATCCTCGTTTGTTCCATAGTAGTATGTAGCATTAAGGATCGGATCCTCGTCATCGTTGATGATGTTGTAAGAATTCTCCTCTACATAACCGAAGAGCATCTTACCATCCTCGTCGAAGCCGTACTTCTTACCGTTGATTGTCTTACCGTTTGACTTTCTGTAAGCCTTACCTGTTGATCCGAAATAATACCTTTCGGAACAGTTAAAGAACTAGGTTTTGGAACAGCAAAACAGAGCTTTTTTAATTATAAAAAAGATACAGAGAGCAGTGAAAATGTGTGTTTTCATTACTCCCTGTATCATAAGTTATCCATCGAAAGCAAAGCTAAAGATTATTCACAACAGGCAACACTTACCTTCTCGCCTTATTCAATATCTTCCTGATATTCACAGCGAAGAGCATAGTACATACTATCACGGAGATGAGATCGGCTATAGGCTCTGCGAGGAATACGGCTGTGACTTTATCACTCATGAATATCGGCAATATGAGTATAAGCGGGATCAACAGTATGATCTTCCTGAGTATTGCAACGAACAGCGAGAGCTTTGCTTCACCGAGTGAGGTGAAGAACATCTGCACAGCCATCTGTATACCAAAGAGTCCGCTCGTGCCCATGTATATGCGTAACGCTCTTGAAGCGGCCTGCATAAGTTCTTCGGAGCTTGAATTGAATATAGCGACAAATATTCCCGGGAATAATTGTACGGCTGCCCAGAAGATCAAGGTGTAGCCAAGGCTTGTTACAAGCAATGCTTTAAATGCGGACTTGACTCTGTCAGGCTTGCCTGCTCCGAAGTTATAGCTCATGAGAGGCTGGGCACCCTGTGCAAGTCCCTGGACGGGAAGCATTTGCAGCTGCATAACGGAGCTGAGTATGGTCATAGAGCCTACGGCTATATCTCCGCCGTAACGTGAGAGAGAAGCGTTGAAGGCAATGTTGAGTATACTCTCTGTAGATGACATGATAAACGGAGCTACACCGAGGGCGAGAACCGGCAGTACTATAGCCTTGTCCAGCTTGGTATTGCTGAGCTTAAGCTTTAATTGAGTCTTGCTGCCGGTGAGGTATTTGAGTACCCATATGGCGGAGACAAATTGCGAGATGATGGTGGCAAGTGCCGCGCCGCTTACACCCATATCTAAACCGAAGATCAGTATAGGATCGAGGATTATATTGATGACAGCGCCGATAAGCACGGTCTTCATAGAGACAGAGGTCGCGCCCTGAGTTGTTATAAATGAATTCAGTCCGAGCGATATCATGACGCAGATGGTGCCGACAGCGTATATACGCAGATAGCTGAGCGCATAAGGCAGTGTATCAGAGCTTGCGCCAAATAGCTTAAGCAGCGGTACTGCAAATGCTTCGACTCCGACAGTCAGCAGCAATGCAAGTATGATAAGCATCTTGAAGCAGTTGCCGAGTATATGCTCCGCCTGTTCATTGTCACCTCTGCCCATGAAAATAGCGGCTCGCGGAGCACCTCCGGTTCCTATGAGACTTGAACATGCTGTAACTATCATAAGTATAGGCATGCATAGCCCGAGACCTGTAAGTGCCAGCACACCCTCAGACGGGATATGTCCGATATAAACTCTGTCTACTATGTTATAGAGGAGATTGACAAGCTGTGAGATAACGGTAGGAACCGCAAGCTTTAATAAAAGGCGGTGTACCGAGCCGTTTCCGAGATCGACAGCAGCTCTCATCTTGGGAGCTGCCGCATTTTCCTTAGTTAAAGTTTTTTCTTCATTTACAGTATTATCTTCCGTAGGATTATTGCTGTTTTCGTTCATAAAAATATTTGACCTGCCTGCTTCTAAAATTAATAAACATATTTCATTATACGTGACTTTTAACTTTTATTAAGTATATTGAAAATTTATGAAATTCAGATAAAAAGTATTCTGCAATTAAAACTCTTAACACAGTATAATCGTAATGTATAACAAGTTAAGTGAACGGAGTTGATACAATGAACATAAGAGACCATCTTTTTGAAATGCAGGATCTTGCATACAGAAATTTCCACAGTAAATTGATACCGACAGTCGATAAAGATCGTATAATCGGTGTTCGTACTCCGAAACTCAGAGATCTTGCCAAAGAATTAAAGGGAACAGATGAAGCAGAGGAGTTTTTGTCAGTGTTACCTCATTATTACTATGAGGAGAATAATCTGCATGGTTTCTTGTTAGAATATATCAAGGAATATGATGCATGTATCACAGCTTTGAATGAGTTCTTACCTTATGTAGATAACTGGGCTACCTGCGATATGATGGCGCCGAAATGCTTTAAGAAAAATCTGTCACAGCTTGATGAGCAGTGCAAGCTTTGGATTGCCGATGGAGGGACTTACACCGTAAGATTTGCTGTTAATATGCTTATGAAATATTATCTTGATGATAATTTCAGTCCGGAATATTCGGAGCTTGTGGCTTCAATAGATTCAGAAGACTATTACATAAGGATGGTTGTTGCATGGTACTTTGCAACGGCACTTGCCAAGCAATATGATGCTATCCTGCCCTATCTTGAGAATAGGCGATTGGAAGCATGGACTCACAACAAGACAATACAAAAAGCGCTTGAAAGCTATCGGATAAGTACGGAACAGAAACAGTATCTAAGGACACTTAAGATTAGGAAGCTCACATTATAGTACTGTTCTGTATCTGCCTAGCTCTATTTTTGAACAGAAGCTGAAAACTCCCTTGAAAAAGTTTGGATTTTTGAAAAAACTCCCTTGAAAAAGCTGCACTTTCAGATAAAAACTCCCTTGAAAAAGTTTTTATCTGTTATAATATTTTCATAGGCGGTATCGTGCCGCATTTTTTGTGAAGGGAAATTTGTATGAACAATATCAAGGCAAGCTCTAACGGTTTAAGTCTTGCATCACTTATATTCGGAATTCTGGCAGTCCTCGGCAGCTTTATGATGTTTACTACACCGATATTTTCAGGCTTGGCAATTACCTTTGCGTGGCTTTCGAGGGGGGATAATAAGCTGAGTAATCAGGCAATTGCCGGTAATATCCTTGCGATCATAGCTATAGTTATCAGTCTGATCATATTTATAATGCTGCTGTTCTACATGATAGTCTGGGCGGCAGAAGGACTGGACGCGCTATTCTATACTTTTGAACAGTTATTGTAAGGAGGTTCGGGATATGATCAAGGTCAGGGATTGCAAGGCACTTGCGAGACGTACTCTGCTCGGACGCTACGGTACTGTTATCGGAGCTTATTTTGTGAGCAGTCTTATACAGCTTATCGTGTGGCTGCTTGTCGGAGCCGGAGTTGTATTTACAGTATACAATGCAGGTCTTTTAAATACTTTTCTTCCGTTTAATATTGTTTTTTCGTTTCCTAAAGTAGTTATCGGAGTGATGGCTTCGCTGGCGCTGTTTATAGCGGCGTGTATAGTTTCACTTTGGTTTGAGATAGGCTCGACAAAGCTTATGCTTAATATATGCCGTGGCATGAAGTATGGTATAGGGGATGTGTTTTACGGATTTAAGTCAGGCTCAAATACCATCAGCTATGTGCTTGCGGGATTTGCGCTTATGCTTATCTTTGCAGCTGTCAATACGGTTCAGAGGACTCTGTTCTTTGTTTCCTTATTTTTTGTCGGAGAGCATACTTATCTCAGTATCCTGGTAACGGCAATCATTTCACTGCTGTGTATGTTTGTGACTTACTATCTTGCAATGATGTTTATGTTTGCCAAGCTTATCATTGCGGATAAGCCGGACAATACGGTGGGGAGCGCATTTTCAAAGTCTCGTGAGCTTATGAAGGGCAGGAAACTCAAGGGCTTCTGGCTTATGTATCTCAGCTTTTTCTTCTGGTATCTGCTGATGTTTTTCTGCTGTGTCTCCATGCTTTGGATAGCACCGTATATCAGCTGTACTATGATCATCTTCTATATGGATGCAGACAATACTCTCTGGCAGCTTCCTGATTCCGGAAATGTTTCGCCGACAGGCAGCTCTCATGATGGGACTGTGCCGCCGCAGCAGACTTATTCTGAAACTTCGGCTACTTCTGCGGCAGCTAATGTCGAGACATATCCGGATGCGGGGCAGCAAGGTACTGTCGCTTCAGATACTTATGAACATGGCAGTGATATTAAGGTGCCATCAGACGGAACAAGTTATGAGGATAACAGTCAGACTGACGAATCAACTCAGAGTGCAGAGCAAGATGCGGCACATGATGATAACACAGCTTCAGCGGGGGATGCCGTGGACGATTCTCAGGCAGAAAATGAAGTAAGCGATGAAGCTCATAAGGATGACACTTTTTCAGATAATACATTGCCGGAGGAAGGAACAAGCTCATCCGACAACACAGAAACAAAGCAGGACAGCTGGGAGCAGACTGTTGCCGAGATGAATATAGATATCCCGGCAGGCTTCGGAAAGGCAGGAGAGTAATTAATGAAATGTCCATATTGCGGAGCCGATGCCACAAAGGTGGTTGATTCAAGACCGGCTGATGACAATAATGCTATAAGACGCAGACGTCAATGTGATAATTGTGATAAGCGTTTTACGACTTATGAGAAGCTTGAGACCATGCCGGTCATGGTGATCAAGAAGGACAATTCACGAGAGGCCTATGACAGAGCCAAGATCGAGTCGGGTATATTGAGATCATGTCACAAGAGACCTATATCCCGTGATCAGATCAAGAAAGCCGTGGATGAGATCGAAAATGAACTTTTTGCCAATGTTGACAGTGAATTTTCAACTGCACTCATAGGCGAGCTTGTCATGGAGAAATTAAAGGATCTCGATCAGGTTGCGTATGTGCGCTTTGCGAGCGTATATAGGGAGTTTAAGGATGTTAATACCTTCATTGAGGAGATAGGAGAACTCCTCAAGAAGTAGGACGGAGACATTTTAAGTGAAGTTATTTAAGTTTATGTATCCGTCGGATTACATAAGGAGCATTCGTGATTATGATTTCGATGCCGCATTTGCATCGGGAAAGCGTCTGATACTTTTTGATATAGATAATACTATGGTGCCTCACGGTGCGCCTGCGGATGCAGTATGTACAGAGCTTATCAATAAGCTTAAGGCAAAGGGCTTTAGTCTGTGTGCAGTGTCGAATAACAAGGAACCGAGAGTTAAGATGTTCTGTGATAAGGTCGGAGTACCTTATGTGTTTAAGGCAGATAAGCCAAAGGCTTCGGGGTATCTCAAAGCTGTTGCCATGTGCGGCAGCAGCGTGAATGAGACTTTGTTCTTCGGAGATCAGATCTTTACGGATATTATAGGGGCAAACAGGGCTGGCATCGATTCGATATTGGTAAGACCGATAGACAGATCTACCGACGAAATACAGATTAAGATCAAGAGAATTATTGAAAAGCCCGTGATTAAGGCTTTCTTTGCAGAGAAAGGTATTGCAATAACGGATTATTTCAATTAAAATTATATGCGAATTATTCAGCAGTTTATTTGGAGGATTTATATATGGTATCAGCAGGTGATTTCAGAAACGGCATGACAGTCGAGATCGAGGGCAAGGTTCTTCAGATCGTGGAGTTCCAGCACGTTAAGCCGGGTAAGGGCGCAGCTTTCGTAAGAACAAAGTGCAAGGATGTTATCAACGGTGGTGTTGTCGAGAAGACATTCAGACCTACAGAGTCATTCCCGCAGGCTCCTATCGAGAGAAAGGAGATGCAGTATCTCTACAAGGATGGCGAGCAGTATATCTACATGGATATGGAGAGCTATGAGCAGCTTTCACTTAACGAGGAGCTCGTAGGAGATGCTATGAAGTTTGTTAAGGAGAACGAGATGTGCCGTATTTGCTCATACAAGGGCAATGTATTCTCGGTTGAGCCTCCTATGTTCGTTGAGCTTGAGATCACAGACACAGAGCCGGGTCTCAGAGGCGATACAGCTACTAACGTTATGAAGCCGGCTACTGTTGAGACAGGTGCCGAGATCAAGGTTCCGATCTTTGTTAACATCGGAGACAAGATCCAGATCGATACACGTACAAGCGAGTATCTTAAGAGAGTTTGATCTGACGGCTTGATTTAATAGGCGGGTATGTGACCTGCTTGTTTGGTTTCGCTTTCGGAACAAGACAGTTTATGATGATCATGTGCCCGACTTAGTTTTAAGTCGGGCATTTCACGTACAAGTATAAGTAAAACAGGATGATCGTATGAAAGATAGAATTATTGACCTGCTTAACAATATATGCGGAGAGGGCTTTGCGGCTCTTGGATATCCTGCAGAATGCGGACGTGTCAATGTCAGCAACCGCCCCGACCTTTGCGAGTATCAGTGCAACGGTGCCATGGCGCTTGCAAAGAAGGAGCACAAGAAGCCTATAGACATAGCAAATGAGGTTGTGGAGAAGCTCTCGGGCAATGCGGCATTTTCAAAGATAGAGTCCTGCATGCCGGGCTTTATTAATATATCAGTAAGTCCTGAGTTTCTTGCTTCATACATGAGCGAGATGCTTAAGAGCGAGGACAGCGGACTTATCAAGACAGATGAGCCTAAGAGGATAATGGTGGATTACGGCGGAGCTAATGTTGCCAAGCCTCTCCATGTCGGACATCTTCGTTCGGCTGTTATCGGTGAGTCTTTAAAGCGTATCGGTGCTGCTCTCGGCAACGAGATGATAGGTGATGTTCATCTCGGAGACTGGGGACTCCAGATGGGACTTATTATAGAGGAACTTAAGGACAGACATCAGACAGAGTTTACTCTTGCGGATCTTGAAGAGATATATCCGGCTGCATCGGGCAAATCCAAGGCTACGCTTCCCGACAGTAATGAGCTTACAGAGGATGCCAAGGCATTTAAGGCAAGAGCACTTAAGGCTACTGCAGATCTGCAGAGCGGAGATCCGGAGTGTACCAAGGTTTGGAAGCGTATCATGGAGCTTTCCAAGGAGGACCTTAAGAAGAATTATGATGCTCTTGATGTGCATTTTGAGCTCTGGAAGGGTGAGTCGGATGTACAGAAGTATATTGCCGATATGCTGCAGAGCTTTATAGACAAGGGCATTGCCTACAATTCACAGGGAGCGCTTGTTGTTGATGTCAATGAAGAGGGAGATTCCAAGGAACTTCCTCCGTGCATAGTGAGAAAATCAGACGGATCATCCCTCTATGCAACAACGGACCTTGCGACCTTGGTTGAGCGTGAGCTTCTCTATAAGCCTGATGCTTATGTTTATGTTGCCGATAAGAGACAGAGCCTGCATTATACAAGCTTCTTCAGAGTAGCGAGAAAAGCAGGAATAGTAAGACCTGAGGAGAGCTTAAGCTTCCTTGGCTTCGGTACCATGAACGGCAAGGACGGCAAGCCTTTCAAGACCCGTGCGGGCGGAGTAATGAGACTTGAACTGCTTATCAAGGAGATATGCGATTCCGTATATGATAAGATCCGTGCTTCGAGAGATGAGAGCGAGATCTCGGATGCAGAGGCTGCCGAGATAGCCAAGACAGTAGGACTTGCTGCGCTTAAATACGGAGATCTGCAGAATCAGGCTTCCAAGGACTATGTCTTTGATATAGACAGATTTACAAGCTTTGAGGGCAACACAGGACCGTACATACTTTATACCATAGTTCGTATCGGAAGCATTCTTAATAAGTGCGGAGAGTCTGTTGTTGATGCTGCTGTAAATGCAGACGACGCAAGACTTAAAGCACAGCTTGAGGCTGTAACGGATATTCCGGCAGTCAAGTCGCTCTCACTTGTGCTTACAAGATACAACGAGGTTATTCCATCGGCGTGGGAGCAGCTTGCACCGCATAAGATATGTCAGTTCATATATGAGCTTTCTGATGCCTTTAATACCTTCTATCATGATGTGAAGATACTCACAGAGGAGGATGAGCTTAAGAAGGCAGGATATATCTGCATGCTTAGCCTGACCAAGAGAGTGCTGAACGACTGCATCCATATGCTCGGCTTCACAGCACCGGATAAGATGTAATACTGCGTCATAGGCTGCCTGAAAATTGCTGTCAGACAGTAGGTATCAGATAAAAGGGAATGTAATGATCTGCCGGGTTCATCTTAAAATGCTTAGCATTTTTTGATGAGCTCGGCATAAATTTTATGCTTGAAGCATGCTTATACAGGCAGCTTATCGTCAGTGGATTTTTGCAGCTCTGCAAAAGACTATAAAAGGCTGCAAAATATTTTTTAGTTTATTTTGTTTTTTGCTTGACGTTTTTTTGTTTTATGATATAATTTGCAATGTTGATTTTAGCGCTATCGCCAAATGGTAAGGCAACGGACTCTGACTCCGTCATTTCAAGGTTCGAATCCTTGTAGCGCTGCTAAAGTGCTTGTATTGCTTGTTGAGGAGCGGTGCAGGCACTTTTTTTATTTTATTTTCTCTTGATTTTCTTTCGATGCCGGATCGTTAGCCGCAGCTCGTTATTCTTATCTGCCGGTATGTATATACTGAAATTTTATTTCCCGATTAACCCGATATCCGCTTTACTTGTTTTGTCCGCACATTTATATTAGAGATATCTGTATTTTAGAGGTGAATTGAGCATGAGAGACGGTTTTATAAAGGTTGCGGCGGTTACTCCGGAAGTCAAAGTTGCCGATATAGCATTTAATCTTGCCGAGATCAAGCGCCGTATAAGGGAAGCGGCTGCGGGCGGCGCAAAGCTTATTGTTTTTCCTGAGCTTAGTATAAGTGCATATTCCTGCAGAGATATATTTTTCAATGATCTGCTGCTTCAAAAGTCAAGTGAGGCTTTGCTTGATATAGCGGCTTTCAGTACGGATATCGATGCCCTGATCTTTGTCGGACTTCCGATCAGCCACAAGGGCAAGCTATATAATGTGGCTGCGGCTGTCAATAAGGGACATGTCCTCGGACTTGTACCTAAGCTTAATGTACCGAATTACGGTGAGTTCTATGAGACGAGACAATTTATACCGGGATTTATAGAGCCTACGGAGATAAGGATAGGAGATGAGTTTGTTCCTTTCGGTGCCGGACTTTTGTTTGAATGTGTAGGCATGCCTGAGCTTAAGGTCGGAGTTGAAATCTGCGAGGATCTCTGGGTGCCTATGCCTCCGAGCACGCAGCTTGCATTAAACGGAGCTTCCGTAATAGCCAATCTTTCTGCAAGCAATGAGATCACGGGCAAGAGTGCATACCGCAGAGAGCTTGTTGCCGACCAGTCGGCACGCAGCTATTCGGCATATATCTATGCGAATGCCGCATGGGAGGAGTCTACGACAGATGTTGTGTTCTCAGGTCATAATGTCATAGCTGAAGCAGGCACAGTGCTTAAGGAGAGCAAGCTCTTTACTACAGGCGTCATAATGACCGAGATAGATCTTAATCTTATCAAGTCGAGACGCGAGCATATGAGTACCTTCCCGGCTGCTGAAAATGATTATGCAGATACTTTTATCACTGAGACCTTGTATTTTGATCTTGAGGATACTGAGACAGTTCTTACCCGCTTTATCGATCCTCATCCTTTTGTGCCGAGCGATAATACCAGGAGAGAACGCCGCTGCGATGAGATACTTGATATTCAGACCTACGGACTTATGAAGCGTATCAAGCATACCGGAGCCAAGACTGCTGTTATAGGTATTTCCGGAGGTCTTGATTCGACGCTTGCTCTTATAGTTGCGGTGCGAGCCTTTGATAAGCTGGGACTTTCGCGTGAGGGTGTGATCGGAGTGACTATGCCGGGCTTCGGTACGACGGACAGGACCTATGACAATGCCGTGTCGCTTATTCATGAACTTGGCATAAGCTTTAAGGAGATCAATATTTCCGAGGCTGTCAGACTTCATTTCAAGGAAATAGAACATGATGAGAGCGTACATGATACTACCTATGAGAATTGTCAGGCACGTATGCGCACCATGCTGCTTATGGATACTGCCAATAAATTCGGAGGTCTCGTAGTCGGAACCGGAGATATGTCGGAGCTTGCTCTCGGATGGGCAACCTATAACGGCGATCACATGTCCATGTACGGTGTAAATGCCGGGGTTCCTAAGACTCTGGTGCGTTATCTGGTTGCTTATTATGCCGATATCTGCGGTTCGGACAAGGTCAAGAGCATATTGTATGATGTGCTTGATACACCTGTAAGCCCTGAGCTTCTGCCGCCTGAGACAGACGGAAGCATAGCACAGAGAACAGAGGATCTTGTTGGGCCTTATGAGCTGCATGATTTCTTCCTGTATCATTTCCTCAGAAATAATTCTTCACCTAAGCGCATATTCAGACTTGCGGAGTATGCCTTCGGTGACAGCTATGACAGAGAGACTATATTGAAATGGGAGAAGAATTTCTTCCGCAGATTTTTCTCACAGCAGTTTAAGCGAAGCTGTCTGCCGGACGGACCTAAGGTCGGAACCGTTTGCCTGTCTCCAAGAGGAGATCTCCGTATGGCGAGTGATACCTGCTCGGCTTTGTGGCTTGCGGAGCTTGAGGAACTTTGATTTCTTGTTCATTGTTAGAATATTGACACTGCTTGGTTTTATACAGGCAGTGTTTTTCTTTTGCTCCTTATACAAAACAATAATCTGCACAAAAAATTCGCATAAATATGTGTACTTTTATTAAAACATCTGTATTCCGAGCTAACGCTCTGCATACTCATGTACGTTAATAAATATTTGCGTATAAAGTAAAGCGCATAAAACACGAATCACTTCGCACTGGCGTGCTCCCGTGATTCTACGTACATTCGTATTCCGAGCTATCGTTCTGCATACTCATGTACGTTAAGTTGTCTGATAAAAGCAAGCACTTTTATGCCGAGGGCATAAGTGCTTGTTTTGCCAGACAACGTTTTATGCGCTCAGAAGCCAAGCATCATGTTGTCCATGAGGACTTGTTCGGTTTCGGTGAGCATCTCCATAGAGCTTGCTTTGTTGTTCTGCATGTATGCGGTCGTAAGGTAATTGATGAGTGCGATAGGACCGGCATATGAAGACTTGGCTGAGTTGCTGCTGGTCTCACAGCAGAGTATAAGATCCGCATAGCGGTCAACGGCGGCATGATTGATACTTGTGATAAGGATTATCCTGACGCCTTTGTTTTTAAGATAAGCCAACTGAGTAAGCGTTGTATGGCTGTATCTCGGGAATATGAAGGCAAGGCAGATATCGCCTTTTTTTGCGGGCAGTATCTCCTCGGGATAGTTCAGTCCTGTTGCATTAATAATATGTACGTCACGACGTATCTGTCCGAAATGAGAGAAGGCATAGTTTGCAAGCGAATAAGAACGTCTCATTCCAAGCAGATAGAGATCCACAGGCTGTGATAGCATATATATAGCCTCATGAAGCTTGGATAGATCATTTGCATGAAAAGTCTGTTCTATATTTGCTATATCGGTCTGCATGCATTTTCTGAGTAAGGTATCCTCGGGAATATCGAGGCTTGTCTCATCAAATCTTTCCGGAAGACCTGCCTTGGCCTTGAGGTCTGAACGCAGAGCCTTCTGCATTTCCGAGTATCCCTCAAATCCAAGTTCCTTGGCAAATCTTACTACTGTGGTCGTACTGACTCCGGCTGCCGCAGCAAGCTGTTCAAGGGTCATAAATGCAGACTCGTCATAATTTTCGGATATATATCCTGCCACTGCACGATGACTCTTGGTGTAGGAATCGAATCTGTGTGTTATTATGTCGTGTATCTTGTCCATATATCTTAGATCCTGTCTGTTAAAGTGTTTATCCCCTAATAAACTGCTTCACATGAAAAGAAAAATGCTCCGGGAGGGGATACGCTTCACGCGAAGGCGAAATGTCACAAGCGCCAGCTCTCATGCGTGAATGTGGCTTGGAGCATTCTTTTTTTTCTTGAAATCACCGATATTTAAAAGCGTATAACCTTACTTATATCGGCCATTTTGCAGCCCTCATTCAGTGAGCAGGCACGCATTAGGAAATTGAGTTTGGAAATGCGCTCTCCGGAGCGGGGAGCACCGTTCTTTATAAAGCCTATCTGTAAGCCGACGGCAAGATCCATAACTACGTCATCTATAACACCGCCGCTTCGACCGCTGGTTATGGCGAGGAGTCCGTGCTTTACGGCAAAATCATAGGTTTCAAGAGCTTCGCTTATAGTACCGACCTGATTAGGCTTAAGTATAAAGCCGGCTATTCCGTTCATGGCATAGGCCTGTTCGATCCTCTTGCGGTTGGTTACTATGAAATCATCACCTATGATATTGGTTTTTGTGATCCGGCTGACCGCATTAGGAAAGGCTTCCCAGTCGTTTTCGTCAAGCAGATCCTCGACGAAAACAAAATCAAAGCTGTCAGTAAGCTCTCTGACATAATCGATCAGTTCATCGGAGCTGACATGCTCACCCTTAAGAAGATAGGTCTTACTCTCGGCATCATACATCTCGCTTGAGGCACAGTCGAGAGCAAGGGAGATCTTGTCGGCTGCACCACATTCATCTGCAGCCTGCATGATGGTATCAAGTACTTCTGCAGGATCCTCGCTTGGTGCTGTATATCCGTAGGAACGACCTACCATAGCAGGCGTTCCGAAACGTTTTTCTATAGTCTTGGGGAGCTGTTCAAAGATGCGGACACCGGTTTCTACTGCGTCATATACATCCTTGGCCTTCCACGGCATTACTATGAATTCATTAAAGGCTTGAGTGATACCGAAGTTTCTTCCTCCGTTTATGACATTGAAGCTTGGAACAGGTACAGTCTTGATCCTTTCTCCGGCTATATAATTGTATAGCTCTGTATGCTTTGAAGCTGCTGCAGCTCTGAAAACAGCAACCGATACGGCGTAGATGGCATTGCCGCCGAGCTTAGATTTATTTTCTGTTCCGTCGAGCTCGATCATTTTGTAATCAATAGCTTTTTGCTCGGTGACCTCCATGCCTGTGATGGCCGGAGCTATTATATCATTAACATTGGCAACAGCTTTATGCACACTTTTTCCGTTGTATTCATTAGGATCATTATCGCGGAGCACATAGCTTTCATACATTCCTACAGTTGATCCGGTGGGAGCAGAACCACGACCTAAATACCCATGTTCGGTTATAACATCTACCTCTACCATAGGTCTGCATTTACAATCTATAAGCTGTCTTGCCTTTACCGAAACTATTTTCTCTGACATTGCCTGATTCCTGATCCTTTCTAAACAGCAGAGTAGGAGAGAGTTTATCTCTTCTAAATACTGATTGACTTGCAAGAAAACGCTCTGAGGGATGTGTACTTGCATGAATGAAATAAATGTTGCAAAAGACTGTATTCAGCAAGAGAATACGTCGTTGCACATTCTTTATTATCATATAAAAATGGTAATAAAATTATAATACGATAGAAAACTTATCGATTAATTAACACTTGGTATGAACATAACGTTAAAATCACAAAGATTTGTGCCAGTGTTTCCGGTGAGTATGGTGTCGTCAACGGCCTCAAGTGCTTCATAGCAGGCGTGATTCCTGAGAGCCTCGGGAAAATCAATGCCGGCCTTGAGTGCAGCCGAAAGACTTGTGCTGTCTGTTATCGCACCTGCAACAGGAGTTGTTCCGTCGGTTCCTTCACTGTCTATAGACAGCATGCAGGCACCGGGTATCTTATCGGCGGAGAGCGCAAAACCTGTCATCATCTCCTGAGACGGACCGCCATGTCCTTTGATAGTGCTGTTGTCATTTATAAGTGTAGTTACCTCTCCGGAGCTTAAGATTACGCAGGGAGCTTTAAACGGAGTTCCATAAGCTTGTATCTGTCTGGCTATAGATGCAAATACGGTTCCGGCATCCTTTGCCTCTCCTTCAAGGAAGGAGGTGAGTATATAAGCGTTGTATCCCATCTCCTCGGCAATCGACTTTGCTATAATGCAGCTGTCGGGAAGCGTGTTTATCCTGAAATAGGTATTGTTCGGAAATGCTTTGGGAGTTTCATATTCCGGTCCGGAGTTCATTATAAAATCAACGACATTTTTGGGGAGTCTGTCGGCTGTGTCATATTTTCTGATCGCATTTCTGGCATCCTCAAAAGTTGTCTTATCCGGTCCCATAGGAGTTGAGTTGTAGCTTAAGCATCTCTCTTCGGGGTGATCTGTAGGAGGATTACCCACAGCATCGCTGATACCGAAGCCTATGAGCTCGGAGCCTTGTTCCTCAATAAGCTTTGCAAGCATGCCGCCGTTAAGCGCCGATATATGTCTGCGGACTGCATTTACTTCGTATATGTTTGCGCCGCTTTTAAGCATTACATCTGTTGTTATTATCTCATCCTGAAGAGATATGCCTTCTCTCGGGCAGCTCATAAGTGCAGAGCTTCCGCCGCTTATAACTACTATGAACAGATCATCCGGTCCGGCGTGTTTTACCATATCAATGATTTTAAGGCAGGCTTGATATCCGGCCTCATTAGGAAGGGGGTGACCGCCGACATATACTTCTGTCTTATTGAAGACATCACTTTTCTCAAGTATCTTGACTATGGCGATGCCTCGGGTAAGCCTTGCTCCCAATATCTCATCTATAGCACGTGCCATGTGGTTGCAGGCTTTTCCGGCACCTATGAGATATACGTTCTTCTTGGTATCGAGATCCCATTCGTTGTTACCGATCTTTAATATATGACCGTCAAAGCTTGTGATGCTCTTGATCAGCTTATAACTGTCGAGACGTTCCAGGGTACGTTCGGTAATATCAAGTACTATCTTGCGTGATTCTATATCTCCGTGATCGGTAAGACTTTTGTAGTTTCGTATTTTCATAATTGAATCTCCCTTACAGGCGGATGCCATGCTGCATGTGTCCGGGATGCTGTGCTGTAGGACTAAGCTGCCGGAGAGTCGAGGAATCCATATACCGATCCGGCTCTGCTTTTCTTTTGATTACAGTACGTTGACATAAATGTGTTTCGTATATTGGCAGAATACATCTGAAAAAGATCATATGCAATAGCTGCATTGATAAAAAGACAAAAAGAGTACATTTGTACTAAAAAATACATCATCATCGCCAGATAAAGAAACATTCTGTTCGAAGATAAACTTACAGTAGTGAGATGATCATGTGAAATGTCCCGGAAATCGGGCAAACTTGATATTTTTAAGTATAAGTGGTAGAATGTAGAAATTATCGGGACGAAAACAGCTCTCATGTGTCAAATGAGACATATGCGGACGACCACGAATCCGGTAATAAGAGAAAAATATGGATAAAAGATATATTTTATTTGACTTGGACGGAACATTGACAGATTCATATGAGGGCATTGTAAATGCTCTTAAATATTGTCTGTCAAAATATGGCATCGAACCTAAGCCGGAGAGCTTCGGCAATATCATAGGACCGCCTGTGATATGGTCACTCAAGACCTTCTATAATATTGAGGGTGAACAGGCTATGGAGGCTCTCAAGTATTTCAGAGAGTATTATGATAAGCAGGGCTATCTTGAGAATAAACTTTATCCGGGAGTTGAGGAGATGCTCAAGACTCTTGTTGCTCATGACAAGAAGCTGCTTTTAGCCACATCCAAACCGGAGATCATGGCCCACAAGGTTATTCAGCACTTCGGCCTTGAGGATTACTTCTGCTTCATAGCAGGTTCGACGGCTGAGAATGAATCCGATCGCGGTTATGTGGATACAGCTAAGACAGCGGTTCGCAGCACAAAAGAGGATGTTATCGGATATGCTCTTAAGACCAACGGTATCCTTGATCCCGAGCATGCTGTTATGGTTGGAGACAGAGTCTGGGATATTAAAGCGGCCAAGCAGTTCGGCTTACAGACCATAGGCGTAAGCTACGGATATGCGGAGCCGGGTGAACTTGAGCAGGCAGGTGCGGATCAGATTGCTGCAGTTCCTATGCAGCTTGTTGAGATGATAGTGCAGAGCTGATAAGTATTAACGGTAGGCGCGACATATCGCAATATTTACAATACAGATTTTCAAGAGACTTTGAGATTTTGATGGCATATCGGATCTCAAAGCCTTTTCTTTTTTATCGATTAAAGCCGGACTGCAGTCGATGAAGCAGCGGCTTGCAGCTGCGAAGACGACTATAGGACGGCCAAACGAAAATGAGCACAAAGCTTCGAAAGAAGCGGGTGCGAATTTTCGTAGGATTGCGAGAGTACGCAGTACGAAGCAATCCGTAATTAATCGATAAAGAGGATTAAAGCCGCAGTACGAAGCAATCTGTAAACAATCGATACCTATTATTAATTCGGATATGACCAACTTTATTGCTTAAAGGCGTGAGTTAATATTGAATTAACCAAAAGAAATAATATATAATGATGACGTTATGAATAAAGAAATATTATTGAAGAAGAGACTGATCCTGGCTTCTCAATCACCGAGACGCAGGGAACTTATACAGAAACTGGGACTCCCCTTTGAGGCAGAGGTGTCAGATGTTGACGAGACTATACCCGAAGGTATGGATGCTGTACAGGTGCCGGAGTATCTCTCCGGACTTAAGGCCAAAGCTGTTTACGATCTCCATAAGGGAGAGGATGTGCTCGTGGTTGGCTCAGACACGGTAGTTATACTCGGGGATGTTATTTTCGGAAAGCCTAAGGATGAGGAGGATGCCTTTAGGATGCTTAAGGCACTCAGCGGCAATTGGCACAAGGTTGCTACCGGAGTAACGGTTTTATCAGGAGTTCCCGGAAGCGGTGAGATAAAGCAGAGCGCATTTACCTACGTATCGGATGTTAAATTCTTTGAATTAAGCGATGAAGAGATACGTGAGTACATTGCAAGCGGTGAGCCTATGGATAAGGCAGGATCATACGGAATTCAGCAGGGCGGAGCTTTGATAGTAGAGCGTATCAACGGAGATTTTTACTCCGTAATGGGACTTCCTATAGCTTCACTCGCACAGACTATCAAGAAAATGTGATGAGCCTGTAAACATGGAGGATTTATGCTCAGAAGATTGTATCTTAACAAACTTGAGATGTATGTTGACAGAAATGTCGTAAAGATAATTACCGGAGTCAGACGTTCCGGCAAGACAACGCTGATCAGACAGTTTATAGAAGAACTGAAGGAGAGCAATATTCCTGATGAACGTATCTTTTATGTCAATTTCGAGGGCGTACTATATTCATATTTCAATAAAAGCTCGGATCTTAGAGATATGATGCTAAGCTTTGTTGAGAGTGTAAACGGAGAGCATTGTTATATCTTCCTTGATGAGCTGCAGCGCGTGGAAGGCTGGGAGGAGGTAATAGCTGAAATGCTTAACCTCTGTGACTGTGATATATATGTTTCATCTTCAAATGCGAGTCTCTTAAGAGGAGACTTTGCCAAGAAACTGGATTACAGATACGTGAAAATAGACGTTTATCCGCTGACCTTTTCGGAATATCTGGAGATGACGGCAGGCGAGCCGGGGCATTATGCCGAGGAAGGTTCGGAACAGCTCAGCAGAAAAGAACTGTTTGATGATTATTTGAGACGAGGCTTTATGCCGGGTGCTTATACAGGATGCACAGCTGATAATGAGGAATTCATAAAGGATTATCTCAGAAATGTTTACAACACTATATTGCTTAAGGACGTTGTGCAGTGCAATAAGCTCAGAGATATTTCACATCTGGATAAAATAATGGAATATATCTTAAGCCATACGGGTGAGACGTTTTCGCCTAAGTCGCTGAGAGATCATGTTAAGGCACAGGGAGTGACTATATCGGTTGATACCGTATATTCTTTCCTTGATGCGTTAACGGGTTCCTACCTTATAAGGAAGGTTCCGAGATATGATATCAAAGCCGACAGAGAGCTTGAGACACATGAGAAGTATTATATCTGTGATACGGCTATGAGAAATGCGGTAATGGGAGATGAGGGAGCTTCTTATGAATCTATGATCGAGACTGCACTTTGTCTGGAATTGCTTGCAAGAGGCTTTAAGCTCTATGTGGGCAAAAACAATCAGAGCCAGATAGATTTTATGGGCGTAAAGGGAGATGACAGAACCTATCTGAATTGCTGTGCGACTGTAGATGACAAGGATGTTGCCAAGAAGAAATTCGGATCGCTTGTCCGCATCAGAGACAATTACTTTAAGATGGTACTTTCCACAGATTCAGAGACAAAGATCAATAAGGGAGGCATTATCAATTATCCTATAACAGAGTTTATGGCACAGGGCTGACAAAAGAAAAACCGGGCTGCATGCTGCAGCCCGATCTGACTCCTAAACTATTTTTTTAAAGAGAGGATATACGACTATATCAGATATCCGGCTCGATAATTCCGTAGCTGTTGTTCTTTCTCTTATATACTACGCAGGTCTCATTGGTCTCGGCATCCTTATATACAAAGAAGGTGTGACCGATAAGCTCCATCTGGAGGCAGGCCTCCTCGGCTGTCATAGGCTTAAAGTCAAACTTCTTAACCTTCTCAATACGGATCTCATCTTCTTCAACAGGCTCATCATCCTCGATAAACAGTGACGAGAAAGATGCCTTATTCTGATTCTTATCTATGAGTTTAGCTCTGTGGCGCTTGATCTGACGCTCAAGTATCTCCTCAACAAGATCTATGGTTACGAAGAGATCTGTGGAAGTCTCCTCGGCACGGATAAGATTGTTCTTGATCGGAATAGATACCTCTACTATATAGTCATCCTTGCGGTTGGATACGGTTACGTGAGCGACGGTATCTTCTGCAAAGAATTTTGACAACTTACCGATCTTCTTCTCGATGTGCTCTCTTGTTCTGTCGCCGATGTTGACGTTCCTTCCTATGATGTTAAACTTCATAAAAACACTTCCTTCCTCTGGAAATTTTTTGCATTCCGCAGCTTTGATGTCTGCGGTCTGCCTGCAGATAAGTTATTCCTGATCTGTATCATTATTATAACATAGTTTTATCTTCATTCCACAAAAATATATAAAAAAAGTGTAAACAAAGTATGAAAATGATAAAAAGTGCACAAAAACAGCCTTTGCTTTGACATTGACGTAATAGTTGGTATAATCTACGCAAACATTTATTATTATTTGATTTATGATTTTTTTGAGCGGAGGTTCATTTATGAATAGAAGAGACAAGATCAATTATTATCTCGATCTGGCGGATGTTGTATCACAGAGGGGTACCTGCTTAAGAAAACGCTACGGAGCGGTTATAGTTAAGAATGATGAGGTTATATCCACAGGATATGTAGGAGCTCCGAGAGGACGAAAGAACTGCAGTGATCTCGGATACTGCATAAGACAGAAGATGAATATTCCGAGAGGTGAGCGCTACGAGCTGTGCCGCAGCGTACATGCAGAGGCAAATGCGATAATAAGTGCTTCACGAGATAAGATGATAGACAGTACCATATATCTATCAGGCAGAGAGATGGACAGCAATGAGTATGTGGCAAATGCCAACTGCTGCTCAATGTGCAAGCGCATGATAATCAACGCAGGTATTAAGCAGGTGATCGTAAGAGACACTGATACCGAATACAGAGTCATCGACGTCAATGAATGGATCGAAGACGATGACTCCTTAAGCGGCGAGTTCGGATATTAAACAGTGATATCTTCCTTCTGGAACGGAGTATCAAGTATCCTTATATCATCGATAGTATTAAGAAGCTTTACGGCTTCACGGGTCTGTCCTCTCCAGTCATGCATATCATCCTCGGCAAATGGCAGATGATAGATAAGCAGATGCTTTGGGTTGATGTCGTTCATTATGACTTCACGTCCCTTTGGCAGCAGAGTCCAGACAAAATCAACAACAGCAATATCTATGTTGGTATTGACTGCACGATAATACATTGCCGGATCCGAAGTCGAAGAATCCATAGGCATAAAAATATTAGCATTTCCGTCATGCATCAGGAGGCTGTAATGAGTCTTGTTATGATGTCTCTTGGTGCAGTGATGGGTCTTGAAAAACTTAAGGTCTACGTCTTTGACCTTAATATCATCAGTATCCCCTTTTATGTATATTTCATTAGGAAAATACTTCTCCGGAAGTATAACCTCAGAGTTCGGCCAGCGTTTCATGGCAGAACGTACTATATCGGAAGTGAAATGATCTATATGGCAGTGTGAAAAAGCCATTGCATCCGGACCCTGCATGTATTCTCCTACATAATCAGGATCCTTAAGTATATGCTCCTTTATCTCCGGTGTTACAGTGGAATATGTTGGAGCCTTTATATCATGTATTGCATCTACCCATATCAGAGCAGATGGGAATTTTATTGCAATTCCAGCATTAGATGTATAAGCAAATCTGTATGTGTGCATTGCGGATGTACCTATATAAGTAATAATTATTATTTTATATTTTTCGATGTCCGTGCTTCGAGTCAACCGTTTATTAAATAAGCTGCCATCTCCAAATACTTCGTATTTGCAGTGGTTCTCGAGCCGACTCATCTCCAAATACTTCGTATTTGTCGATGTCCGTGCTTCGCACGGTATATCCATAAACAAACAAAATATTCTGCAGGCAGCTATTTTGTTTGTTTACGTATATGTCGGCTCGGCTATCGCTCAGTATATCACATATGTTGGAAATGGGCGTGTTTTGTGCTTGTTTTTTTGTAGGGGGCGTAGCTTGACATTGTATGTGTTTGGTGGTAGCTTTTAAAAGTTAAGTGTACGGTAGGGACTAATTATGAAAAAAAACATGAAAAATTATTATGAGGAGCTCCTGCTCAGAATGATGATGATACATGATTTTGAAGAGGAGATTATGCGCCTTTATCATGAGGGCGCTGTTCATGGTACACTTCATTTATGCTTAGGCGAGGAAGCGGTCGATGTCGGAAGTACGGCTGTACTTAAGGACAAAGACTATATATATACGACACACAGAGGACACGGAGTCTGTCTCGGCAGAGGCGCTGATGTCAACAGCGTAATGGCAGAGATACTCGGCCGTGTCACAGGCAGCAACAAGGGTCGTGGCGGTTCCATGCATATATGTGATCGTGAACGTGGATTAATGGGTTCAAACGGTATTGTCGGAGCTAATGCTCCGCTTGCCTGCGGTGCGGCTCTTACTATCAAACTCAAGGGTATCAAGGATGCGGTATCTGTCTGCTTTTCGGGAGACGGCGCTGCCAACACAGGTGCAGTACTTGAGTCTATGAATCTCGCGGGAGTCTGGAAGCTGCCGATTATATTTGTGCTGGTGGAAAATCACTATGCGGTTTCCACAGTGGTAGAGAGGGCTTCTGCCAATGTTGATTTCTCCAAGCGCGCAGAACCGTTTGGTTTGCAATGCTTTGAGACGGACGGCAATGATATTATCGCTGTTATGGATACTATGGCCAAAGCCAGAGAGTATACTGTGACAAATATGAGACCGTGTCTTGTTATCGAGCATACCTATAGGGTAGCGGGACATTCCAAGTCCGATACCAATAAGTATCGCAGTGAGGAAGAGATCAATTATTGGGTAGAACGTGGCCCTATCAGGAGATTTAAGGACAAACTTACGGCGGAGTGTATATCTACGGTTAATGAGCTTGAACATATAGAAAAAAAGGCTCATGAAATTGTATCGAATGCAATCGATTATGCATTGGGACAGCCTGAGGCAGCACAAGATATAGAAGAGCTGCTTGGGGCCGTGTATGCTGATTGAGTCGGAGGAATTTATGATAAAAACATATCGTGAGGCGCTGACCGAAGCAATGAGGGAAGAGCTGCAGCGGGATGATTCCGTCATTTTGATGGGAGAGGATGTCGGTGTTTACGGCGGAGGCTTCGGGGTTACCGAAGGCTTGATCGCTGAGTTCGGGGCTGACAGAGTTATAGATACCCCTGTATCGGAGACTGCTTTCGTAGGAACTGCTATAGGTGCGGCAGCTACAGGCATGCGCCCTGTGGTTGAACTTATGTTCTCGGATTTTATGGCAGTCTGCTGGGATCAGATCATGAATGAAGCAGCCAAGATGCATTTTATGTATGGACTGGATGTGCCGGTGGTTATCCGTTCGGCATCCGGTGCGGGAACAGGTGCCTCGGCTCAGCATTCGCAGTCGCTTGAAAATATGTATGCACACGTTCCGGGGCTTAAGGTCGTAATGCCTTCTGATCCGCATGATGCCAAGGGCTTGCTGAAGTCTGCAATAAGAGACAATAACCCGGTTATTTTTCTTGAGCCTAAGACCCTATACGGCAAGAAGGGCGAAGTGCCTGAGAATGAATATACGGTTCCTATAGGCAAGGCCTTTGTAAAGCGTGAAGGCAGTGATGTTACGCTTATAAGCTACGGACGTATGATGGAAGTTTGCTATGAGGCAGCGGAACGTCTTGCAACTGACGGAATATCTGCGGAGATAGTAGATATATGCACTATCTCACCGCTTGATAAGGAAACGGTATTGGACTCGGTAAGGAAGACCGGAAGAGTGGCAATAGTTCATGAGGCTGTAAGCTTCGGAGGCTTCGGAGCGGAGATCTCGGCTATGATCACGGAAGAAGCGTTTTCGGCATTGAAAGCACCGGTAAAGCGTCTGGGTGCCGCATATTGTCCTACACCGAGCGCAATAAAAGAGGAATCCAATGTATTCCCTACCGCAGACAAGGTGACAGCTGCGGTAAAAAGCCTGTTCTGATGATCAAAAATATCCGTTTGAACACGTGAAATGATATCTGAGGACCTTTATTTTACATGTCAAAAGATATGTTTAAGACGGGAAACATGCGGATTATTAAAAAAATACTTTAAAATTTAACATTTAAGTAACAAATAGGACAGGTATTATAGGGTATAATTTCTATTTGCGGATCGTATGACCGCAGACTATTTAAATATATCAGAGCCGTTATACGGCAATTTTTTAAGACAGGAGCTAATAGATGGCAGGATTAAGCGAAATGCTGTTTGGCACACACAGCGAGCGTGAACTTAAGCGTATTTATCCGATAGTGGATAAGATCGAAGCACTTGATGCCACGATGAGTGCAAAAACAGACGAAGAGCTCAAGGCCATGACACCTTATTTTAAGGAACGTCTTGCGAACGGAGAGACACTTGATGACATTTTGCCTGAGGCATTTGCAACAGTCAGAGAGGCTGCATACAGAGTGCTCGGCATGAAACATTTCAGAGTACAGCTTATCGGTGGTGTTGTTCTGCATCAGGGACGCATCGCAGAGATGAAGACCGGAGAAGGAAAGACACTTGTTTCTACCTGTCCGGCATATCTCAATGCACTTACAGGCAAGGGAGTACATGTTGTTACTGTTAATGATTATCTTGCAAAGCGAGATGCCGAGTGGATGGGTAAGGTACATGAATTCCTCGGACTTAAGGTAGGAATCGTACTTAACAGCATGGACTCCAAGGAGAGACAGGCAGCTTATGCCTGTGACATTACGTATGTCACAAACAATGAGCTGGGCTTTGACTATCTCCGTGACAATATGGCTATCTACAAGGAACAGCTGGTACTCAGAGATCTTAACTACTGTATTATCGATGAGGTTGACTCGGTACTTATAGATGAGGCAAGAACTCCGCTTATCATCTCCGGACAGTCAGGCAAGAGCACCAAGCTTTATGAGCTTTGCGATGTGCTTGCAAGACAGATGGAGAAGGGCGAAGCCTCTGCGGAATTCTCTAAGATCAATGCCATACTCGGTGAGGAAATCGAGGAGACAGGTGATTACATTTATGATGAGAAAGAGAAGAATGTAACACTTACCGAGCAGGGTGTTCATAAGGTAGAGCAGTATTTCCATATAGACAACCTTGCGGATCCGGAGAACCTTGAGATCCAGCATTGTATCATACTTGCTCTTCGTGCACACAATTCCATGCACAGAGACAAGGATTATGTAGTCAAGGATGATGAAGTTATCATCGTTGATGAATTCACCGGACGTATCATGCCGGGACGCCGCTATTCCGACGGTCTTCATCAGGCTATCGAGGCAAAGGAGCATGTAAATGTCCGCCGCGAGAGCAGAACACTGGCAACCATTACCTTCCAGAACTTCTTTAACAAGTTCGCCAAGAAGGCAGGTATGACAGGTACCGCTCAGACAGAGGAGAAAGAGTTCAGAAACATCTACGGTATGGATGTTATCGTTATTCCGACCAATCTGCCTATACAGAGAATCGATCTTGATGATGCGGTATTCAAGACAAAGAAGGAGAAATTCAAGGCGGTTTGCGACAGCGTTGAGGAGGCCTACAGAAAGGGTCAGCCGGTGCTTGTCGGAACTATCACTATAGAGACCTCGGAGATGCTCTCCGGTATGCTTAATCGCAGGGGTATTCCGCACAGCGTACTTAATGCCAAGTTCCACGAGAAGGAGGCTGAGATCGTTGCAGAGGCAGGAAGACACGGCGCCGTTACCATAGCTACCAACATGGCAGGACGAGGAACGGATATTAAGCTTGATGACGAGGCCAAGGCACTCGGAGGACTTAAGATCATAGGTACGGAGCGTCATGAGTCAAGACGTATCGATAACCAGCTCAGAGGTCGTTCGGGACGTCAGGGAGATCCGGGTGAGTCTAAGTTCTATCTCTCACTTGAGGATGATATACTGAGACTTTTCGGAGCAGACAATCTTATGAATATCTTCAACCGTCTCGGAGTCGAGGAGGGTGAGGAGATCCACCACAAGATGCTTTCCAAGGCAATCGAGAATGCTCAGAAGAAGATAGAAAGCAATAACTTCGGTGTACGTGAGCAGCTTCTCAAGTTTGACCAGGTCAACAATGAGCAGAGAGATGTTGTGTACGAGGAGAGACGTAAGGTACTCGACGGACTCAACATGCGTGACGTTATCATCAGCTATGCTCAGGATATAGTAGACAACTCGGTTGATATGGTCATTCCGGATGATCTTAAGTCATCTGAGTGGGATGTGCAGGAGCTTAATAATACCCTGCTTCCTATCATACCGCTTCAGCCTATGAGACTTACAAACGAGGAGTTTGCGGCTCTCACCAAGGATAAACTTAAGCAGCTTATCAAGGAGCAGACTATCAAGCTCTATGAGGAAAAGGAAGCACTCTTCCCGGATCCGGAGCAGCTCAGAGAGGCAGAGCGTGTCGTACTCCTTAAGGTAATTGATAATAAGTGGATGAACCATATCGATGATATGGCACAGCTTCGTGAGGGTATAGGACTCGTATCCTACGGACAGAAGGATCCGCTTGTTGAGTATAAGACAGAAGGCTATGAGATGTTCGAGGGAATGGCAGCAGCCATTAAGGAGGACACAGTACGCCTGCTCTTCCATCTGCAGGTACAGCAGAAGGTAGAGCGTGAGCAGGCTGCCGAGATAACCGGCACAAACCGTGATGATTCGACAGTCAAGGCTCCTAAGAAGCGCGAGATCAGAAAGATATATCCAAACGATCCTTGTCCGTGCGGTTCAGGCAAGAAGTTTAAGCAGTGCCACGGCAGATATGCCGTTCCGGGAGACAAGATCGACTTTTCTTCACCGGTTGGCTAAGGAGGATACATGGCATTAATTGAATTCGACAATTGTAAACAGGAACTCCTTACTTACAAGGAACCTCTGGAGGAATTGGGACAGTCCCTTGACCTTGAGAACAAGAACAGACGTATAGCGGAGATGGAGCGTCAGATGGAAGAGCCGAGCTTCTGGGATGATGCCGAGAAATCAGCTAAATTCATGAAGGATCTTAACTCTCTCAAGTCTTCCGTTCAGAAATATGATTCTCTCAACAGTCAGTTTGACGATATAGAGGCTATCATTGAGATGGGTGCAGAGGAGGATGATGAGGAGCTTGCGGCAGAGGCAAGAGAGATGCTTGAGAGCTTTAAGACAGAGCTTGAAAACATGCGAACCTCACTTCTGCTTTCGGGAGAATACGACGCCAATAATGCTACTGTTGCACTTTCTGCCGGAACAGGCGGAACAGAGGCAATGGACTTCAACGAGATGCTCTATCGTATGTATACGAGATGGTGCGAAAAGCATGGTTTTACCGTTAAGCTCCTGGATTATCAGGAGGGTGATGAAGCCGGCATAAAGGGTGTTACCTTCTCGGTTGAAGGTGAAAATGCTTACGGACTGCTCAAATCCGAGGCAGGAGTACACAGACTTGTTCGTATTTCTCCGTTCAATGCGCAGGGTAAGAGACAGACTTCCTTCTGCTCTTGTGATGTTATGCCGGAGCTTGATGACAATATCGAGATCGATATCGACCCGTCGGATCTCAGAATAGACACCTATCGTTCATCGGGTGCCGGCGGTCAGCATATCAACAAGACCTCATCGGCTGTTCGTATCACACATATCCCGACAGGTATCGTTTGTGCCTGCCAGGAGGAGCGTTCACAGTTCCAGAACAAGGATAAGGCCATGGCTATGCTTAAGGCTAAGCTCTATATGCTTAAGCAGCAGGCTCATGCCGAGAAGCTCTCGGATATCAGAGGTGATATCAAGGAAATCGCATGGGGAAGCCAGATCCGTAACTATGTACTTCAGCCTTACACCATGGTCAAGGATGTTCGTACAGGCGAAGAGACAGGTAATGCACAGGCTGTGCTTGACGGAGATATTGATATCTTCATCAATGCTTATCTTAAGTGGGTGCAGCTGGGTAAGCCGGATCGCAGAGTAGCGGATAACGATTGATAATGATAAAAAAACAGCAGCAGTGCTTTGTAGGCACGGCTGCTGTTATGTTATTTCATGGAAAGCTGCATACTATGAAATAAAAAACGCTTCACAGGATGCGCACTCGCGAGAAGAAAATGTCGCAAATGACTGAACTTGTTGGTGCGAAAGTGTGTCAAGGCACATTCTTTTTAAAGACAGTATAGTTATTAAGGTCTTATGATCTGGGCAAAGGTTTCGATCGGAACGCCATACTGATTAAGTATCTGCGAGATGACGCTGCTTATCTGCGGACCTGCCACAGGATCCTTTATCATGGTATAGAGTGAATACATACCATGAAATGCCACAAAGCAAAGAAGGATGGTAATAACGCCTATGACTACCGCTGCTGTGCAGGCACTTTTGCGCTTAAGATACGGTCTCGTAAGTATACCGCCGGCAACACCGAGTGCGGCACAGACAAAGCCGTAATACATGCCCGAAGGAAATAACATAAGTATGGACATAAGTGCCAGACAGGACAGCATAAGGCTGTAACGTGCAAGCTTGGCATAAAGATCTATTTTTCCGATATTTTCATTCATAGTATGTGAAATATACCATTATTTTTATTTGCTTGCAAGCAAACAGCTGTTTCATTATAATTTTATGCATGATTAAAGAAAGCTACAGTGAAAACGAAACATTTGAATTGGCCCGATCCATAGCGGAAAATGCGAAGGCGGGGGAGATTTATTGTCTTGACGGAGATCTTGGTGCCGGCAAGACTGTATTTGCCAAGGGCTTTGCCGAGGGGCTTGGTATCACTGAGCCTGTGACCTCACCGACCTTTACTATAGTAAAGGAATACAGAGACGGAAAGCTTCCGCTTTTCCATTTTGATGTGTATAGGATCAGTGATCCTGATGAGATGTTTGCTATAGGTTACGAGGAATATTTCTTCGGAAACGGAGTATGTCTGGTTGAATGGTCTGAGCTCATAGAAGAACTTATTCCTGACAATGCGGTACACATCTATATCAGGAGAGATCTTGATAAGGGCTTAGATTACAGGATGATAGAGATAGACAGATGAACATACTTGCCATAGAGTCATCCGGGCTTGTTGCTTCGGCAACGGTCCTTGAGGACGATCTGCTGAAAACAGAATTTACGGTCAATAACAGACTTACACATTCAGAGACCCTGCTGCCTATGATAAGGCAGATGTTTGATATATCCGGGCTTGATATGAAGCATACGGATGCGATAGCCGTATCTGCAGGACCGGGCTCATTTACGGGACTTAGGATAGGTGCGGCAACCGCAAAAGGACTTGCCATGGCGCTTAATGTTCCGGTGATATCCGTATCGTCGCTTCAGGCTATGGCATACGAGTTGTGCTCAGTCAGTGATGCAATCATATGTCCGATAATGGATGCAAGACGTGAACAGGTTTATTCCGCGGCATATCAAAACGGAGCTACCATACTCGGAGAGGAGGCTCGTGATATACATGAGTTTATAGCCCTGCTCAATAAGCAGGCTCATGTAAATGCTTCCGCCGGAGACAGCACAGCCAATGAGAACTCAGACCCGGATGCATCCTATATATTCATCGGAGACGGTGTTCCGGTATATTCCGATATAATTGCGGATGAACTGGAGGGTGACGTAAGCTTTGCCGGAGCTGCCTTTAACAGACAAAGAGCAGTAGGCGTTGCCGAGCTTGGCGCATTGATCTACAAGGACTGGCTTATCAGGAACGATCTTAGCGCTGAGTCTGTGCATAATATAGGAGCCGACGGCATTGACTGCTATGACGATAAGGTAATGAACTCGGATGATTTTGCTCCGCTGTATCTGCGTAAGACTCAGGCGGAGCGTGAGCTTAAGGCAGGAATATTGGGAGACCCCGGTAAGCACAGCCTCAGTAAGATGCAGGATAAAGGAACACCGAGGCATCAATGAGAGATAATATGACAGTAGAGATACGGCGCATATCGGCTTCGGCTTTAGCTGCAATGGGTGCGGAATCGTCTCCTGAGGCCCATACAGAGTATTTGGAGGGAGCCTTGCATAGGATATCCGATATAGATGAGGATATATTTCCCGGAAATGTGTGGGGACTCAAGGCTTATTCGGACAGTGCGGTGCATGATTACGATTATCTGATTGCGGCATATGGAAAAACAGATGGCAAAGATGAGGCTTTGATAGGCTTTGCCCTGCTCAGATGCTTTGATGATGCGGAGCTTATCAGGATAGCCGTTGATAAAAGCTTCAGGCAGCGGGGAGTCGGAAGAAAGCTCCTTGATGAGCTTATTACTGAAACAGAAAAAAGAAATATCAAAGACATTTTCCTTGAGGTAAGGGTCGGTAATATTCCGGCTGTGTCTATGTACAGAGCGGCAGGATTTACCGATGCGGGGGTTCGTAAAAATTACTACAGCGAGCCTAAGGAGGATGCATTGATAATGAGGTATACATGTTAGATGTTTGTTTACTCGGCACAGGCGGAATGACGCCAATGCCGCACAGATGGCTGACTTCACTCATGATCAGAAGTGAAGGCTCCAATATATTGATAGACTGCGGAGAGGGTACGCAGATCGCACTTAAGGAGGTAGGCTGGTCGCCTAAGTCCATTGATATTATGTGTTTTACACATTATCATGCCGACCATATCTCCGGACTCCCGGGTATGCTGCTTAATATGTCAAATGCGGATCGCACGGAGCCTGTTGTAATGATAGGACCTAAGGGACTCTATAATGTAGTACGATCACTCAGAAGCATTGCGCCGGAACTCAGCTTCGAGCTCAGATTCATAGAGCTCGATCAGAATACCGAGGAGTACAGGCTCGGACCTTATATACTTAAGGCATTTAAGGTCAAGCATAATGTTCCGTGCTACGGTTATACGGCGATAGTTCCTCGTAAGGGCAAATTCGATCCGGAGGCTGCCAATGCACTCGGCATACCGGTAAGTGCATGGAACAGACTTCAGAAGGGCGAGACGGTCATAGACGAGAAGACAGGCAAGATATTCAAGCCTGAGTCTGTTATAGGACCGGAGCGCCGCGGTATCAAGGTGACTTATACAACAGATACCAGACCGTGCAGCAATATTGTTGATGCGGCTTCCGATGCCGATATATTTATATGTGAGGGCATGTACGGAGAGGCGGATTGCGACGATAAGGCGAGGGCTTATAAGCACTGCACCATGAAGGAAGCGGCGCTGATGGCAAGCGAAGCCAAGATAGCACCGAGACAGATGTGGTATACCCATTACAGTCCTTCCATGATCAATCCCAAGCAGTATATAGAAGAAATGAAAAAGATATTCCCTGCCGCACGCTGCGGTAAGGACGGTATGACGGCAGAGCTGAATTATGATGACTGAACAGGAAAATCTGACAATATTGGCGATAGAAAGCTCATGTGATGAGACTGCGGCAGCGGTTGTAAGAGGCGGCAGAAACGTACTCTCCAATGTTATTTCGTCGCAGATAGATATACATACGGTTTACGGCGGAGTTGTGCCGGAGATAGCCTCACGTCTGCACTGTGAGCAGATAAACGGTGTTATCAGGAAGGCACTTCGGGATGCCGGAATGAGCTTCGACGATATAGATGTGATAGCTGTGACTAAGGGACCGGGACTTGTGGGAGCACTGCTTGTCGGAGTTTCGGAAGCCAAGGCACTTGCTTATGCCTTAAATAAGCCGCTTGTGGGAGTTAACCATATAGAAGGCCATATAGCTGCCAATTACATTACGCACAAGGAACTTAAGCCGCCGTATGTTTGTCTGGTCGTAAGCGGTGGACATACACATCTTGTTGCGGTCAGGGATTACAGAAGCTTTGAGCTTATAGGAATGACCCATGATGATGCGGCAGGTGAGACCTTTGATAAGGTGGCAAGAGCGGTAGGACTCGGATATCCGGGAGGACCAAAGGTCGACAAGGCTGCCCGTGAAGGCAATATACATGCAATAGAGTTTCCGAGGGGAGAGGTAAGAGACCATCCGTATGATTTTACATTTTCGGGATTAAAGTCTGCGGTGCTTAATTATATCAATCTTGCCAATATGAAGAAGGAAAGCATCAATGTTCCGGATCTGTGCGCGTCTTTCCAGGAATCTGTTACCGAGTCACTGTGCGTAAGGACTATAAACTGTGCAAAGGAGCTTGGTATTAAAAATGTTGCGATAGCCGGAGGCGTAAGCTCAAACAGTGCACTCAGAGCCAAGATGCAGGCAGAGTGTGATAAGCTGGGCTTTAACTGCTATTATCCCGAGCCTATATTCTGTACGGATAATGCGGCAATGATAGGATCGGCTGCCTATTATGCATATCTTGACGGAGTCAGAGATGACGAATCACTTAATGCGGATCCGAATCTTGCACTCGGAGTGAGATGAATACGGGACGGTGAATCATTATGAGTATAAGCAAACCGAAATTTACCGCTATCGTCATGGCGGCGGGAAGCGGAACAAGGATGAGATCGGATACGAAAAAACAGTTTATGCAGATAAACGGGATTCCGATAGTTGCCTACAGTATCAAAGCATTTCAGGAAAATGATAATATAGATTCCATAGTTGTCGTGATACCTAAGGGATTTGCCGATGATACGCTCTCTATGTGTATAAGGTACGGCTTTTCCAAGGTCAAGAATATAACCGAGGGAAGCGACAAGAGATTTAAGTCTGTATATAACGGCTTGCTGTCCGCACCGGAGGACACGGATTATGTGCTTATCCATGACGGAGTAAGACCTATGATTAGCCAAAAGCTTATAGACCGCTGCTGCAAATATGTGCTTATGACAAGAGCCTGTGTTGCTGCGGTGCCGGTTACCGATACGATAAAGCGTGCGAATGAAAAGGGCTTTGCAACTGAGACTCTGGATCGCTCTACGCTCTGGAGCATACAGACACCTCAGTCCTTCTCTTATCCGCTGCTGCTTGAGGCATACAAATCACTAAACAAGACCATTGAAGATTACGGCACAGATGAAAACAAGATAACCGATGATGCGGTTATCGTTGAAAATATGACAGATTGTCATGTGCGTATTATCGAGGGAGATCCCAAGAATATCAAGATAACCACGCCTAATGATCTGATCATAGCCGAAGCATATCTGAAGCAGTAAGGTAGTTTTATTTTTTAGGAGTTGCGGGGGACTATTATGAAGAGAAAAATTGCGGCTGCTGCAGGCGTGATATTTGCATCTTTATTGTCTTTTCAGGCTTTTGCGGCAGGCTACTGGTATCAGCTTAGCGATGGTACCTGGCGTTATAAAAATGAAGCCGGAGTGGATGTTACCGATTTCCAGCTTATAAACGGAAAATGGTATTACTTCAATACAGCCGAAGCAGGCAAGGGTAATATGATAATCGGTCTGCATTCCATAGGAAACAAGATCTGCTACCTTAATCCGGATGATGGCGGAGCTATGCTGATGAATGCGGATTACGGCGGATATCATTTTGATAAATACGGCAATGCTGTATCCGATATAGGAAATCCATATCTGAAATCAACTGAAGCTCAGGAATTTACTTCCGCATACAAGCTTGAGACAAGGATACCGCTTGATACGGCTGTGGATCTTGCTACAGGAGTAAGCAAGGCGGGAAATACCTCTTCCGGAAACAATGTGATCACGGCCGGAGGAAACAATAATACCGTGTCAGCAGGCAGCAGCGGATATGCTTCGGATGACTCTGTTAAGCATGGCTCTAATGATCCTGATTACGGAAACTACTCGAGACTTACTGCCGATCAGCGTGCGGCAATGAATAACAAGATCAACGAATTCAAGAACAAGTACCTAAGCGATGGTATGAGTGATTTTGATAAGGAGATCATGATCATCAGATGGCTGGTTGAGAACAGCACTTATGCATACGGCAATCCTACGGCTTATAACTGCATAGTAGAGGGCAAGGCTCAGTGTGCTGGATATGCGGATGCCTTCCTTCAGACGGCAAAGGCATGCGGACTTACCGTAAAATATGTTATGAGTGATACTCATGCATGGAATATGATCAATCTTGACGGAGACTGGTACCATGTGGATGTAACAGGAGAGTCGTCGAGCGGACACGGTGCTTACGGTTTCGGAAGACTTTGGAATAATTATATAAATCTTACCGATGCCGAGATAAAGCAGCATCAGTATCATGAAAGCTGGAATGTTCCGCTCAAGGCAAACGGTACAAAATACGGAAGAAGCTTTGTTACGGAGTATCTCAAGGATGAAAGCAATGACACCAAGCAGTATTCCGAATATGAGCAGAAGAAGGCTGCCGAAAAGGCAACGCCTCATGCATATACGATACATTTTGTCGATAAGGAGACAGGAGCGGAGCTTTCGGTACAGAGCGGCAGCTCTATATACAATGAGCGCGTAAAGTATGAGCTTCCGGGCAATTATATCCCTGTCGTAAAAGATAAATTCAAGATCGGCAGCGGCAAGGCCACATTCGGAAGATTCAGCTTCCAGAATTACGGAATGACAGATCTTGATGCAACGGTTTATCTGTATCTTCCGGCAGGAAAGAGCAAATAAGCAACTTATATAAAGCTTTAATACAGCAGGTCTGTGATCGGTCTTTGGCAATGATACACAGGCCTGCTCCGTAATTAAGGGAAACTATGATCGGCAGAAAAAACTTGTGATTTTTGTGCTTGACAATTACTGACAATTGGTATATCATTCATAAGCACGATGCATTTACGGCATCTTATGGAAAGGTATCGAAGCGGTCATAACGAGGCGGTCTTGAAAACCGTTTGGGGGCAACTCCACATGGGTTCGAATCCCATCCTTTCCGTTTGCGGGCAATTAATCGTTGCTCGCATTTTTTATTCATGGGTAGTGACTCATTGCGTTTGCTAAAGTATAATAGATTTATGCCTTGGATTCGCAACGAGGATATAGATTACCCACATTCATATTCATATGAGGATATGATCGACTGCAGAAGTACCCAAGTGGTTGAAGGGGCTCGCCTGGAAAGTGAGTAGGTCGTTAATAGCGGCGCAAGGGTTCAAA
>JAUNWP010000011.1:36307-39794 GCA_030540255.1 Eubacteriales bacterium | reverse complement strand
ATCTTGATCTTAACTTATCAATTATGCCTGAATAGCTCCCATAGGGCAAGCTGACTCACAAGCTCCGCAATCGATGCAAGCGCCTGCATCAATAACGTACTTTCCGTCTCCCTCAGAGATAGCTCCTACCGGGCAAGCTCCTGCGCAGCTTCCGCATGCTACACATGCATCAGAAATAGTATGTGCCATTGTTGGTTCCTCCTTATCAAACATCAAAGTTTAGGTATTTTTGAATTGTGCCCTAATCCTATCGCAGCAACCCCATGTTAGTCAATAACAACACTTGTTAGCTAAAGCTAAGCTATTGCTTTGTTACAAACTCGGCTTTTTATATTTATCTGCATCTTTGCCTTAGTCCGGGCACGTAAAAATTTACTATTTAATACGGAGTATGGTATAATCAGCTCATTATGAAAAGCAAACGAAAATCAACATATTCAATAGTGCTTTACTTAAGATGGCCGTTGCTTCTGTCCGTACTGCTCGTCATTATGAATATCATATTGATAGCTTTGGATCCGAGATCTGCTGCCTTCATGAGTATATTCACGATACTTTTCGTCTTATTTTCCGCGGCACTCTATGTATACAGTAAGCGCGGAATATATTCGGGGCTTATAGATTTTGCTCAGGGCTTCGATTCTGCCGAATCCAATATCCTCAATAATATGAGTGTGCCTACCGCAATATGTAATTTCAGAGGCGGTATTATATGGTGCAACTCAGCCTTCGGCGACAGCTTCTCGGCTGCCGGTGTATTAACGTCCGTCAAGGACATTTTCCCGGACATTACAAAGGATATACTTTCTAATCTAAACGAGCCGGCAATAATACACAGCTCCTACGGCAATTCCCGTTATCTGATCGAGATGCGTCCGACAGATATCTTTGACGAGGACAGCGACAGATATCCCGATTCAGATGACGACATACTTTATTCGGATACTTCGGAGTCTGATAATGCTTCCGAGAGCAATGAGGCTTCAAGATCCGAAAGCGATCCCATATTTACATACAGACGGAATAATGACGGTCTTAAGGATGAATTTGAAAGAGTTATAATCATTTCCGTTACAGATGAGACCGAGCTGATACAGTATAAGAAGGATTATCGTGACTCCCGTCCGTGCGAGGGTCTCATATATCTTGATAACTATGATGATGCCCTAGCTTCTGTCGAGGAAACAAGAAGAAGTCTGCTTACAGCTCTTGTGGATCGTCGTATCAGCAACTATATATCTTCTCTCAACGGCATAGTCCGTAAGCTGGAGAAGGATAAATACCTCTTCTTCATGAATGAGAAGGATGTTCAGTCGATGTTCAGTGACCGCTTCTCTATACTCGAAGAGGTCAAGACCATTAATATCGGCAACGAGCTTGCTCTTACCTTAAGTATAGGTGTCGGACGAAACGGCATCAATTACGAGGAAAACTATAACTTTGCACGTGCTGCTATCGACCTCGCTCTCGGACGAGGCGGAGATCAGGCTGTTGTAAAGAGCGGTGAGCAGGTGACCTACTTTGGAGGCAAAACTCTTGCCCCCGAGAAAAATGCCCGTGTTAAGGCAAGAGTTAAGGCACAGGCTCTCAAGGAGCTACTGTCAGCCAATGACAAGCTGCTTGTCATGGGACATAAAAACGGCGATGCCGACAGTCTGGGTGCATCCATAGGTATATGGAAGATAGCCCGCTGCTACGGCAAAAACGCCCATATAGTGCTCAACACCACCAACAATTCGCTTGAGCCTATGTACAGAAAGTTCATCAACAGCTCAGACTATCCCGATGATATGTTTATATCCGGAGACAAGGCTGTTAATTTCATAGACAGAACAACTTTACTTGTTATAGTAGATGTCAACAGACCAAGCTACACCGAAGAGCCGAGACTTTTGCACAGCGCTTCCAATGTAGTAGTAATAGATCATCACCGTATGGGCACCGAGGGCGTTGACAATGCTCAGCTTTCTTATATTGAGCCATATGCATCCTCAGCTTCGGAGATGGTTTCCGAGATAGTCCAGTATATAGATGATACCACCACACTCACCCCGCTCGAGGCAGATGCTTTATACGGCGGTATAGTAATAGATACTCAGAACTTTATCACCCAGACCGGTATCCGTACCTTTGAGGCTGCTGCATTCCTTAAACGAAAGGGTGCTTCGGTACAACGTATCCGCAAGATATTCCGTGACAGCTTCAGCGACTTCAAGGCACGTGCAGGCGCAGTTGATTCCGCAGAGATATACAGAGAGCATTTTGCACTCAGTACGCTCGATCCCACAGGGGTAGACACGCCTACCGTAGCCTGTGCCCAGGCTGCCAACACCCTGCTTGATGTGGATGGCATCAAAGCCGCCATAGTTCTCACTATGTATAACGGACTTATATATATATCCGCACGCAGCATAGACGAGGTCAATGTTCAGGTAATGATGGAGAAGCTCGGCGGCGGAGGTCACATGGCTGTTGCCGGTGCACAGCTTGCCGATACCGATATAGCTGCTGCCATAGATAAAGTTAAGCAGATAATAGATGAAATGATAGAAAAAGGAGAGATATCCTAATGCAGGTAATACTTATAACAGATGTCAAGAGCCTCGGAAAAAAGGGCACTATAGTTAATGTTAATGACAACTATGCAAGAAACTACATAATCCCTCACAAATTAGGCATAGAGGCAAACAAGGCAAACCTTAACGACCTCAAGCTCCAGAATGCCAATATGGAGAAGTTAGAGGCTGCAAGAGTCGCAAATGCCAAGGATATGAAGGCAGCCATAGACGGCAAGAAGGTCAATGTTGCCATCAAAACAGGCAAGGACGGCAAGCTCTTCGGCTCAGTAACCAATAAGGAAGTCGCAGAGGCCATCAAGAAGACCTTCAATGTTGATATTGATAAAAAGAAGATCGTTATGGAGGCTCTCAAGACCTCCGGCGAACATGCCGTAAATGTCAAGCTTCACAAGGATATCGCCGCCACAGTGACTGTAAATGTCACCGAGGGCTGATATTGCTATGGCTGATAATAACAAAGACAATAACATACTTAACCGCACGGCGCCTCAAAACATAGAAGCCGAGAAATCCGTAATCGGATCGATGCTCCTTGATAAGGAAGCTATCGAGACCGCTGTCGGAATGCTTACCAAGGATGATTTTTATTCAAGGCAATACGGCATTATGTTTAATGCCATTGTCGAATGCTACAATTCACTCGATAAGGACGGAATAGTTGATATCGTCACCGTACAGGAACAGCTGGCAAAGGACGGAGCTCCGGCGGAGATGCAGAGCGTGGACTTTTTCAAGGCCCTCTATGATGCAACACCGACCTCGGTCAACATCCGTTCCTACGCCGAGATAGTACGTGACAAATCCGTACAGCGTAAGCTTATCAAAAGCTGCGGAGAAATAAGTCAGCTGTGCTATGATGACAACGAATCCACAGAGAACATACTTGCCGAGACCGAAACCCGTATGTT
>JAUNWP010000011.1:0-36207 GCA_030540255.1 Eubacteriales bacterium | reverse complement strand
GAGTGTCCTGTCGTATCCTTGTCTCAGTTATCACGAGCTGTCGAGCAGAGACCGGATAAGCGTCCTATGCTCTCCGATCTCAGAGAGTCCGGAGCTATCGAGCAGGATGCCGATCTGGTAATGTTTTTGTACAGAGACGAGTATTATAATCCGGATTCTGAGAAAAAAGGCGAGGCCGAGGTCATCATTGCCAAGCAGCGTAACGGTCCTATCGGTACTGTTAATCTCTACTGGCAGTCACAGACTACCCGCTTTGTCAATAAAGAGAAAAATTTTACTTAAATCCGAAAATTTCACTTCACACATAAGCAAGCGCCGGGTACACGCTGTAAAGCATGTACCCGGCTTTATTTTGTTATGGACTTAAGTCTGTTGAGTCCATAAGAAAAAGGACTGTCGCTCAAAACGACAGTCCTTAAACGGATCTAAAATCTAAATTACTCTACAGTGTACGGAAGAAGAGCGATATGTCTTGCTCTCTTAACTGCAAGTGTAATGTCTCTCTGATGCTCTGCACAGTTGCCTGTGATACGGCGAGGAAGGATCTTTCCTCTCTCAGAGATATACTTCTTTATTGTTGCAACATCCTTATAGTCGATCGGCTTAGCCTTCTCGCTGCAGAATACGCAAACCTTACGTCTTCTGCGGAAGCCACCCATCTTCTTTGGGCGTGCGCCTTCTTCTTTCTGAAATGCCATCGGTATTTCCTCCTTATTCTCTAGTGCTTAGTTGAAAGGCAGTCCTTCGTCTTCGATACCCTCCGGGATATTCATGAAGCCTTCAAAACCCTCTCCTGCCGAAGCTGCAGAGCTTGTCTGCTGAGCATTGCCGCTTGTGCGGTTGTAGGAGCCTCCGCGGTTATCTGATGCATTCTTGCTCTCTGCAAATTCCTGCTCCTCAATAACCACATCTGTTGTGTAGACCTTCTGACCGTCCTTATTGGTATAACTGCCTGTCTGGATGCGGCCTGTTGCCGCGATCTTTGTGCCCTGATGCAAGTATCTCTCGGCAAATTCAGCCTGTCTTCCGAATGCCACGCACGAGATGAAGTCAGCTTCCCTCTGTCCGTCTGCATTGGCACGGCGTCTGTCAACGGCTATTGTATATCTTGCAACAGCCATGCTGTTCTCACCCTGAGTATATCTGATATCAGGGTCTCTTGTTAATCTGCCCATTAAGATAACTTTATTCATTTGCTCACTCTTTCTGTACTTTAGTCTTATTTCTTAACGACTAAGTATCTGAGCACAGGCTCGAAAATGCGAAGCTCTGACTCTACACCGTTAGGTGTCTCGCTGTCGCCCTCGAAGTTGATGAGGTAATAGAATCCCTCTGACTGGTGCTGAATATCGTAAGCAAGCTTCTTCTTGCCCCACTCTTCAACCTCACCTACAGTACCGTTGTATCTTGAGATATAAGCCTTTACCTTCTCAAGAGCGGCTGTTCTTGCCTCTTCCTCGAGTTTCGCACTAAGAATAACTGTAACCTCGTACTTATTCATGTGTTTGTCCTCCTTCTGGTCTCCGGCCCCTGTAGCCCACAGGAGCAAGGAAATTAATGTGTCACAGACTGGTATTTTATCAAATTAAGCTGTGCAATGCAAGCATAATCACTATAAAAAATACAACAAATATAGTCCAATAAGTCTTGTATACCTTGTTTATATACTACATATGATCACGTGAATTCTTTCTTATAAATGTTATGAATTCATACACCACGTTAGGCAGCATACGGTATTTGTTAAAAAGCATCTCAATATATGCCTTCGGCGTCGGATTACTGATATGTTTACTTACTACCATCCCGTCATCTCGTCCCTCAAGCAGCTCTCTGGATTCTCCGGGCAGGATGCTTATACCAATCGAACAGCGGCTAAGTTCATATGCGGTAAGAAAATTCGAGTAACGGCATCTGATCTTTGGCTTCTCCTCACTATCCTTATACCAGTTATTGACCTCTTCAAGTCTGTCTGCTCTGGTAGGTATGATAAGATCATAGGGAAGCAGATCCTTGGTGCTCACGGTCTCACTCTGAACACTTGCAAGCGGATTATCCTTATGGATCAATGCCGTCCAGTTTTCCGTATATAACCTGTAATGCTCCAGTCCTTCCGAATCCCTTACATCCGCTATCACGGCAAAATCACTGAGTCCCGAACGTATACGGTTGATAATATCATCGGCTCCTCCTGTCCAAATATTATACTGTACCGCAGGATGTATCTTGCTGAATTCAGTTATCCAATTCGCAATATACTGAAGCGAATTTCCCTCTATGCAGGCTATCTCGATAGTACCGTTAAGTCCGTGTCCCATCTGCTGAACCGTCTCTGATGCCTTATCCGCAAGTCCGAGTATCTGTGCCGCATACTGCTTAAGCACCTCTCCCTCCGGAGTAAGCGCGAGAAAATGCGGTCTCCTGACAAACAAGCTTACTCCCAGTTCTGTCTCAAGATCCTTGATCTGCTTGCTGAGAGGAGGCTGAGCAATATTAAGCTTTTCCGCCGCACGTGTAAAATTCATTTCATTTGCGGTCTCGTAGAAATATCTGAGATGTCGAAGTTCCATATCACTCCTTATTAATACTGTGGAAGTTATGATCCGTCTTTGAATACACTTGCCGATTGTTCTTTGTCGAATAATCAGCTTTCACGTATATATCATATCCGGCGCTCATGACAGCGGAAACAGACTTACATCCGGCAATTCCCTGACAGACAAGAGCTTTGCCGAAGCGGTATCCAATCCATCATCCGCATATAAGAGTTCCCGCTCCCTCTCGCTAAGTTTCCAATCATAAGCGAAGCCTAAGTGCCTGTAAATGTTCCTGTCGACTGCTATCAGAAAGCACCAAGGATATCCCTCTTGCTCTATCCTGTCTATGACAGCCTTCATAAGCTTATCCATGAGACCTCGATGCCTGTATTCCGGCAAGGTGCAGACACCCATGATATATGGGATTTTCCTCCCATCCTCGGATATATCCATAGCATCAGGCTTCTCTTTCCGAGTGCTGAGATCCACAGCTTTACTCTGTCGTTCCTCGTCCTTAGACACGGCCTTTACAAGTATATACTGTACCATAGCAACAGGCCTGCCTCCGTCTTTGATGACCGCGATCACCGCATCATCCACCTTGCCGCTGCAGCGTCCTACTTCGTCGCATACACCATAGAATTCGCCCATGAATTCCCCATCATCGCCAAAACATTCGGTGAACAACTTTCTTGTCGAGCAGTATTCATTTTTATTAAGAAATATAGCTTCCGTTATCATAATCCTTATACCTGTCTCATACCGCTGCCAAGCTCCGCATTTACAGCTTCTGCGTCAGGGTATACTTGTATTCGAATTCACTCGGGTAATATGACAGTTTTGACTGCCTGAGTCCCTCTATTCCGACATCATCCTCTCGATTGACCAGCTCGACCTCCGGGAATTCGTGGCAGAGAAACTCTTTGTTGATCATCTGATAGAGTCCGTCAATTCCGCTGTCTGCCTTTTCTACATCTATTATTGCCATTGAGCATGCCTCACTCTTGACTCCTATTGAAAAGGCTTTGAGCTTGTTGTCTATGTAAATGCCGCCGATCTTCATATATTCATAGACGACTTCTTCATTTATAAGACCCTTTATGCCCCTGTATTCTCCGTCAAGCTCTTCCGAAGGATCAAAGCTCTGACCTTCCTCATTTACTCCGCTGCCCTGATCGGAGAGCTTTTTCTTCTTCATCCAGCAATTGAGAAAGCTCTCCACCTCCTCATGGTCGGCATATCCCAGCTTGCGGTATTCCCAGCGTCCCTCATATTGAAGCAGAAACTTATTGATATGGTTGCGTTTCTTGGAATATTTTCTGCCTGCAAGTGTTCTTAACGCATCTCCGCTGTATATATAATCACTGATATCATCTTCCTTGATCACTTCATATTCATCAAGCGCACCGGCATTGTTAAGTACAAGCACGCCCTCCTCATCGGCAGAGCTTATAACAAGCGGAATACCGAGAGTCTTATTGAAGTATTCCTCCTGAAGCTTCATAAAGCGAGGCATGTCCTCCTCACGGCAAAACGGCAAGAAGCCGTATACTTCGCCGTTTTCTCCGTGATAGCTCATGAGCAGGGCTTCGCCCTCGAATTCGCAATATCTTACCTCATAATAATATTTGTAGAGATAACTGACCAGAGGAGAACCGTCACAGCTCTTCTGGCTGCGCAGTCCGTAGTAATAAGAGAGTCTGCCCAGATCCGCAGCCTCAAGTTCCTTGTATTTCATATCGGATATATCGTAATTTCGCATAAATAAATATCTTTCATATACAGACGATTCATTTATCTGACTATCGGCAGATAAGCGCAAAGCCTTTGCATAGGCACATTTTCTATTTCACAGTACGTAATTTCCTTTTGACTAAACTATGCACATGAATCAAACATAATATCGTTCTTCTTTGGGAATGTCTTATTATAGCATGAAAAGCCCCTTTATGTTATTATCTGTTTCTGAGAGGGTTAATGACATGGCTGATTATGCATTTCAATCAATGACATTTGCACAGAGATTTTTCGGACATCTTAAGACTGTCTGCAAACACAAATATTACGTTGCCCGCGGCTGCTTTCGATGCGGTCTGTATAAGCAGGGACTGCTGCATGATCTGTCAAAATTCTCGCCTGCCGAATTCGGTATAGGCATCAGATATTTTGACGGTCATAAGTCTCCGAATGCCGTGGAACGAAGCACTCATGACGGCTGCTCGACCTCGTGGCTTCATCATAAGGGCAGAAACAAGCATCATTTCGAGTACTGGATAGATTTTGCATTTCACCAAAACAAGACTGTATACGGAAATAAGATGCCCATGAAGTATCTTATAGAGATGGTCTGCGACAGACTCGCCGCATGCATCACCTATCAGGGTTCTAACTATACCAAAGCCTCGGCATGGAATCATTACTATATGCACAGACAATATATAGTTATGAATAATGACACAAGAGCCGTGCTTGAAAAATGCCTCAAGCTCATACGTGACGAGGGAGAGGAGGCATGCTTCAAATACATGCGCAGTCTCCTTAAGATCACAAAGGGAACCGACTACAGCATCGAATCCCTCGGCTTAGAGGATCCTAATGTCGAGTTTTGCTACAAATACGGTGAGGTCAACTGGACAAAATTCAATCAGGACTGAGGTATAAGATCATGCAGACCAAGCTTACAACACTATGCTATCTTGAACGCAATGAGCATTATCTCATGCTGCACAGGATAAAAAAACATGAAGACATCAACAAAGGCAAGTGGATAGGTCCCGGCGGTAAATTCGAACGCGGCGAAAGTCCGGAGGAATGCCTTATACGTGAGGTTCGCGAGGAGACCGGGTTCCTGCTTAGGAGCTTTTGCTTCAGAGGGATCATCAGCTTTATCTATGCCGATAAGGATCCTGAGTATATCTTCGTATATACAAGTTCCGATTTCGATACTGCCGGTAATGACGATGCCATGCCTGTACCGGAATGTGACGAGGGCGTATTCGCATGGGTAAAAAAGAGCAGCGTCTTAGATCTGGAACTCTGGGAGGGTGACAGATATATGCTTGACTACCTGCTTCAGGAAAGGCAGGAGGTCTTCTCTCTTAAGCTCTGCTACAATGAGTCGGATGAGCTTACCGAGGCGTGGGAGATGGCCTCTCGGCCTGTACGTTTAAAATAAAGCAATGAGAGAATACTACAGAAGTTTTGATGATGAAATGAAGGAAAGCTTCGGAGGCAAGGTGTATCGCCTTGCCTTAAGTGCGTCTCATACCTGTCCCAACCGTGACGGTCACTGCGGTACCGGAGGCTGTATCTTCTGCAGTGCCGGTGGCTCCGGAGATTTCGCTGAAAATGTTCCCGATATAGATATTCAGATAGAGCAGGCCAAGGAGCGCGTAAGCCGTAAGCTCAGCCGTAATTTTGCGGGATATATGGCTTACTTCCAGTCCTTTACCGAAACCTACGGAGACGAGACTTATCTCGTGGATTGCTTCAATAAAGCAATAGCTCACACCGAGGTACTGGCACTCTCTGTTGCGACACGCCCAGATTCAGTAAGCGATAATATGCTGTCTGAGCTTTCGAAGCTCAATAGATTCAAGCCCGTATATATTGAGCTAGGTCTTCAGACCATGCATGAGGATACCGCTGCCTATATCAACCGCTGCTATCGTCTAAAGGTATTTGAGGATACATTTATCAGGCTTAAAGCTGCGGGACTTAAAGTGATAGTTCACGTAATCATAGGTCTTCCCGGAGAAGGTGCCTCAAGGACCGCCGAAACCGTGCGCTACCTGTCCTGCCTCACAGCTCCCGATGGCAGTCGTATAGACGGCATCAAGCTTCAGTTACTGCATATACTGAGAGGAACCGCACTCGCCGAGAGGCTGCCGAAAGAGCTTATGACGAATCGCATAGATCAAAGTGACGCTGATATTTCAGAGTATATCCTAAATGCAGCTGCATCATCGGAGCGTAAACTCGTAAAACAAACTATCGAAACGGAAAATGTCAAATCCCGCACCACTATTGAAGCAATTGATCATGACACTCCTTTAATCAGACTCAGTGACGGAATGCAGCTTCCCTGCTATAGTCTTGAAGCTTATGCCAGGCTTATTGCAGAGCTTATTGCACTTCTTCCTCCCGATATCACCGTCCACCGCATCACCGGAGACGCACCAAAGAGTCTCCTCATATATCCGCTCTGGACAGCCGACAAGAAAAAGGTACTTAATACAATAAATAAAGTGCTGCGAGAATATGCAGACGGTAAACCTGATAAGCAGAAACAACATTAATCATTGTTTTCTGCTTCTTTTTTAATATGTATTGCATTCTTTGCAAAACAATATTAATATTATTAAATAACAATATATAAGAATATATAACAATAAATAGATTTTTAGATTTTAAATACAAATAAATAAAAATAAATATAATTGTATAATAAAATTTCATAATTATAAAAATCAAAAACTTATATGAGAAAGGAGATGACAACGCCATGCAAGAAAATCCTTTTACTTTAACTTTTGGACAAAAGCCTGTTGAATTTATTTCCCGTGACAATCAAACAGATAAGATAATCAACACCTTTAATATGGAACAGCCGTCAAACCAGGTATTTATGATTGCCGGTGTCCGCGGATCAGGGAAAACCGTATCTCTTTCTATCATATCCGACTACTATTCGGACAGAGAAGATTGGATCGTACTAAGATTAAGTGCAGACAGTGATATAATCTCCAGTGCAGTATCCGAGCTCAGCCGCACCTCATTAAAGAAAAATACCGATATTAACATCAATGCATCACTCGGTCCTATCGGTGTTTCTTTACACACGGATAATCATTTACTCGGAAATGAGGCTTTGCTTCGCAATATGATCGAGGAATTAATGAAGCATAACAAACGTATTCTGTTTGTTATAGATGAAATCATTAATAATGATTTTGTTAAAGTATTTGCAAGTAATTTTCAGATATATATAACTCAGCATTACCCTGTATATCTTGTAATGACCGGACTTTATGATAATATCCGTAACTTACAGAACGAGAAAAGCCTGACGTTTTTATATCGTGCTCCTAAAGTATTCCTCGAACCGCTCAATCTGCCTTCAATGGCCTCAAGCTATAGAAATGTATTTAATATGAGTCAAAAAGAAGCCGTTGAAATGGCTCGTGCCACAAAAGGATATCCTTTTGCATTTCAGGTACTTGGTCATCTCAGATGGGAGCATAATTGCAGCCTTGAGGATCTGATGCCTGAATTTGATGATGCTCTCGCATCCTTTGCTTATGAAAAAATATGGAGTGAACTATCTGAACTTGATAAGAAAATCGTCTATATTATTTCTACAGGAATCGAGGCAAGCGCAGATATACGAAACAAACTGTCAATATCTCCGCAGCTCCTGAATGTCTATCGTAAACGTCTAATGGAGCGTGGAATTGTTGATGCGTCGCAACGCGGCAAACTTAAGTTATCACTTCCCAGATTCGCTGAATATATAAATGCATACTGTGAGGTTGAAATATAAATCACCATACAACTATACGAAGAATTATTTCTATAAATAAACTTAATTATAGTTAAAACAGGGAGCGTGCCTTATAGGCGCATTCCCTGTTTAACTAATTTAAAGAAATAGTGTATTTTCAAAGCAGTCTTTATATCGTGATTTGTACTGAATTTCACTAAGTTTATTTATAGGTTTCAACCACAGATTAAATCACCCTTTTATGTTATACTTATGTTCGTAAATTTGTACATGCAGTATTGCATACAATTGAAAGGGGTATCAGATTATGAAAAAATTCAAAAAGTTAGCAGTCATAGCAGCTGCAGCAGCCTTTGTGTTGGGAATGGCTCAGACAGCGCTGGCTGACACAGGCGCACCGATCCTTACAGGACTTTCGGTACTTACTGCGGTTCAGGACGGCAAAAACATCTCGTTCTCACCGAGTGTAACAGATTACAGCTACAATGTTCAGAGTGACTGCTACGGTGTCAAGGTCACAGCTACAGCTCCTTCGGGAACAATTATCGCTGTTAACGGTGAGGAGCTCGAATCAGGAGCAAGCAAGATAGTTTCCATCGACGGAAGTCTTCCGAACTACGATATAGTGCTTGAGACTCCTATTACTGTCACAGCAAGCAAGAACGGCTTAAGTACAACTTATACCGTTAATGTTGTAAGAGACTGCGATACCGCAACATATAATCTCTTCAAGCCGGGCGAGTATTTCGATGCAGAGAATAATGTAAATATTCCTTATGAGCTCTATGTGCCTACAAACTATGATCCTAACAAAAAGTATCCTATCGTATTTGCTCTTCACGGATCAGGTCAGAGAACTCAGTCTGTAGACATGGTGCTCAAGAGATATCAGATGGCTACCGTATGGGCTAAGGATTCCGAGGCAGGCAAGAATGAGTGTATAGTACTTGCACCACAGTGCAAGGTTACAGACGCCAAAATGGAAAACTGGACAACACTTATGGCTTACAGAGCAGGCGCAGCTGAAAATGCATTTGCACCTATGAAGTATCTTAACGGAGCCTACAATCTCCTGCTCAAGGTTATGAACGAGTATTCGGTAGACAAAGACAGAGTATACATGACAGGTCTTTCGGCAGGCGGATTCGCTACATACACACTCGCAATAGAGCATCCGGAAGTATTTGCAGCTATCGCTCCCGATGCAGCAGGCGCAGATCCGAGCAAGGTAGAAGCTCTCAGAGGCATGCCGATGTGGATCTTCCAGGCAGCTGATGATCCTACAGTTAAGATCGTTGAGTTCTACAATCCTACTATCGAGGCTCTTAAGAACGCAGGTATCTACTACAAGACAACTCTGTACAATCCTGGAACAGTATTCGGAACATCCGCACACTTCTCATGGGTTCCGATGTATGCAAATACAGAATTCAGAGACTGGATGTTCGCACAGCATAAGTAATGCCGATATTTAAAATCTCATATCACTAAAAACTATATTTTCTTTTAAGAAAACGGGAACTGCCTTAAAGCGGTTCCCGTTTGGTAATTAAATATTAATCTGTTACGAGCCACGCCGGCTCCAAAATGCTTCGCATTTCCTCGCTGTGGCGTATCCGCCAAATGCATTTTCATGTAAAAGTGTTCGTTCATGCAAGCATGACTCACACTTTTCATGAAAATGCGTGTGGCTCTGAACGGTTACACGTAGTAAAGCATGTCTGTATAGTCCGGATATGGCCAGCTGTTCTTGTCTACAAGGAGTTCAAGCTCATCAACTATGCGTCTTTCTTCCTCCATAACAGGCACGATCTTCTTGTAAGCGTTCATGCCCTGTTTCATCGGATCCGTCGGCTGTGAATCAAGCACAGATCTGAGAGTCTCATTATTAAGCATAAGTGCCTTAACATGCTCGTTGATATCGCTGACAAGCTTCAGCTCATGCTCCACATCAAGCTGCAATGCCTGCTTGGACTCAATACCATAAGCGAGCTCACTGCTGTACTTGATAGCTGCAGGAACGATATCCTTCTCAGCCATAAGCAGCATGGTGCGTGCTTCAACATTGATGATGTTGTTGTACTTTGTAAAGCCAATGACCTTTCTTGCCTTGATTTCTTCCTTATTGAGGATTCCGTGTGATACAAGAAGCTCAATATTCTTCTCATCATCAAAATGCTCAAAGGCCTCAGGCGTTGACTTGAATGCAGCAAGTCCGCGGCGCTTTGCTTCCTTGACCCATTCCTTGCTGTAGCCGTTGCCCTCGAAGAGGATACGCTCATGAGCGGTAAGTTCCTCACGGATAAGCTTTCTGACCTCAGACTCGAAGTTTTCCTTGCCTGCAAACGGCTCGAGTCTGTCTGCAAACTGCTTAAGACTCTCGGCAACAATAGTATTGAGAACATAATTGGTGCAGGAAACATTCTCAGCGGATCCCGGCATACGGAATTCGAACTTGTTTCCTGTAAATGCGAACGGTGAGGTACGGTTACGATCATCATTCTTTACTGTTAATGCCGCCTTCTTTGTCTCAGTCTCGAGATCCGATCCGCTGATGATGGATGCGATTATAGTCCTCAATCTGTCTCCGAGATACATGGAGATGATAGCCGGAGGTGCCTCGTTTCCTCCGAGTCTGCGGTCGTTGCCGGCGGAAGAAACAGATATCCTGAGGAGTACCTGATAATCATCGACTGCCTTGATCACGGCTGTAATAAAGAGAAGGAACTTGATATTCTTCTCCGGTTCCTTGCCCGGATTCATCAGATTCTCGCCCTCTGCAGTCGATATTGACCAGTTATTATGCTTACCGGAACCGTTGATGCCCTCAAACGGCTTCTCATGAAGCAGGCAGACAAAACCGTGACGGTTGGCAACCTTTTTCATTATGTCCATGGTGAGCTGGTTCTCATCGACGGCAATATTTGACCTTGCAAATATCGGAGCCATCTCGTGCTGGCACGGAGCAACCTCATTATGCTCGGTCTTGGAATAAATACCAACCTTCCAGAGCTCATCATCAAGCTCCTTCATGAATGCCTTGACTCTCGGTCTGATAGTTCCGTAATAGTGATCCTCGAGTACCTGTCCCTTAGGTGTAGGTGCTCCGAAGAGAGTACGCTCCGTAAGGATAAGGTCTCTGCGCTTGGCACAATCCTCCTTATTGATAAGGAAATATTCCTGCTCAAGTCCTACCGAAGGATATACATATTTAGTCTCGATGCCGAAGGTGCGAAGGAGACGAACAGCCTGAGTATTAAGTGTCTCAACGCTTCGAAGGAGCGGTGTTTTCTTATCAAGCACGGCACCGTCAAAGGAGCCGAACGAAGTAGGGATACATAAGGTATCCTCTCTTATAAATGCATCAGAGGTAGGATCCCATACTGTGTAGCCTCTTGCCTCAAAGGTCTCTCGCATTCCTCCTGACGGAAATGAAGAAGCATCTGACTCTCCCTTAAGAAGGGTCTTGCCCGAGAGCTCAAGGATAGGATTGCCGTCGCTGTCTCTGTCTAAAAACGAATCATGCTTCTCGGCGGTAGCTCCCGTCATAGGCTGGAACCAGTGTGTATAATGTGTGGCTCCCTTGCTGACTGCCCACTTCTTCATTGCCTCTGCAACCTCATCGGCCAGAGTCTTGTCATCCATAGGCATGCCTTCGTGTCTGATCTTCATCAGTCTCTTGAAGGATTCGGAACTTAAGGCGTCCCTCATTACCTTCTCGTTAAATACCATACTTCCAAAACTGTCTGCAAACATTTGTTCCCCCGTTCACCTGCACAACATCGCCATTGATGCTGCCGATTATATAAATGTTTATGATAGTGCATTATAGCATGCCGAGTCGGCATCGTCATTAAAATTCCTAATGCCGCCTGCGGTAAATACTTGCTTAAGCTTTTGTATCGGTATGAACAGCTTTAAGCTCAGATATAAAACTATACAAAAGCTCTGCCGTCATCCCCCATATCACACCGTAGGGAGTCTCATAGAAATAATAATTCTTGCTGCGCTTAGCCCATGAGTAATCCCTGCCTCCCGGAACCAGCTCATAATGAAAATCCTCCGGCATTGAAAAAACAAACTCTGCCGTACTTTCCTTCGGCTCCATACTTATAAGTTCATCGAGGCTCAGGATAAAGACATTTTCAACCTCATCCTCCGAAAAACTCTGTTTATAATCTCTTATACTTCCGAGGTATGCATAGATAAGCGAGTCACTGATACCGTTCATGATGAACATAGGTGCGATTATGTCAATACTTTCCTCCGGGATCTGAAGCTCCTCATGAGCTTCACGAATAACGGTCTCCATAGGCTTTTCGCCTTCATCTATGCGACCGCCGGGAAAGCATATCTCACCGCCCTGAATTATCTTGCGGCTTCTTACCTCAAACAGTATTCCGAGCGCACCGTCGGCATCAGTAACAAGAGGTATCATTACAGCGGCGTCACGTGCCTTGGATGCCTTCAGCCTCCTGAACTTGTGTGATTTGAAATTTTTTTCTACATTTGCAATATCCATCGTCTCTTATTCTATAATACACAAGCCTGTTTTAAAAGTATCCCGGAAGCTAAATTTCCCTATATACGCCTATTCTTAATATGTTTTTAAATCTTACTTAACATTGATGTGCTACAATCTAAAAATATCAGAAAATGTATATAATTACGAGAGTGCCAAGCACGAGACGATCCGGTATCAGACGGAGCAAAACTTATTTTGACCCCGTAATCATAATATATAAAACGGAGCATATATGGATAACGACAACAACTACAATGATATAAATGCAGACACTTCCGGACGAAGAAGCCGTTCGAGAGTTCCGCACAGAAGGGAACAGGAACAGCCATTAAACGGTGTTGATATGGCGCATATCGCCGAAAGTCTTGAAGACAGCATAGCGGTATACGAGCATAATAACTATACCGAGAAACAGACCCGCTCTGCATATACAAAGCCTGAAGCACCGGTAAGAGAGGCATTTGTGCCTGACAGTCAAGCTGCGGCTTATGATAATGTAAATGCCGCATACGAAAATCGTATGCCGGAGGCTGCAAACCGCAGCAGTACAGCGGCACCCGAGAGAAAGCCGTCAGGCACGGTACATACACGATCAAACGATGCTAAGGTAAGAAAAAGCTCATCGTCATCAAGACATGAAGGTCCTGCATACAGACAGGAAGCAAGAGCCGAAGCAAAACAAAAAAAGCCTGCGCTTTCAGAAAATTATGACGATTACGGCGAAACGAACGAAAAGCCAAAGAAAAAGCATCCCGTGCTCAAGCTCATGCTGCTGCTCTTTATCGGACTCCTTGGATTTGTCACTTACAAATTCATAACCGGACAAACCGGCTATTATACCGTGGCGGTGTTCGGAGTTGATTCCCGTAACGGCAATCTCGGTAAGGATGCCCTGTCGGATGTCAATATAATCGCACGTATAGACAGGTCTTCGGGTGAGGTCAAGCTTGTATCCATGTACAGAGATACCTATACCAAGATAAGCAGTGACGGCAAGTATCATAAGCTTAACGAGGCATATTTCAAAGGCGGTCCGGAGCAGGCTATATGGGCTGTCGAACACAATACGGATGTCAAGATAGACGATTACGCCACATTTAACTGGAAGGCAGTTGCCGACACCATCAATATCTTAGGGGGAGTCGATCTTGAGATAAGTGATGCAGAGTTTAAGTACATCAATGCATTTATAACCGAGACGGTCAACAGCACCGGCATAGGTTCACATCAGCTTGAGCATGCAGGCATGAACCATCTTGACGGAGTTCAGGCAGTTGCCTACGCAAGACTGAGACTGATGGATACGGATTATAAGAGAACAGAGCGACAGAGAAAAGTCATAGGTCTTGCGCTTGATAAGGCTAAAAATGCTGATTACTCCACACTTGCCAACATTATCATGACTGTAATGCCGGAGATATCAACAAGCGTAACACCGGATGATCTTATCCCGTTTGCTCACGGCATAAGCAAATATTATATATCCGAAACTGCAGGCTTCCCGTTTGATAAACAGGGGCAGAATGTCGGTAAGCTTGACTGTGTAATACCTGTTACACTTGAGAGCAATGCAATCAAGCTGCATGAATTTTTATATCCCGGAGTTCCTTATACTCCAAGCTCAGAGTTAAAGAGTATCAGCGATAAGATAATCAATGATACCGGTCTTACCGGCTGATAAAATTTCATACTGTTATTTTCAAAAAAAAATGCTATATTAGCTCTGTATGCTTATTTAATAAAACCTGCTTGATATATCAGGCGGCATGCGAAGGAGATCACAGATATAATGTCTTACTTAATAGTTTCGGATTCATCATCAAATCTATTCAAGATAGAGGGTGAGAATTATAAAACAGTACCGCTTCATATCATGATCGGTGATACCGATTGGGCTGATACCGCCGATGTGGATATGGATGCTTTTGATGAAGCTCTGTACTCATTTGACGGCAAAACCTCTTCATCCTGTCCGTCACCGGATGAGTGGCTTGAGAGTTTTGGAGATGCCGAGACCGTATTTTGCTTTACAATAACTCACGGTCTGTCAGGAAGCTACAACGGAGCTATGACCGCCAAATCCATGTATGAGGAGCATCATCCCGGCAGACATGTATATGTAATAGACTCTCTTGCAACAGGTCCTAAGATGGTACTTATGATAGAATACCTGAGAGACCAGCTTGCCAACGGCGCAGATCCGGAGACAGCCTATAACAAGACTTTAGAATACAGGAGCAACACAGGTCTCTTGTTTACACTCCAGTCCATTCAGATGCTCGCCAAGGCAGGAAGAGTAAGTCCTTTCATTGCCAAGGCAGTAGGTCTACTCGATATGCGTATGATAGGTGAAGCAAACGATGAGGGTAAGATAGACCTTGTAGGCAAGCACAGAGGCTACAAGAAGACTCTGCTCGGCACCTTCAAGCAGATGCTTAATCTTAATTACAACGGCGGAAAGGTAGTCATATCCCACAACCGTAATGAACAGGCAGCCAACGATCTTGCAGCGCTTATCAGAGAGAAATTCGGAGATGTACTTATAGACATTCACCGTACAGGCATATTGTGCAGCTATTATGCCGAAAAAGGAGGCTTCATAGTAGGCTTCGAGCGCAGCAGATAATTTGATGCTTATATTTACATTTACAAAACGGGAACCGCTTTAGGGCAGTTCCCGTTTTCTGTAAGGCTAAACTTGTAGTTATTTATTCATATTTAATATCAACTAAACTTATTTCTCATCCAATCATATCCGCCGCAATACATGAACAAGCCGGGTCCTTACGGGCCCGGCTGCTCGGAAAAAGTTGTATCTATGCTTAAGGCAGTCTTCAACGACACTGACAAAAACGGGGGGATCACCATTACCGCATCGGACTGCCGAAGCAAACTATGAGAAATATCAATCAACTTGCTTATCAGACTCCGAGGTAAGCCTTTCTTACCTCATCATTCCTAAGTAATTCGTCGGCTTTGTCATGCATCTTGATCCTGCCGTTTTCAAGTACATATCCCTGATCAGCAATAGACAGCGCCATGCGGGCATTCTGTTCGACAAGCAATATGGTAAGTCCCTGCTCATGCAGCTCCTTGATGATCTTGAATATCTCCTGAACAAGTATCGGAGACAAGCCCATCGAAGGCTCATCCATAAGCAGTATCTTCGGTCTGCTCATAAGCGCACGTCCTACTGCGAGCATCTGCTGCTCTCCTCCGGATAAAGTTCCCGCAAACTGTTTTGCACGTTCTCTCAATCTCGGAAATCTTTTATAAACATCCTCTATCAGCTCGGCGGTATCTGATTTTTCGGCTGTAAATGCCGCACCCATCTCAAGATTCTCCTGTACGCTCATATTGGCAAATACATGTCTTCCTTCGGGAACATGAGCCATCTTGTAGTTGACTATCTTATAGTCATGTTCCTTGGTCAGTTCCTTGTCATTCCAGAGTATCGAACCGCTTGTAGCCTTTTTGAGCCCGGTTATCGTATGAAGGATGGTCGTCTTACCTGCTCCGTTTGCACCGATAAGTGTTACTATCTGGCCATCCGGAACCTCTATGGATACATCATTTATCGCATGAATAACGCCATAATGAACATTAAGATTATCGATCTTCAGCATCTTACTACCTCCTTTACGCCTCTTTACCCAGATAAGCCTCAATAACCTCCGGGTTCTGTGCTATCTCGGACGGAGTTCCCGATGCAAGTATCTCTCCGAAATTGAGTACATATATTCGTTCACATACATTCATAACCAGACTCATATCATGCTCGATAAGCAGTACCGGTATATGAAAATGTTCCCTGATCATCCTGATTGAATGCAAGAGCTGCTCTGTCTCCGTAGGGTTCATACCTGCTGCCGGCTCATCCAGCAGCAAGAGCTTCATATCCGTGGCAAGAGCCCTTACTATCTCAAGACGCCTCTGCTGTCCGTAAGGCAGGTTCTCTGCTGCCTGATCCGCATATTTATCAAGATCAAACATTTGAAGCAGCTCCATAGCCTTGCCGTATATCCTTGCCTCTTCCTCTCTGTATCTGCGCGTACGCAGAAAGGAATCAAATAAGCTTGCCTTCATATCCTTGTTAAAGGCAACTCTGACATTGTCAAGCACGCTCATCTTCTTAAACAATCTGATGTTCTGAAAGGTTCGTGCTATACCTGCCTCAACCACCTGATAAGTGGTCTTGCCGTTCATCTTTGTTCCGTTCAGATAATAACTGCCCTCTGTCGGCTGATAAACACCGGTAATAAGGTTGAAGAAGGTTGTTTTTCCGGCTCCGTTAGGTCCTATAAGTCCTATAAGCTCGCCTTCGTCAATAACGATATTGACATCATTGTTTGCCTTTAGGCCTCCGAAGGCTATTCCGAGTCCCTTTGTCTCAAGTACATGAGTCTTTGTCTCAGACATATCACTTCACCTCCCCGATATCATCCTTGCCGGCTGCTGTTGTTGACACCTCAGTCGAGGCTCCGCCTGTCGCAGTCACAGCTTTTACCTTATTCCTGCCTGACAGCTTATCTATCAATCTCTCAAGCGAGAACTCATAGCTTCCGAATATTCCGGACGGTTTGAAGATCATGATAACTATCAAAAGCACTGCGTAGATCAGCATACGATAGCTTGCAAAGTCAGCATTTACATACGAAATGATCTGCGGAAGTGCCGAAAGTATCGGAGCAGCCACTATAGAGCCTGTCATAGATCCGCTGCCTCCCATGATAACCATGGCGAGAAACTCAGATGACTTTGAAAAGCTAAAATATGTAGGAAGCAGCGAGGTAATGCTGAGTGCATATATTGCACCCGATACTCCGGCAAAAAATGCAGATATAGTAAATGTCATTACCTTATGCTTGGTAACGTTAAGACCCGAAGCACTTGCCGCTATGTAGTCCTCTCTTATGGCTATTACCGCACGTCCGAATCTTGAACGTATATACATATACATGAGAGTTACGCAGATAACAGTTGCTATAAATACATAATGAAAATCAGCTATCTTAGGTATGCCTGCAAATGACTTTCCGAAGGTAGAGCTGCCTGTGATGGCAGGTATTGAAAGATTACAGAGCATAACTCTTATGATCTCGGCAACGGCAACCGTAACTATACACAGATAGTCTCCTCTGAGCCTCAGCGCCGGAATACCTACTATGATTCCGAATACCGCAGCCACTGCTCCGGCAATGATAAGTGAAATAACAAAGAGTATCGGTGCCGGTATCGATATCTCGTAAAGGGCAAGCAAGGATGTAAATATTGCCGCAGAATAGGCACCTATTGACATAAAGCCCGCATGTCCGAGTGAAAATTCACCCATGTATCCTGTAAGCAGATTCAGCGAACATACCATGATGATGCTGTACATACCTATAATGGCAAGTCCCTTGATATACTCTGTTCTGCGTCCCAGTATACCTGTATCAACGAGCAGACAAAGCAGAGCGAACAGTACCGCAATGCCTGCAAGATTTATAAGATAATGTCTCTTGTAAGAAGCATTCATAATACTCACCTCAGACTTTCTCGTTGTCTTTTCTGCCGAGAAGTCCGGTAGGCTTTATCAGCAGTACCAAAATCAAGAGACCGTAGGTTATAGCCTCATACCATGAAGGGAAAAGGTATACCTTAACAAATATCTCTATAAGTCCGAGTAGGAGTCCTCCTATCATTGCGCCCGGTATTGAACCTATACCACCCAATATAGCTGCCGCAAAGGCTTTAAGTCCGAGTGTTATACCAAGCTCATTCTTTATGCTGACATACGATGTTACGTACATCATGGAAGCTATAGCAGCAAGTCCCGAACCGAGTGCAAAGGTAACTGTAATAACTCTGTTGACATTGATGCCTACAAGAGCGGAGGCTATGCGGTCCTCCGGGACCGCACGCATCGCCTTGCCTATAGTTGTCTTCTGAACAAATATCATCAGAAGAATCATTGTAATGATTCCTATGGAAAGAGTCAGAAGTGTTTTACCCTGCAGGGAAATATTGCCGATCGTTATATTCGGAAGATCAAACATAGCCGGAACATTTCTCGGAGTCGTTCCGAAGAGTACCAGCGCCAGATTTTCAAGAAACAGACTCATTCCCAAAGCGGTTATAAGTGCAGTCATAGAACCGTGTCCTCTGACAGGCTTATACGCGATCTGCTCCGTGAGTACTCCGACTGCAACGCACACAAGTATGGCAATAATTATTGCAAACGGCTTCGGCACACCTATGCTGTCCATAAACGGTATCGAATAGAATAATGTAAATCCGCCTATCATGATAAAATCACCATGAGCAAAGTTGATCATCCTGATTATTCCGTATACCATCGTGTAACCGAGTGCGGTCAGTGCATATATAGATCCCAGATTCAGCCCGTTAGTCAGGCTCTGCAGAAATAAAAGCATTTCGTATCCCCCTTCCGAGAGAGGCTTTTATGCCTCTCCGCCAACCTTGTCGTAGTAAGTAACCTCGCCGTCCTTAAATGTCTCAATAGTGAATGCCTTGATAGGATCTCCGTTCTCGTCAAACTTTACATGTCCTGTAACACCTGTGAAATCTATTGCGGCAAGTGCATCCTTGATAACAGCCGGATCTGTTGATCCCGACTCCTCTATAGCCTGCTTGAGCATATATACAGAGTCATAGTACAAAGCTGCTGCAGCGCAGAGACTGTCTGAACCAAACTCATCTGTGTAGGTCTTTACAAAGTTCTGTATCTTCTCGTCTGCATCTCCGAAATCAAGGTGGTTCAGATAATAGGTGTTCTCAAAATCAGCCTCAAGTCCGCTTGTATCGGCTCCGTCCCAGCCGTCACCGCCTACGATACCGCCTGTAAAGCCTGCAGCTCTTGCCTGCTGAACAAGCATAGGAGCCGTATCAAGATAGTTAGGATAAGCAATCGCATCACAGCCCTCTGCAACTACCTTTGAAACCTGTGCACTGAAGTCTGTATCTGTCGAGTTGCACTCATAAACAACGTAATCAACACCGTTTTCATCAAAATACTTACTTATCGACTCATAAAGACCTGTGCAATAATCCTCATTAGATCCGTAGATGATCGCTGCCTTCTTGGCTCCGAGCTTATCCTTGATAAACTCTGCCATTGCAGGGCCCTGAGCATCATCCGAGAAGCATGCACGGAAGATATAATCACCTATCTTACATATAGAAGCATTGGTGGACTGAGGTGTGATAACGATAAGACCGTCAGACTGTGCCTGAGTCGCAAATGCCTTGGTACAGGAGCTTGCATAGGTTCCGATAATACCTAAAATATCGTAGGATGCGCAGTTGTTATATGCACTTATCGCCTCTGTAGAATCGGACTTGTCATCACAGATAACTGCGGCATTAAGTGAATAAGACTTATCTCCGACCTTAACTCCGCCTGCTTCATTGATCTCCTCAAGAGCGAGATTAACACCATTCTTTGCTGCCTCACCGTATAATGCATGCGGTCCGGTAAGTGGTGCGATAACTCCAAATGAAAGGGTATCACCGTCAGCTGCGGAAGCTGTAGTCTCCGATGATGCTGCCGCCGTGGTCTCTGCGGAAGAACCCGATGCTCCGCAGCCGGAAAGTGCTGCAGCGACAAGTGCTCCTGCCGTCAATAATGAAAGTGCTCTTTTTTTCATTTGCTTTGTCCTCCTCTATACAATTGATATGTATACAAAAAGGTCTCAGTCATTCTCCTTTGGAAAATTACTGAGACCACCTTGTCTTCTCATTTGCGGCTTAGCCGCATTTTTATGTTTATTATTGTCTTTGCTTCACATCTTCCTTACTGTTCGTTGTAATGCAGATATCTCCGATTACGGTATCGGAACTCCGAATCTGACATTCAGATAATCCATTATGATGTCAGCTGCCTGTTCCTTTGTCATCTCTCCTGTATTCAGACACAAATCGTAATTGTACGGATCCTTCCATTCTCTTCCGGTGTGATATTTATAATATCCGGAACGATACTCGTCTGTCCTGAATACATATCTTCTTGCCTCATCATAGCTGTATCCCATACGCTTCATTTCCTTTTGTATACAATACTCCGGATCGGCATATAAGAAAACAGCGAGTACTCTCGGATTATCTTTCAGTATGTAATCGGCTCCCCGGCCTATACATATATATGATTCCTTCTCGGCAAGCTCCTTAAGTACCTTTGCCTGAAATGCGAAGAGATTGTCATTTGACGTAAAATCGTCATTTTCCGGAGGGATGATCTCTCCGTTATACACTCTCTTTGAGACCTTATACAAAAGGCTCTGTCTCGTAGTCTCATCTGCTGCGGCAAACAGTCTCTCGTTGATACCGCTGTCCTCACTTGCAAGCTGCAGCAGCTTTCTGTCATAGAGGTTGATATCATATCTGGATGCCAGTATCTTGCTTATGGCAGTTGCACCGCCTCCGCAGGTTCTTGTTACGGCAATGATAAAATTATCCATTTTATTACCTCTCTTTCAAAATAAAAAATCACGTAAAGGCACTCGGTAGCTTCAATTTCGAAATTACCATGCGCCTTCGCGTGATTTATGTTGCCGATAATAATGACTTCAAAACGATTTGTCAACAATTTTTTTTCGTGAAAACATATGATTTTTCGGTTTGTATATTAGGAAAAAATAAATTTTCTGTTGATATTTTCTTTTTCTGAGAGTATTATATCGGCATAGTTTTCGAAACAACGGTGTTTCCCCAAGGGGAAATGCCGTTTTTATTTTTTCCGGAATTATCTGCATTACAACTCGTTTTAGCAACTTATACTGCAGACTGTGATCTTATACCGATCAGAATCCCGGAAAATAAAGTATATTGATTTTTAACACAACAAACAGATCATACACGGGGGACAACAATATGTGCGGATTCGTCGGAATGTTTGATATTGCACTCGGAGAAGCAGACAGCTTCAGAGAAGATGTCATCGCAATGAGCAGAAAGATACGTCACAGAGGACCGGACTGGTCGGGCGTATACACAGGTAAGGATGCCGTGATCAGCCACGAGCGTCTGTCTATAGTAGATCCTTTATCTGGCAAGCAGCCTTTGTACAGCCCGGACGGCAAGCTCGTGCTTGCAGCCAACGGTGAGATATACAATCATATGGAGATCAGAGAGCGCTATAAGGGCAAATATGATTTCCAGACTATGTCGGACTGTGAGGTAATACTTGCACTCTACAAAGACAAAGGCGAGAGCTTTCTTGAGGACCTCAACGGAATCTTCGCATTCTGCCTCTATGACAGCGACAGAGACTGCTATATCGTAGCACGTGATCATATCGGTATCATTCCTCTCTATCAGGGCTGGGATCAGGACGGTCATTACTATGTAGCAAGCGAGCTCAAGGCTCTTGAGGGAGTATGCTCTACTATCACAGAGTTCATGCCCGGTACCGTATATTCATCAGAAACAGGCAAGACCACAAAATGGTACACAAGAGATTGGGAATCCTATGATGCAGTCAAGGATAATGATGCAAGCGTTGCTGCAGTAAGAGAAGGCCTTGAAGCTGCCGTTAAGAGACAGATGATGAGTGATGTTCCTTACGGAGTATTGCTCTCAGGCGGACTTGACAGCTCTGTTATAGCAGCCATTACAGCAAAGTATGCTCAGAAACGTATCGAATCCGATGATAAGGAGGCTGCATGGTGGCCTAGACTTCATTCCTTTGCCATCGGTCTTAAGGGTGCTCCGGATCTCGTTGCCGCAAGAAAGGCTGCAGAATATATCGGAACCGTACACCATGAGGTCAACTTCACAATTCAGGAGGCTCTTGACGCTATAGATGATGTTATTTATCATCTTGAGACCTACGATATAACCACAGTAAGAGCAGCTACTCCGATGTTCCTGCTTGCCAGAGTCATCAAGAGCATGGGTATCAAGATGGTACTCTCCGGTGAGGGCTCGGACGAGCTCTTCGGAGGATATCTGTACTTCCACAAGGCTCCGAACGCCAAGGAATTCCATGAGGAGACCGTACGTAAGCTTTCCAAGCTCCACCTCTATGACTGCCTGAGAGCAAACAAGGCTCTTGCCGCATGGGGTGTTGAGGGACGAGTACCGTTCCTTGACAAGGAGTTTATAGATATTGCCATGAGACTCAATCCAAAGGCCAAGATGAGCGTGGATGAGAACGGCAAGCCGAGGATCGAAAAATGGATAGTCCGTGAGGCCTTTAAGGATATGCTTCCGGATGATATCGTATGGAGACAGAAGGAGCAGTTCTCAGACGGTGTAGGCTATTCATGGATAGATACGCTTAAGGAGACAACAAACAAGCTTATCAGCGATCATCAGTTTGCTCTCGCCGATAAGAGATTCCCTATCAACACACCTGCCACAAAGGAAGAGTACTATTACAGGACTATCTTCAGCAAACACTTCCCGTCGGAAAGTGCAGCAAAGTGTGTTCCGCATGAGGCATCGGTTGCCTGCTCAACAGCCAAGGCTCTTGAGTGGGATGAGGCATTCAAGAAGATGAATGAGCCTTCGGGACGTGCCGTTGCAGGCGTACATGAGCATGCAGCCGAGGGTATCTGATATAAATCAAGTACTGCGGCTTTGCTCTGATATAGAGTATACTGCCTCTAAGTTTTACACATTCACATTCCTAAGCTTTACCGCAAATGTATCATGATAAGATTTGCATTAAAAGCTTAGCTTATATCTACCGATATTTCCCCGTAGAAAAGAGGACTGCTGATCGTCAGCGGTCCTCTTTGTATATACTCTTTCATTTATTCAATTGTCCGACTGCTTAACAAAGACCTATGACTGAAGCTCATACCTGATTCCACACCGCAACTGCACTAAGCGCTTATGTCAAATCTTCAATCACCAATTTCTCAAGTACAGCTTTAACAGCCTACTTGTGCTTATAGTCATCTTCAAGCTCTGCATGAATCTCTTCATAGCTCTTACCGTGTCTGAACCATTCTATAAGATTATCAGTGATGCTTGTACGGTTAGGTCTTGCGGGAAGCTCACTTCTGTCCACCCACTTAAGCTCGGCAAGCTCGTCATCCTCACGTCTTAGCGGAAGACTGCTGTCCGCCTCTGCATAAAAGCCTGCTATAGAGGTCTCCGAGAACGGCCACGGCTGGCTTCCGGCATATCTGATATTATGCACCTCCAGACCTGTCTCCTCACGCACCTCACGCTTTAAGGTGTCCTCATAGCTCTCTCCTATCTCAACATAGCCCGCAAGCAATACATAATGATTATTACGAGTATTAAGATGTGCCTTGTTATACTTTGCCACCAGGAGCTTATCTCCGTCGGTTACCGCAACTATGATGATGGGATTGATACGCGGGAATACTATATTGCCGCAATCCGGACACTGCATGGCTCTTATTTTTTCGCTGTGCATAAGCTTATGTCCGCAGCGTCCGCAAAAACGATTGGCATTATACCAGTGTGACAGGTGAGTTCCTATTGCTGCCGCAAATGCCATATACATAGGCTGCTTGCCCCTGACTATAAGTATATGCTCATATACGTAGCCTGAAGCTTCATCAAGCTCCTCAGGCTTACTGTAGAGATAATACGAGGCCTCGTCTATCTTAAACAGATAGTACAGACTCTTCCTGTCTATACCCCATAGCTCCTCTGCTTCCGATACCGTCGGAAGCTCGGCCTCTGTGTCTGTACTTTTGCATAATACATTTTGTCCCTTGCATACGATAAGCCTGTCGAGATCCTCGGCAGGCTTATCAAAATATGTATTGTCAAATCGATGCGGATAAATATCCTGAATCATCTGTATCCCCTTGTCTGTAGCTGTCTGTAATATAGGCTTGCTCAGCCTGTGCAGGCTCCGCTTGCATCAAAGCTGTAGCTCTTACCGTTGATCTCACGGGTTCCGGTCACCATTACGCCCTGTCCCGAACCAACCTTAGACTCAAGATAATACCTCTTGCCGTTATCGTCAAGCCAGCCTGTATGCATATATCCGTCCGTATCGAAATAATACCATGCATTTGCGATCTGTATCCATCCGGAATTAAACGGAGTACCGTTTACAAGATACTGCCATTTATAGGTAACACGCTTCCAGTTGCTGCCTGTTCCTGTGATGCCGCTGCTTGCGCCGGTATTGACATTTGCAGAAAAATTATTGTTCTTGACCGATGAATAATCCGCAAGGAATGCCCAAGGATCATCCACATCATAGTCCCCGGTCTCCACAGCTTCTCCGCCTGTTATGCCAAACTCACTGAGAGCGATATTGTAATAAGCATGATCATTGCTCTTAGGTATTGCTCTTACCGTCACCTTGACCTGCTTATCGGCAGAGGATGAGATAAAGCTGTTCACATTATAGCTTGTACCCGTTACCGTGTACTCCTGCTTAACTGTGCGTCCCGAGCTGTTGACATAGCTTATGCGTATCTTGTATTTGTCTGCCCAGTCCATGGAATCCCAGACTGCCTTGCCGTCCGAGGTGATCTTCGCATCTGCATAGCCCTCCTCATCGGTGGCAAGTGCTCTTACCGCAAATCCTATCTCTCCGTCCGCATCTGCGCTGAGCTCACTCGCTACATTCTTATTGGTCTGCTTGGTAGTTCCGTGAACTGTCTTGGTAGTGCCGTTCTTGCTTGTATAGGTGATTAGATACTCATACTTGCCGGCATAAGGCACCTCATTCCAGCTCACGATCTTGCTTGTCTTATCAAGACTCGGCATCGGAGTTATAAGTCTGTAGAACGGATATACCTGAAGGCGTCCCTCCGCATCGGAATTATCCGGTGAGATATAATCTACATAAGCATATCTTGCACCTGTTGCTCTGATCTCCAGATCATCATCCAGCGAATTGTCATCGGCATGTATCTTGATCTTATAGCTGTACGGAATCGTAGGATTGACCGTAGTCTCCGGCGCATTCTGAAGCTCTATGGAGATATTGTCGAGATCATTTTCCGATGAGAGCTCAAACTCCGGCATAAAAGCCTCTCCTGCATTATGCTCCGGAACATTATCTGTGTTTGCCTCAATATCCACATATTTTGTTACTGCAAATGCAGCCATGCTCATGGATGCGCTCATTACGGCAGATGCCGCAAATATCACATATTTTTTGTAATTCTGTCTCATATCCTGCTCCTGTTTATACAGTCTTAGACTGCACAATAATATCACAACAAGTCAGTCAATATCAAATATCTGCAATATCCTGATCCGATCAGCTTTTTACAAATATCCCCTTTATCTTGCTGAAGAGTGCTTTGAATACATTGGCAACACGTGACAGGAATGTTGTCTTCTGCTCCGGGAATTCCGCATCAACCGTAGCATTGTCATCATCATTTATCTTGATCTCGGCTGTACGGCAGATGATCGATACAGAGCTCGGCTCGACGTTGGCAGTACTTGTCAGAGAAACAGCCTCTGCATCCGGATCCATATTGATGAAATTGTTGTCCGCTTCCTCCTCATCCAGCTTATCATTGATCGACTTACGAAGATCGGCTCCTGCCTCTTTCATATTCTTTGTATTCTCGATCATCTTGTTGGAATTATCAACTGCCTCACGACCTATGGCAATACCTGTATCACCTGCTGCCGAGAGGTCCTCTGATGCAGCTCTCAAGGTATCGTTAAGTGTCTGTGCTGTCCTTGTGAGATCGTCGGCGGTCTTCTCCGTCTGCTCAACAACATTGGATACATTGGTAATGGCTGTCTGCACATCCTCATAGTAGCTGTTGAGAGTTGAGATAAGGCTGTCCACATCTGCGGTAACCTTACGCATGCTGTCAAGCAGTCTGCTTGTCTGATAGCTTACCGATGCACCCGCATCCATAACATCATCAATGTCACTCATAACCGCATTGATCTGGTCTATTGCTGTTGCATAATCAATTGAACCGTATGCAGTGATAGCATTGGCAAGTGCATCGCTTCCGAACTCAGACAAATCATTAAGACTATTCTTAAGATTGGCTGTTGCTCCACCGTAAGACTTATTGCTGTCGTTGCCAAGCTCCGTTATCGTTCCCTTGAGATTAAGCATTGAGACCATGTGATCTACAAACTCTGTTGCTGTAGCCGTAGCAGAATCAAGAGTTCCCGTTGCCGTAATACTTCCCAAATTGCCTGCAATTAGAGGAATATCTGCATTATCACCTGATACTTTTCCTACGAATGAGCTTGCATATGCTCCCAAGATTGCTGCTTTTTCTGTAGTACTTGTTGCAGCCTGGACATTTTCAAGTGCAGCCTGAGCCTCTACTAAATCCTCTGTTGTTACGGAATATTTTGTTGTTCCGTTCGGTGCTGCCAAAGCATCATTAATATATATGAGCTTGGCTATGTTCGGAATCAATCCCTTTAAATCATTTTCACTAACATTCGAACTTCCGCCCTTCTGTTGAACAACGCCATTAATATAGCCTATAACCGCTGACGGCAGATAATCTCCGTCTATATTGGTATCCGCCATGGCACCTTCCGTAACAGCATCGGAGGTCTCATTCTTAAAGTCATCAGATCCTGTTATAGTCTTGATATTTTTAACAGCAAGTCCGCTCTGAGCCAAATTGCCCCTAAGATCATTAAGACTTGACTTTGTTAATTCCAAATCACTCGACACACTGCTTATATCGAAGGTATTGGTGCTTCCCATCTCGCTCGAGAGCGCACGAAGCTTTCTGCTGAGCGTGCTCATAACAGCACTTGTGCTTGCGAGATGATTATTGGTATCGTTCAGATTGGTATTGATATCATAGACCATCCACTGAGTAGTCTTAAGCGAGGTATCAACCGGATCCAGCAGTTCCGTTAGATCTCTTACATCCTGCAGACTCAGGTCTACACCGTCAAAGATTATAGTTCTGTTCTGATCTATCTTAGCCTTGCCGCTTGCAAGCTGATCAAGCATCTGATTCGTCTTGGCAAGCTGTGAGGACATATCTGTGACATTATCCATGATAGCATCGACACTGTCCATCACTTCATTGGTATTGGCACGGAACTTATCCTCAAGCTCCTTGAAATCCTTGATCTTGGAGATGTCACCTGCTGTAACGGGTGTCATAACCATCATGACTCCCATTGACTCAAAGCTGTCTGTTCCGAATCTTGCCTGGAAATGCTTCTCCTGTCCGGGCAGTGCCTCAAAGCCTACTCCGCTGTAGTTTCCGAAGCTTGCCTGCATGGATTCCGGTGCATCAGTAGAGTATACCTTACTCTGATCCATAGGAATAAGTACCAGCAGTACCATATTGTTCTGCATATACTTATTGACATTTTTATTAGGAACGGCGTCTATATCTACTTCTACTGTTCCGCTTGCTCCCGCAACCTTCTCCGGCGGAGTAACGATTCCGTTCACCTTATAAGTGACTGTGAAATCCCAAGGCATCTTGACAGTAGTCGGATCAAGTCCACCCTGAAAATAGAATTTACCGTTGCCGTCCGGTCTCATCCATGTTACCGAATTACCCTTGACCACCGGCTCCTGATTGTCGGACATATTGGTTATTGAGGTATAGTTGCCGTAATCGGTGTAGCTGTCATCAATGGCAAACTGTACGCCCTTAACGATATTTGCCTTTTCTACCTTGCCGTAGTCATCAAGATTAACATAGAGCTTCTCCTCTACATCTGCGGCACCTGCCTGAGCCGCATAAACATTAAGCTCTGCGACATTTCCGACTATCATGCCTGCCGCAAGCATAGAGGCTGTGCATCTTGCGGCTATTCTTTTGATCTTCTGTTTCTTCATGCTTTCGTATCCTCCGCTCCGTTTTCCGCTAAATTCGTATTTGAAACCGGTGCTTCGTTGTTTGCATCTGTATCATTAACATTTGTATCGTTATTGTTGTTGCCGTTATCTGCGGCAGTTCCGTTGTTTCTGCCCTTGGTCACCGCAGATTTAAGCTTCTCCTTACGTTCCTGTCTGCGGTCCCGGTGGTCAGTCACTATATATCTATCCATGATCTTAAGCACTGTCGGCATAAGAGTCGTAACGAATATTACAGAGAATACAGCGCCTCGTCCTACCAGATGGCCGACCTCGCAGATGGCCGGACTGGTCGATATAAAGTAGACTATATAGCCGCATACTATCAGTATTCCGCCCGAAGTCAGCATTGACGGGAAGCTTATCTCGAGCATCTTCTCAACTGCCTTGTTCTTATCCGTCTCCGTCTGTCTTATCTGTCTGTAGTTCTCTATAGTCAATATAGCATAGTCGATAGTAGATCCGAGCTGAATACACGATACAACAGCATAAGCTATAAATATAAGCTCCGTTCCGACTAGATACGGGAAGCTCATATTGAGGTAGATCGCCGCCATGATAGGTATCATCGCACCTATCGGAATGATAACAGACTTAAATGCTATTGCTACGACTATGAATATACTTATCATGGCCAGATTATTGACCATGGTGTAGTCCTTCTTAAGTATATTCTCCATATCTTCGGTGGTAGGAGTATTACCTGCAATGAAGGTATTATCCTCACCGTAATAGCCCTGTATTATCTGCTGAACCTCATCATAATACTCATAAGCCGCTTTACTCTCGGGCTTTGTCTTCATGTAAATGAGAAGTCTCGTATATCCGTCCTTGTGAAACATCTCTGTAAGGCTTGACGGAAGCAAGCCCTCATAAGCACCCTCCGGAAGATAAGCGGTCATACCCATGACCTGCTTGATATAATCCTTATCCTTAAGCTCATCCACAAGCTGCTTTTCCTTGACATTGCCCTCATCAGGGAAGATAGCAACAAGCAGATTTGATCTTCCGAAAAGATTATCTATTTCCTCTGTTTCATGATAGATAGCAGTCTTCTCGCCTACTCCTGTAGCATCGGGTCCGTACATGAAATTGTTCATGCTCTGTGCAAAATACATAGGTACAGCAAGCACGATCAAGGCTGCAAGCACAAGCGGGCTGAGCTTATTCACTACCTTTGCAAATACATCAAACTTAGGCAGCAAAGGCTTGTGTCTGGTCTTATCTATAAGATCAGACCACATAAGCAGCAGAGCCGGCATGAAGAATATAACCATGAGCAGAGAGCATATAATACTCTTTGACATGACTATACCCATGTCAAAGCCCATCTTGAACTTCATAAGTACCAGTACAAGGAAACCGAAGAAGGTCGTAAGCGAGCTTGAGAGCACAGTCCTTATAGTGGTCATAAGACCTGCCTTAAGTGCCGGAACCTTGGGAAGTCCGTTTTCACGTTCTCTTTCATAAGCAGACAGCAGGAAGATCGAATAGTCCATCGAGGTTGCAAGCTGTATTACTGCCGATATATTGTTGGTAATATATGATATGGTCCCCAACATAAGGTTGGTACCCTTATTGATAAAGATAGCCGCTCCTATTACCGTAAGGAACAATACCGGTTCAAAATACGAGGTGGTAGTAAGCAAAAGAATGATGAATATCATGCCTACACCGATGCTAAGTATCATAGCCATCTCTTTTTCGACATTTTCCTCGGTAAATTTATTAGTCGGAGACATGCCGACTATATAGCCTTTATCACCGATAATATCCTCGATATCATCTATTGCCTGATGCGTAAGCTTTGATGAATCTCCCTCATCAAAGGTAACATCCATCACCGCACAGTTGTCCTTATAGTAATCCTCTATATCATCATAATTAATGAAATCAGAGGCTTCATAGATGGAAGTCGTCATATCACACCATACTACCTGATCGACACCGTCCACCTTCTCTATTTTATCCTTATAATCCTTTGCCTCATACAGACTTACATCCTTAAGCATAAGTCGTCCGGTGCCGGGATATCCGAAGGTCTCATCCATCTTGTCTATAGCTATCTTGGATGGTGCAAAATCCGGAAGGTACTGGGTAAGATCGTAATTGATCTTAACAAAAGGAGCCATGCAGAGACATATGATAACAAGTATCACGACGCCTACCGCAATAGGCTTACAGTTATCAACTATAAAGTCCGCAATATTATGTTTCGTTTTCGGAGTCGAGGCTGTCTTGTCTGTCACCGTGCTGCTGTCTTTCTTCTTAAAAAACTTCATATCTTTTCGACCGTCTTACTAAAGTCTGTCTCCCAATGATCTCAATAAAAGTAATGAACTGCATGACCGATATTCATTGATTTGAGTATACATAAAATATAATTCAACTTCCATATCATGATAGTTTTCTTATCAAATTATATACGAGCTCTTGTTTTTTAATGAATACCTTTTAGTTTATGCAACAGCAATCTTTTTATTGACACGCGTCTATTATCGTGGTACTTTCGTATTATAAAAGCCGATATAAAAAAAGGCAATATGCAATTACAAATGCTATGATTATTAATCAACACATTTACAGATAATGTCAAAGGTGATCATGATGGGTGAAACAGAACTTCGAACAAGAACAGATATCAAAGACAGACGTATAAGAAAGACGCGCAATGCGCTAAAAAACAGCCTCACAACTCTCCTTCAGGAGAAGAATGTCAAGGACATCTCGGTCAAGGAACTTACAGAGCTTGCCGATGTCAACCGCGGCACCTTCTACCTGCATTATAAGGACGTATTCGACCTGCTGGAACAGTCGGAGCTCGATCTCCTTGATGAGTTCGAGTCAGTATTTGACGGCGTAACAGGCAAAGAATTCGTCAATGAACCGGGGAAGATCTTTGAACGTATTTATAATATGTGCAAGGACAATGCAGATTTTGTGCGTGTACTCTTAAGCGAGAACGGTGATATCAAATTCCTTAACAGCATGAGCAGCTTTCTTAAGGAAAGATGCTTACGAGACTGGAGCGAGCTCATAAAAGCTTCCGATTATAAAATGTTTGATGCATACTTTACTTTCCTTGTCGGCGGTTGTGTAAGTCTCCTCCAGTATTGGTTTACCAGCGGAATGAATCAGTCTCCGAAGGAGCTTGCCAAGATAACAGTGGACTTCCTTGAGAGGAGCACAGCTCTTGAAAGACTGAGAAATGCATAATTGAGAGGCGCCCCGCCCTCGGGAGACTGAGGAACACATAATTGAGAGCCCCCCCGCCCTCGGTAAACCGAAAAATCCATAGATTGTACTTAAAAAAATAATATGCATTGTTTATTCATTATTAGTAAAGTTATCGAAGCTAAAACTTGAGAAATAAGCGATTTTTTCGTTGACATAAATGCATATTGTTAGCATATATTAACATCAAATTCACTTAATAGGCAGAAAATATAAAAGCCCCGGCGATTGTACTGAATTTAGTATTTGCAATCGTCGGGGCTTCCTGCTATCTTATATCCAAATAAAAAGTAAGCAATAGGTAACATGTCAGTAAATCTTATGTGCTGCTTATTTGCTTATTATTGGAATTATTCATTATATATGCAGGAGGTTTTACATTATGATCAGTGAATCACTTATTAAGAAGACAGCATTGTTCGTAGGCGGAGTTATCTTCGGAACAGCAGGCCTTACAATACTTTCAAGTAAGGATGCCAAGAAGGTATATACAGAGAGCACAGCAGCAGTTCTTCGTGCTAAGGAATGCGTTATGACAGGCGTTACTTCTATCCGTGAGACAGCAGGTGATATCCTTGCCGAGGCAAAGGACATCAACGAGAAGCGTGCCGAGGAGGCAGCAGCAAACGTTGTTGACGATGCAGCAGAAACCGTTGATGATCTTTCTGATGAAGCAGAGGGAGAAGCAGAGGCTTAATATACTATATTTAGCCTGCTGTTATAAGCCGGAAACATTTTCCGTCTTTAATTTAACCCGCGATATTATTTGCGCATTTTACAGGCAGACACTTTAAGTCTGCCTCTTTTTACCTTGGTGCCGCTCTCGGCGGCGCTTAACATTTTCAGAGGAATAAAATGTATGAAATGTATCATACTTCATGAGTCCAACGGCCGTATAAGGGTACATATGCCGGACGGACGGATAACATTAGCGAAGGCAGATCTGATAGAGTATACTCTCAGATCTGTTAAAGGAGTAAAAGCGGTAAATGTATTTGACCGCACCTCCGATGCCGTTATACGCTACAAATACGATCCTAAACATAAAGAAGCAAGCAGAGCCATACGAAATGAGATCATACGTGAGCTTGCCATGTTCAGTTATGACAAGGCAAAAGCAGCCGATCTTGTTCCGGCACACACCGGCAGAGAGCTGAATCGCAGCTATCAGAATCAGCTTGTCGATACCATAGGTATTCATTACATCAAGCAGTTTCTGATACCGATGCCGATACGTGTTGCTATTACTTCGATAAACTCCGTCAAATACATCATTAAGGGTCTCAAGGCGTTGCTGAAATTAGAGCTTAATGTCTCGGTGCTTGATGCAACAGCCATATGCGTATCAATACTCAGAGCTGATTTCAATACGGCAAGCTCAGTAATGTTCCTGCTCAAGGTCGGCGAGATATTGGAGGAGTGGACTCATAAGAAATCGGTTGATGATCTTGCTTCCACAATGTCTCTCGGTGTAGACAAGGTATGGATACGCACCGATACAGGCGAAGAAGTGCTGATGCCGGTCAATAAACTTAAAAAGGGTGACTGTTTCGTTGTCCGCACAAGCAACATGATACCTTGTGACGGAAAGGTCATTTCCGGTGAGGCAAGCATAAATCAGGCTTCTATCACCGGCGAATCAATGCCGGTAGTAAAAAAAGAAGGTTCATATGTATATGCAGGTACAACGGTTGAAGAAGGAGAATGTGTTATCTGCATAGACAAGACCTCAGGTGATGCCCGCTATGATCGTATCGTCAAGATGATAGAGGAATCCGAAAAGCTCAAGTCTGCTGCTGAGAACAGTGCTTCCAATCTTGCCGATAAGCTCGTACCGCTCAGCTTCATTGGTTCCGGACTTACCTGGCTGCTTACCCGCAATGCCGCCAAGGCGATCTCATGCCTTATGGTTGATTTCTCCTGCGCACTTAAGCTGGCAATGCCTATAACTGTTCTATCCGCTATGCGTGAATGCAGTCTTGATCAAATAACGGTCAAGGGCGGAAAATATCTTGAGGCAATTGCCGCAGCCGATACCATTGTGTTTGACAAGACAGGTACTCTTACTTACTCACAGCCTCATGTCATTGATGTTGTAGGATTTAACGGAAAAGATTCAAACGAAATGCTTCGTATCGCAGCCTGCCTCGAGGAACATTTTCCTCATTCAATGGCCAACGCTGTTGTAAATGCTGCCAGGGAACGCGGACTTCGCCATGATGAGTGTCATTCAAACGTTGAGTACATAGTTGCTCACGGAATAACCGGAGTAGTCAATGAGGAGAGGGTTGTACTCGGAAGCCATCACTTCGTATTTGAGGATGAGCACTGTGTAGTTCCCGAAGACGAACAGACAAAGTTCGACGATATCCCGGGTGAATACTCTCAACTGTACATGGCAGTTTCCGGAATATTATGCGCAGTTATTTGTATAGAAGATCCGATCAAGGCAGAAGCACCTTCCGTCATTGAAGCTCTTCGCAACGAAGGCTTCAGTAATCTCGTTATGATGACCGGTGACAGTAAGCGCACGGCTGCCGCAGTGGCACATAAGCTTAATCTCGATGGCTTCTATGCAGAAGTACTTCCTGAAGACAAGGCAAACTTCATTCACAAGGAGCATGAGGCCGGACGTAAAGTCATTATGATAGGCGATGGTATAAATGATTCGCCGGCTCTCTCCGCATCCGACGTAGGTATTGCGATAAGCTCGGGAGCCGCAATCGCCCGAGAGATAGCCGACATAACTATATCATCCGACGATCTGTATGCTCTGGTTACACTCCGTCGTTTGAGCCGGGCGCTCACAAAGCGAATCGATTTCAATTATCGCTTTATCATGAGTTTCAACTCTGCACTGATAGCCATAGGTGTTGCCGGCATATTAAGTCCCGCAACGACTGCATTACTGCATAATATATCTACTATCGGCATAAGCCTGAACAGCATGACCGAGCTTAAATCAAGATAAAACAAAGCCGCCGCACGACCGTAATATTATGATCGTGCGGCGAATTTTGTTTCAAGCTTTCATCATATGTATTAGTCTTGCCTGTCTTTCATAAAATCTCTAAAACAGGGGCTGTCACACAATATATCTATTTATTATTTTGTAGTTATAAATCAATCTTACTAAAGATAACAGTTTGTCCTTTCATAGATATTTTCTCGACCTTATATCCATATTCCGTAAGCTCTTTTTTATACTTCAAAAAAGAATGGTCGATTGGTATTCCTGCAATCTGTTGAATTTGCTCAAATGTCATCTTTAAAGATGAATTACCATTATCTCTCACATATTCCCATAGCGAATTATATTTGCTCATTCTATTCGTTTTCTTTTTCTTCATTGTCCTGCTGCTGAAGATAGAACATTGCCTTTTGAGTTTCAATCTCCGCTTTCAATTCTTCTTTTGTCGGCAAGTATAATTTGTACTTGGAAGCAAATAATTGTTCATTACCGTGCATAACAGAATAACGGGCAATATCATCGTCTGTATCGGAACAAAGAACAATACCGATTGTCGGGTTATCGCCCTCACTACGTTTTAATTCATCATACATACGGATATACATATCCATCTGTCCTACATCTTGATGTGTTATCTTCTCTGTTTTCAAGTCGATGAGGACAAAGCATTTCAGTATGTAATTGTAAAACACAAGGTCGATATAATAGTCCTGCTTCTCCGTATGAATGTGCTGTTGTCTTGCCACAAAAGCATATCCCTTCCCAAGCTCCATCAAGAATTTCTGCAAATTGGAAAGAATACTTTTCTCAAGGTCACTCTCTGTAAAATCTGTATTCTGAGAAAAGCCTAAAAACTCCGCAACTACCGGATTTTTGATGAACTCCAACTTATCATTTTGATACGAGGCAGTCAGTTCCTTCATTTCACTTTCTACAAGCTCTTTTTTCTGTGTCTTGAGCATACGGTAATAATACTGAGAAGAAATGTTCCTCTGCAAAGTACGGACACTCCAAGTTTGTTCTACGGCTTCTTTCTCATACCAGTCACGAGCTTCCTCATCTTTAACCTGTAATAACGCTGCATAATGTGACCAAGACAGTAGTCCAACAGATTTTCCAGACGGTGTCTGGAAAATCTCAGGGTAAGTCTTATAGAAAGAATAAAAGCTGTACAGATTTGACTTTGTATAACCTTTTCCATATTCAGCCGATAATTCTTTTGCTAACTTTTTTATAATTTCAGTACCATATTTTGCCCTGTCCTCTCCCTGCAATTCTTCACTTGCGATTCTATAACCAAGGAGCCAATTTCTCTGTATCAGCGTTGTATTGACCGTCCGATATGCAGCTTTTTGTGAAGATTCAATAATCCCACACATATCCTTTAAAATATCATCGGTTTTAACAAAATTATCCATAAAATTATTTTGACCGATTTTTTCTAATTTATTCTCCATAGCCATCGCTCCTTTTGATGTCTGTTACTTGTACTCCTACATATTTTCAGCCAATATATCGTACTTATATCCCATATGAGAAAAATAATCAATAATAGGAACACCCTTACTATATGTTCTTTACCATCTAGCTTATCTGTATCACTGAGCAAAGGCATACGTATCCGGTAAATCACAAGTCTATTGTTTACTAAAAGGCGGTCGCATGACCGCC
>JAUNWP010000010.1:26855-40141 GCA_030540255.1 Eubacteriales bacterium | reverse complement strand
TTGCTCTCCATATTAGTTACGATAATAGCAGCGGAAGCATCACCTGTGATGTTGAGAACTGTACGTCCCATATCGAAGATACGGTCAACACCGGCAACAAGTGCAATACCCTCGATAGGAAGACCTACTGAGGTAAGTACCATGGTAAGCATGATCATACCTGATCCCGGAACACCTGCTGTACCGATAGAAGCAAGAGTAGCTGTGATAACGATAGTCATCATCTGAGCAAAGGTAAGATCTATGCCGAAGCATGCAGCAATGAATACAGAGCAGACACCCTGATAGATAGCTGTTCCGTCCATGTTAATGGTAGCACCGAGCGGAAGAACGAAGGAAGTAACCTCCTTGGAAGCACCGAGCTCCTCTGTGCACTCCATGTTGATCGGAAGTGTTCCAACAGATGAAGCACTTGAGAAAGCGAACATCATTGCAGGAAGCATACCCTTATAGAACTTTCCCGGGTTCATGCCTCCGAGAACCTTGACTGCCGCACTATATATGATGGCACCATGGAAGAAATAGCATATGTAAGCAGCTAAAAGAACCATAGCGAGTGAGCCTATGATCATAGCACCGTTGCTTGCAACAACAGGGCAGAGCAGACAGAAAACACCGATAGGCGAAAGCTTGATGATAAGCTCCATTGCCTTCATAAATACCGAGTTGAGACTGTTGATAAGAGTAACAACAGGCTCAGCCTCCTTGCCTACAAGTATTATAGAGAAACCTATGATAAGTGCGGCAACAATGATCTGAAGCATTGAAGCATCTGCCATAGGAGCGATAAAGTTTGATGGGAAGATGTTAACAATGGTATCCATGAAGCTTCCTGCTTCCTTTGCCTCGTAAGCAAGATCGCTGGTAGCGAGAACCGGGAAGAAACGCTTGAAGATAACCGCACCGGCAAGACCTATACAGGTTGCAAATGCTGTTGTGCAGAGATAGTAGATAACAGTCTTAGCACCGATAGATCCTACCTTTCTTATATCAGACATGGAAATGATTCCGCTGAGTATGGAAACAAGAACTATAGGACATACGATAAACTTGAGCAGGTTCAGAAAGATTGTTCCGAACGGCTTTATGTAGCTCTGAGTAAAATCGGCATAGTTCTGAAGTGCTATACCTACAACGATTGCGAGAACAAGAGCAATAAAGATCTGTACCGCAAGTGACAGCTTCTTTTTTTCAGTGTTTGTGTTCATATAAATGATCCCCTCAATGTATTATGAAAAAGAATGTGCCTTGGCACATTCTCGCGCCGAGTGCGGTCGCTTGCGACAAATTTCTTCTTCGCGCGAGTGCGCATCCCTGCGGAGCGTGTTTTTAATTCATAGGACGCAAGTTCCTATGAATTAAAAAATCCATTTGCACATTATAGCACAAATAATTTGCATGCAAAGTAAGCTTGTAAGATAAAAAGAATGCAAACCATATATATTTGAAATTAATCTATATAAAAAATTTATATATAGATCAGCTGTTGCCGGCTGCTGAGAGCTTTCACGGTCTTTTGCATAAAAAAGTTAAGCACATAGGATGTTTGAGGATTTGTACATGGGATGTAAATATGGCAGAAGATGGGCTTTTAATGCCGTATCAGACCGGAACTAAGCATTTTTAATGACAGTATTTTGCGTACAAAATACTGAAAAGCCTATATTTTAAGGGATGTTCGCATGTCTATTGGATAAATATGATAAAAATTCCGGTAATTCCTTGGGCAAGATTGAGACTATATTTTTTTACAAAAATAATATATCATCAACATAGGACGTTGAAAGAGAAAATCCGTACAAAGTAGGATTTATTTTTTGGAGGCATTTTTATAATGAAAGTAGGATTAATTTATACAAGCACAACACCTGAGCTTATCGCAGATGTTGAGCGTGAGGTAAGATCACAGATCGGAGATGAGGCAGAGCTCTACAGTCTGCAGGATCCTTCGATACTTGCAGATGTTCGCGAAGCAGGTTATGTTACAACAGCTCCTGCCGCAAGACTTATCGGTATGTATATGAAGGCAGCCGAGGAAGGCTGTGATGCGGTACTTAACCTCTGCAGCTCGGTTGGAGAAGTCGCCGATTGTGCACAGGATTGTGCCAAGTACATCGGAATGCCGATAGTAAGAGTTGATGAGGAAATGTGCCGCGAGGCTGTACGCAAGGGAACAAGGATAGGTGTTATGGCTACACTTCCTACAACACTTGAGCCTACAAAGAATACTGTTAAGCGTATGGCACGTGAGAACAACAAAAAGATCGAGATCGTTGACTGCCTCGTTGACGGAGCATTCGGACTTGATCAGGAACAGTTCAGAGCTCGTATGAGTGAGTGTGCTGCTACTATCGCAGATAAGGTAGACGTTATCGTACTTGCTCAGGGTTCAATGGCTTACTGCGAGCAGTATCTTGCAGACAAGTTCGGCAAGGTGGTACTCAGCAGCCCGAGATTCGGTGCGGCAGAGCTTAAGAAGGCACTTGTTAAGAAAGGTCTTATGTAAAGGAATATTCACACTGTGTGTTTATTAAAAAGGAAAAAAAGAAAGGGACAGTAATTATGAAAAAAATAATTGCACTCGCTACAGTAAGCGCAATGGTTTTAGGTCTTGCAGCATGCGGCGGCAGCTCAACATCAACAACCACAGCAGCACCTGCTGAGACATCGGCAGCAGAAGAGACTACAGCAGCAGCTGCAGCAGCTTCGGGAGATTCTATCGTACTTAAGCTCGGTGTATCAACAAACGAAGAGGATCCGAGAACAAAGGCAGCACAGCAGTTCAAGTCTGATGTTGAGGAGAAGACTGACGGAGCTGTTACAGTAGAGATCTATACTTCGGGTCAGCTCGGCGGTGATGCAGATCTTATCAACTCTATCGCTCTTGACTCAGGTACATGCGATATCATCATCACTGATGCTTCTAACTTCGCAACATATGAGCCTAAGATGGGTATCTCAGCTCTTCCTTTCCTTTTCGATGACTTTGATAAGGCTTGGGAGTTCATGGACGGCGAGATCGAGGCTGCTGCAGAGGAGCTTCTTATCGAGCAGAACATGAGAGTACTTGCTCACTATGACAATGGTTTCCGTTGTGTAACAAACTCTAAGGGTGCTATCGAGTCTCCTGATGATATGAAGGGACTTCTTATCCGTACTCCTGAGAACCCGGTTATCATGGCTACAATGACAGCACTCGGCGCTAACCCGCAGCCGCTTGCATTCTCAGAGCTTTATCAGGCACTTCAGCAGAAGACCTATGATGCTCAGGAGAACCCGATTCCGGTTATCTACAACAACAACCTCTTCGAGGTTCAGCAGTACTTAAGCGTTACAAACCACATCTACTCAGGTATGTGCTTCACTATTGCAGAGAGCACATGGCAGAAGCTTTCAGCAGATCAGCAGACAATCGTAGCAGACGCTGCAACAGCATCAGCTGAGTATGATCGTCAGATGAACAGAGAGCAGACAGAGTCTCTTGTTTCAAAGCTTGAGGAGAACGGCATGAAGATCAACTATCCTGATCTTGCTCCTTTCAAGGAGGCTACAGCTTCTGTTCTTACAGACAATGCAGACACCTACGGCGAGCTTATGGATCAGCTCCAGGATTGGCTTGCTAAGTAATCAGGACTTGTCTTGATACAAATTCAATTTTGACGACGTATCCTTTTCACTGAAGAAAACGGATCGACTTCACAACTGAACAACATTAATCTTAATAGGACGGGCGGGGCTTGATCGCTCTGCCCGTCCTAATCTTTTCCTAAATTAGGAATTATCGCATTTTTATCATTAGAAAATAAATTAACAGCACCGGATAAAACGGAGACGAAAGCTGAATAAGTTTTCAGGAGTTATCCATTCCGGATGCGGATTTTCATCAAAATCATTCTTACTTTCGGGTTTTGGAAAGGGAAGTTGGGATCTATGAAGAAAATACAGACAATCTTGGATAAGGCTAGTACGGTCGTTTCGGCGGCTCTGTGCGCAGTCATGATGGTTATTCTGTTGGCAAACGTAATATTGAGATATATTCCGGGTATCGGAGGATTCAAATGGTATATGGAGGCAGGTCAGTATCTGAATGTCTTTTCTATGCTCCTTGCAGGTATCGGAATCACAGTAACAAGAACACATCTTCATGTTGAACTTGTGGATGCAATGGTAGCCAAGGCACCTGCTCTTAAGAAGATACATGCATGCATCGTTTCCGTATTCATAGCATTATTCTATGTGCTTATGACATATTCGGGATGGATGCTCTGCACCAAGGCTAAGCAGGCTGTTTCTACCATGCCGCAGTTCACCATGGGTCAGGTATATACGATATTCCCGATAGCAGGTGTACTTTGCATCCTTGCTACTATAGTTGATATTCTGGTAGTACTTACCGATAAGGAGGAGGAAAACAAATGATTGCCTGGTTATTAATTTCATTCTTTGTTCTGCTCTTTCTCGGAGTTCCGATTGCAATGTCACTCGGACTTGCAGCTATGGGAGGAATTTTCTTCCTTAACGGAGGAGCTCCGGTAACTATCACTCAGCGTATGTTTGAGGGTATCAACTCATGGGCACTGCTTGCTATTCCGCTTTATACCTTTGCTGGATATACAATGTCCAAGGGCGGCATCTCAAAGAGACTTATGGATTTCTGCTATGCCATCGTAGGCCATATCTACGGCGGACTTGCTCATGTAAATGTCCTTTCGTCAATGATTTTTGCAGGTATTTCAGGCTCGGCCGTTGCAGATACAGCAGGTGTATCCGGTATGTTCATGCCTGAGATGATAAGAAAGGGATATTCCAAGAAATTTACGGTTGCCGTTACGGCAATATCGTCTACAATAGGTATTATTATACCGCCGTCTATACCGATGGTAGTTATGGCAGGTATCTGCTCAATATCTACAGGTAAGCTTTTCCTCGGTGGTATCATACCGGGTGTTATGTGCGGCCTTGCTCAGATGGTAGTTTCATACTTCATGGCAAAGAAAGAGGGCGTACAGAGAGAAGAGGGACATTTCGAGATCAAGCCTCTTATCCATGGTTTCATGGAGAGCTGGCCTGCGCTCCTTATGCCTATCATCATCGTTGGTTCCATCACTCTTGGTATCGTTTCTCCTACAGAGGCAGGTGTTATAGCTGTTGCCTATGGACTCTTTGCAGGCGGTATCGTATACAGAGAGCTTACCTGGGCCGATATTAAGTTCGGTTTACTTGACACAGTCAAGGTATCGGGACGTATCTTCATTGTCATTGCTGCAGCTAAACTCTACACAGTTATGCTTACCACAGCAGGCTTTGATAAGTGGATGGCAAATACCATGCTTGGTTTCTCAACCAACCCTACAGTCATCCTCTGCATGATACTTCTTCTTTTCTTCATTGTTACAATGTTTATGGAGAGTATCGCAACACTTACCTTGTTTATGCCTATCCTGTATCCTATCGCAATGAGCGTAGGAATCGATCCTGTAGTACTCTGTGTACTTATCACAGTGGTTATCGGTATCGGTCTTGTTACACCTCCTGTAGGAATGTGTATCTACGTAGCATGTGATCTTCAGGATATTTCGGTAGGAGAGGTATTCCCGACACTTATCCCGTTCATAGCTGCTACATTTATATGTATAGCACTTATGATCGCATTCCCACAGCTTGTGTTGCTTCCGACTTATCTGATGGCATAAGCTGACTATAAAAAAACTGCCGGCAGCCGCATTTACATAATACTTATGAAAATGTGGCTGCCTTAAGGAGTCAATTATGCCAGAAAAGGAACTTCAACAAGCAAATACCGTCGTTGACAAGGTTATGAACGGAATTATCAACGACATTATTGCCGGCAAGATAAAGCCGGGAGAAAAACTCGCGACGGAGCCTGAGCTTTCACAGCAGTACGGAGCCGGACGTAACTCTGTCCGCGAAGCAATCAAGATGCTGCAGGCCTTCGGTGTCGTATATATAAAGAGAGCCGACGGGACCTATGTCAGTAAGAGCTATGAGCAGAAGATGCTTGATCCTGCGCTCTACAGTCTGATACTCAGACAAAACAGCAGAGACGACTTCGTGGATCTTCGAGCAATGATGGATATCGGTGTACTTAATGTCATCATCTCACGCAAGGATTTTACAAAGTGTCTGCCGGGTCTGTATCTCACCTTCGGTGAGCTTACGGCAGAGCTTCATAAGGAAGAGCCTGATATTGACAAGGTAATGGAGCTTGATAACAGATTCCATGCCGAGATCGGAAGCTCAGCTAATAACCCAATGATCAATACAATAGTCGAATATATCAACCGTCTGACTTATCCGAGCAGATTTGAGACGACAAAAAGTGTATTGGAAAACGGTAATATCGATGAATTCTGTTCACTTCACAAAGAGATGATCAGTGTTATTGAGGAGAGGAGAATAAGCGATATTACTAAGGTGGTCTATGATCACTATGTATATTGGAAATAAAACTTGAGGCCCGGTCATTCGGTAGATGAACGCTTATAATGTTTTGAACCCTTGTTCGGCCGAAAAGTATAAAAATAAGTAAGGTGTTAAAAAGTATGAAGAAGATTCTTATATCGGTGGCTCCTGTAGATGCTGCCGACAAATTAAACAACCCGAGAGCAATCGCCAGGGATGTTTATGATTGTTATAAGAACGGTGCATGCATGGTTCATTTGCACTGCCGTGACTTAAACGGTGCTCTTACGCCGGATGTAAGTCTCCTTGAGGAGACGGTAGATTATATCCGTCAATACTGTCCCGACATCATCATAGAAATATCCACGGGAGGTGTCTCGAACCTCACTATAGAGGAGAGATGTCAGACCTGCTATCCGTCATGGGTAGAGACGAACAGCCTTAATGTAGGCTCAGTCAACCTCGGAACAGCGGTCTATCAGAATCCTATCAAGGATGTTGAGTATTGCGTAAGCAAGATCATGGAGAATAACAAGACTCCGGATATCGAGGTCTTCGAGCTTGGTATGATAAATACAGTAAGAGAGCTTGACGAGAAATTCCATTTCAAGCGTCCGCTTTTCTTTGCACTTGTTTTCGGACATGCGGGAGAGATGCCGGCAACCGTTCCGGCACTTGATCATATGATAGCTGCATTAAATGAGAATTTCCCTGCTTCAAATGATGTGCTTTGGGGTTATACCCAGGCTCACAGAAGCGACTGGGAGATGGTCAAGGTGGCACTTGATAAGGGAGCAGCAGGAGTAAGAGTAGGCTTTGAGGATTCGCATTGTCTCGGAAACGGAGAAGTATCAGACACCAATTCCGCGATTATAGCCGATCTTGCAGATGTCATAAAGTCCAAGGGCATGATGCCGATGACTCCGGATGAAGCAAGAGCAATGCTCGGAATACCTCCCCTTAAAAGGAGATTTTGATAATGGTAATTCAGGGAGTTTCGTATCTTTCTGATTTTGAGGCGAAAAAAGCAATTATTGCCGCAGCATCCAAGCTGTATCAAAGAGGATGGATGATAGCGGGGGACGGATCCTTAAGCGTAAAGGTAGGTCCAAATGCCATATGGGTGACGATAGAGGGAGCCGATAAATCTGCGCTCACTCAGGATCAGCTCGTCAGAATTGATCAAAACGGTAAGCAGATGGCTACCAATAAGCCAAAGCCTCTCGGAGACGATATAGAGACGCATTTAAGAATTTATAAGGAAAATGACAGGGTCAGAAGCATAGTACATGCTTATCCTATAGCTGCACAGAAGCTTGCTGTTAAGGGCAAAAGTGTGGAGGCGGCTGCATTTACACCGGCGGTAAGACGGCTCGGAAGAGTGCAGACGGTAGGAGCACTTAAGAGCGAACAGGTCATAAGTGATGTTTCGCTGCTTGCCAAAAATGACAACGGAGTTATCGTACAGGGAGACGGCTGCATGATGTGGGGCAAGACCCCTCAGGAAGCCGCCGACTATGTGGAAGTGCTCAATTACTACTGCGAAGCAGCTTTTGTGATGGCTGAGGAGAAGGCACAGGCTCCGCTTACGGTAAATGCCAAAGCTTCGGGCTTTATGCCTATATCAAGACCGAACTGCACAGCGGACTGCTCCGTTTGCGCTAATACCGGATGCATAGAGAGGCGAATGAACGTTCAGGCCTACTATCCTATACAAGCTACTCCAACCAATTCGGAGAAGACTGAGCAAAAGAGCTGTGACGGAAGCTGTGATACTTGCTCATTTATCGCATGTGCCGACAGAAAAGCTTCAAAATGCAGCGGCAACTGCGTAAGCTGCGGTGATACAGCCTGTGCTCACAGGGCTGAAGCTGTCACTGATGATGAAGCTTCATATACCTCGTCAATACTTCCGAGCGGAATGACCGGTATCATAAGACCGGGGGAGGCTCTGCCTGATATACCGGACGAAAGTACAGACGACAGAGAGCTAAAGGATGCTGTGATAGCCAAGAAATTTACAGCCTCATGCAAAACAGACAGCAGTTTACGTCCGGGTGTATATGCATCAGCTACGGTGAATGCGGGGCCGCATAACGAAAAGCCGGCTGTAAGCAAGAACGACGCTGTCGAAAAAAATGCCGGCAAGGCACAGGTAATGGCAAATGTCGTAAGACATCTGGCAGGAATCTGAGAAAAACAAGTATCACAAATTAAAGTTAACTCACGGATAAAGCTTCGTACAACGAAGCAGGGACTCCGTCAAATATAGCGGAAAGGAAAAAAGTTATATGGATATCACTTCACAGGAAATAGAATCCATCGTCCGCAAGGTTATATCGGGCATAGAGCAGAACAATACACAGTCTGCCGCTTCCGGCTTTAAGTCAAGCGTTGCTCCTACACCTACGGTATCACAGACACAGACGGCTGTCAGCAGCTACGGCTATAAGCCGCAGAGCACTGGCAAGAGCGAGCTTGGTGTATTCGAAAATGTAGAGGCTGCCATCGAGGCAGCTTACAAGGCTCAGCGTGACTGGATCACCAATTACAAGGTGGAGGATCGTCAGCGCATCATTGAGGCTATAAGACGCTGGTCAAGATCTCACATAGAGGAGTGGTGCCGCAAGATAGTTGAGGAGACCGGAATGGGTCGCTATGAGGATAAGGTTGAGAAGCATCTTGCAGTCATCAACAAGACTCCGGGAACAGAGTGTCTTACAACTTATGCACTCAGCGGAGACAACGGTCTTATGCTTGAGGAATACGGCCCGTACGGAGTTATCGGAGCCATCACACCGACTACCAATCCTACAGAGACTATAATCAATAATTCAATCAGCATGATCGCAGGAGGCAATTCGGTGGTATTCAATGTACATCCGAGAGCCAAGAAGGTATGCGCAGAGTGCTTACAGGTCATCAACAAGGCTATCATTGATGCCGGCGGACCTGCAAATCTCGTGACAATGACAAAAGAGCCTACCATGGATAATGTTGACAAGCTTGCTGCAAGTCCTAAGATCCGCATGATGGTAGGAACAGGCGGAATGGGCATGGTCAATGCTTTGCTCCGCAGCGGCAAGAAGTGCATAGGTGCCGGCGAGGGCAACCCTCCGGTAATCGTTGATGAAACAGCCGATGTAGTGCTTGCGGGACGCAAGATATATGAGGGCTCATCCTTTGACAACAATATAGTATGCTTTGCGGAGAAGGAAGTTTTCGCCGTTGAGAGCATCTACGACGGACTCATTTACGAGCTCAAGAAGAACGGTGCTTATCTCGTAAATGCACAGCAGGCAGAGCAGCTCACAAGACTCTGCGTTAAGAAGAAAAAGAGCGGAGAGGGCTACGAGCCTAATAAGGACTGGGTAGGAAAGAATGCTTCGGAGATACTTCGACAGGTAGGCGTTCAGGCTCCTGACAGCTGCAGACTCGTTATCATGGAGACACCTGCGGATCATCCGTTTGTACTCTGCGAGCAGCTTATGCCGGTTCTTCCTATAGTTAAGGTAAGCAGCTTCGAGGAAGCCGTAGAGCTTGCTGTTAAGTCAGAAAAGGGCAACCGTCATACCGCATCAATGTTCTCAAAGAACGTAGATCACATGACAACATTTGCAAAGTCCATAGAGACTACCATCTTTGTCAAGAACAGTGCTACCAAGGCAGGACTCGGCATAGGCGGAGAGGGACACTGCACAATGACAATTGCAGGACCTACAGGAGAGGGCATCACCGATGCAAGATCCTATTGCAGACGCCGTCGCTGTGTACTTGCAGAGGGCGGTCTCAGAATAGTCTGATATCGGGCGATTACGAATAAATAATTAAAACAATAATTAATGAATTTAAGTTTATAATACTGTATATCTTTTTCACCACAGTAATTCAGGAGGAAAATAATGAAAGCATTAGGTTTCATCGAAACAAAGGGACTTGTCGGAAATGTAGAAGCAACAGATGCTATGCTTAAGGCAGCAGATGTTGAGTTTGTCGGATCAAATACTATCGGAGCAGGCCTTACAACTGTTATCGTTACAGGTGAGGTAGGTGCCGTTAAGTCAGCAGTTGAGGCAGGTGAGGCTGCAGCTTCAAGAGTAGGAGAGCTCTTCTGCTCAAATGTTATCGCTCGTCCGCATGCCGATATCGAGAAAATCCTTCCGCCTAAGGGACCGGCAGTAGGAGCTTCAGGTGCACCGGCAGGTGAGCAGGTTCCGCTCAGAGCAGCTCTCGGAATGATAGAGACAAACGGTCTTACAGCAAATATCGAGGCAGCTGATGCAATGCTTAAGTCAGCTGATGTAACTCTTGTAGGTCAGGAGAGAATCGGCGCAGGTCTTGTAACAGTATTCGTACAGGGTGATGTAGGAGCTGTCAAGGCAGCAGTTGAGTCAGGAAACAACGCAGCAGCACGTATCGGAGAGATCGTAAGCGCACATGTTATTCCGCGTCCTCATACAAGCGTATCTGACGTTATGCCGGAGATCTGATCCTTTTTCGGATAAAGAAAAGGGGGAAGAAACTTGAATTATCAGGGAATCACCGAACAGCAGCTTATTGAGATAGTAACGCAGGCTGTTATTAAGGAGCTGAGTACCCGTGATGACGATAAGGTTCCTGTAGGAATTTCGGTAAGACATATTCATCTCACAAGAAGCAATATAGACTGGCTCTTCGGGCGTAACTATCAGCTTACGCCTAAGAAGGCCTTAAGCCAGCCGGGACAGTTCGCATGCGAGGAATGCCTCGATGTGATAGGCCCGAAGGGTGTGCTTACCAAGGTACGTGTACTCGGACCCGAGAGAAATGCCACTCAGGTCGAGCTTTCACAGACTGACTGCCGTACTATAGGCATAAACGCTCCGGTCAGAGACAGCGGAGATCTCGAGGGAACTCCGGGGATAAAGCTTCGCGGACCTTTGGGTGAGATAGAGATACCGAAGGGTGTAATAATTGCAGATCGTCATATACATATGTCTCCGGCTGATGCCGAACGCTTTGGTCTTAAGGACGGAGACAGAGTCAAGGTCAAGATCGACGGTGTCAAGCCGGGTGTTATGGAGCATGTACTTATAAGATCCGGTGAGAAACACAGACTTGACATGCATATCGATACCGATGACGGCAATGCATTTATGCTTAAGCAGGGACAGCTTGTCACTGTACTCGGTAAGGAGTAAATGAAAGAGGTGCTATGGGATGATACTCGGTACTGTTAAAGGAACGGTTTATTCCACACGCAAGATGGATAACCTCAAGGGGTTGAAATTTTTAATGATACAGCCTGTCGGCGGCTCGAAAAAGGATATTTTTGTAGCTGCCGACACTATCGGTGCCGGAATAGGTGAGCTGGTGCTTGTTACTTGCAACCAGCCCACACAGTACGCACTGGACTACCCGGCCCCTGTAGATGCCCTCGTTGTGGGTATCGTTGACAATCCTCCTGCAATGGAGTAGATCGGAAACAATAGAGAGGCTAAAAGATGAAGATCATTGTAATCGGCAGTATTGCAGCCGGAGTTTCGGCTGCAGCCAGACTTGCCGCAGGCTCAAAGGGAGCGCAGATCACCGTGTACGAGCGCGGTGCGTTCTACAGCTGCGGAGTTGACGGACTGCCTCATTATCTTTGCGAGAGTCTTGAAGAACTCAACAAAGCCATACAGAGCAAAGAGACGGAGCTTATCAAAAACGGAATAAAGGCATGTCTGCAGCATGAAGTAACGGCAATAGATCCGCAGTCCAAGACTGTGAGCGTTACTGATCTGTCTACAGGCAAGACATTTACGGAACGCTATGACAAGCTTGTTGTTGCCACAGGCTCATCGGTCAGCTTACCTTCGGTACGCGGAGCCGAGCGTGTAGGTGTACATACTCTTAAAAATGTTGAGGAGCTTGTATTTCTCAAGGAATATATCAAGACACCTTATGTAAGCGATATAGTTATACTCGGAGCCAACTGGGCGGGACTTGAGATCGCAAAGGTATTTTTGAAATTGGGACGTCATGTCCGCATAATAGATAAGTCAAGACAGCTGCTTCCGGAGTTTGATCCGGAGATCAGCTCACTTATACAGAAACAGCTTGAGCTTGAGGGAGTTGCCTTCAGTCTCGGAGAGACGGTTCGTTCCTTCCCGGGCAGAAGCTATATAGAGCAGGTTCAGACCGAACGTAATTCATACAGCTGTGATCTGTGCATATGTGCAGACAATAATCAGCCGAATACCGAGCTGCTTAAGGGCTGCGGAGCAGAGCTTGCAGCAAACGGTGCGGTATTTGTTGATGATGAGCTTGCCACAAGCATAGCAGATGTATATGCAGTAGGAAACTGTGCTGTTTCAAGATCGGGAAGTCTACACACAGCAAGCATCAGAGTCGGAGAGACCGAGATCGCAAGAACGGGACTTACTGAGACTCAGGCAAAGAAGGCAGGTTTAAGAGTCAAGTCGGTAACAGGAACAGGTTCGGATCGTCCGGGCATATGCCCTAATCCTCAGCCTGTTACGATCAAGCTTGTATTTGATGCTCAGACCGAGCGTATACTCGGAGCTCAGGCCTGGGGCGGCAAGAATGTTTCGACACGTATCAATGCCATAGCCGTAGCTATTACGGCAGGTATGACAGTCAAGGCACTTGCAGGCGTTGATTTCTGTTTTTCATCCGCACAGTCTACTATCTGGGATCCTATCCAGGTAGTATGCGGAATGGTAAGATAAGGGAGGCTTATATATGCCTGAGCGTATAAATGCCGTAAAAACAACATTTTTCGGTAAAGGCGCGATAAGACTCCTGGGACCGGAGCTTAAGAAGACCGGTATAAGACGTGCTCTGCTTATAACAGACCGTTTTCTGTATAAGAGCGGTCT
>JAUNWP010000010.1:21451-26755 GCA_030540255.1 Eubacteriales bacterium | reverse complement strand
GTCAACTGCATGGTTGCCATAGCCGTAAACGATACCGATTTTATGAGCTCCATGCCGCCTAAGCTTACGGCTGCGACAGGTATGGACGCTCTGACACATGCTATTGAAGCCGTATTTTCCAAGGGCGCTACTCCTATAACCGATAAAGATGCGGTATGGGCTATAGATACTGTGGTGAACAATCTGCCCACTGCCGTTCATAACGGAGGAGACGAGCATGCCCGCACTATGATGGCTTATGCCGAAAATGTGGCAGGCATGGCATTCAGCAATGCCGGACTCGGTATGGTTCATGCCATGGCTCATGCCTTGGGTGGTCATTACAATCTGCCTCACGGAATCTGCAATGCGGTACTCCTGCCGTATGTGCTTGCTTTCGATATGGATAAAAATGTCTATGAGGACAGATTCAAGACAGTTGCCAAGGCTCTCGGAATAGGCGGATGCTGCGGCTCATGTAAGTCGGGTCCGGCAGAGCATAACGCTATTGAAGCCTGTGGCAGTACACAGTCTACAGCTTCCTGCGGAGCCGGTACAGCCGGCAGAACTCTTGCACAGGCTGTAGTTGACCGGATAGTCGAGCTTAATGCCGATATAGGTATTCCGGCAAGTCTTTCTGAACTTCAGGGAGTCGATCCTGCGGACTTTAAGGCTCTTACCGCTCTTGCCATGCACGATACATGCATGGTGCCGAATCTGTACAGTGTAACGGCAGAAGATGTTATGAATGTTTATGCTGCGGCCTACGGTATGTGAGAATAATATATTTCTGCTTGAAATTAATATCCCGTTTTTGTTATACTATCCGTCGAGTCGTATGAACGGTCGCTGCCTTGTGCCTTGTGCATGAGGGAGAGGAAAGTCCGGGCTTCACAGGGCAGGATGCCTGATAACGTCAGGTGGGAGTGATCCTAAGGAAAGTGCAACAGAAAGTATACCGCCGTGCCGTAAGGCTCGGTAAGGGTGAAATGGCAGTGTAAGAGACTACCGGCTGTCCGGTAACGGAGAGCGCATTGTAAACCCCATCCGAAGCAAGTCCATGAAGAAGCGTTATGGTTGCCCGCCATGCTTCGGGTAGGACGCTTGAGGTATTTGGTGACATATATCCTAGATAGATGACCGTTTTCAAAGACATAACCCGGCTTACAGTATGACTTAGGGACCGCTGCGAAAGCAGCGGTTCTTTTAACATAGTGCGCCAGACGGCACACATTTCTAACGGGGCAATTTCATTCTGCCGCGCGGAATATTGCAGTTCAGCTTGTTTATCAAATATGATACAAACAAATTGTTGCTTTCGGAATCAAAAACAACAAATACTTGTCATACGACAAGCTGCTTATTCACGATTTGTCTGCAATTGTTCAAACGACCTTGACCCCTGCCATCCTTTTTATTATAATTATCTGAGCAAAATTTAGAGGAGAATTTCGGATGTCAGAGTTTAAGAATATCAAGAGATTTACTTCCGGTACAGACATGACCGCAGCAGCTGGTTTTGTTGTTGATAACGGAGTCGTTAAGGAAGCAGATATTGTTGATTTATTTGACAGATCAGAATATATAGTTTTTCCCGGTTTCTGTGACGTGCACGTGCATTTCAGAGAGCCGGGATTTTCATATAAAGAAACGATGAAAACAGGCAGTATGTCCGCTGCAAGAGGAGGCTACACGGCAGTCTGTGCCATGCCTAATCTTAAGCCTGTGCCGGACAGCGTTGAGCATATTAAGGAAGAGATAGCCATTATCGACAAGGATGCCTGCATCAATGTATATCCTTATGCATCTATTACTGTAAATGAAGCAGGCGAGGAGCTTTCCGATATGGAAGGACTTGCACCGCTTTCCATTGCTTTTTCGGATGACGGAAGAGGCATACAGGACGAAGCTATGATGCGTGAGGCAATGATCAAGGCTAAATCGCTCGGCAAGATGATAGTTGCTCACTGCGAGGTGAATGATCTGCTGCACGGCGGATATATCCATGACGGTGTGTATGCAAAGGAGCATGGTCACAGAGGTATATGCTCCGAGAGCGAGTGGAAGGAAATAGAGCGTGATGTTAAGCTTTCCGAGGAGACAGGCTGCGCTTATCATGTCTGCCACATTTCCACAAAGGAGAGTGTGGATATAATAAGAAAGGCCAAGGCTCGCGGAGTGGATGTTACTTGCGAGACAGGACCTCATTATCTCCTTATGACTGATGAGGATCTTAAGGAGGACGGACGTTTTAAGATGAATCCTCCGCTTCGCTCCGCAGAAGACAGAGCTGCGCTTATAGAGGGCATCAAGGACGGAACCATTGACATGATCATCACAGACCATGCGCCTCATTCCGCAGAGGAGAAGTCAAGAGGACTTGAAAAGAGTGCCATGGGCATAGTCGGACTTGAGACCGCATTTGCATCACTTTATACAGGATTGGTAAAAACAGGAGTGATAAGCCTTGAGAAGCTTATAGATCTCATGGTATATGCTCCGAGAAAACGTTTTAACATTCCGCTTAATGCAGACGATTACTGCATATGGGATCTTAACAGAGAGTATACGGTTGATCCTGAGGAGTTCCTCTCCATGGGACATGCGACACCTTTTGAGGGCATGAAGCTTTTCGGAAGATGTCTGCTTACGGTGTGCGGCGGAAAGATTGCATATATTGAGCGATAAATGCTCTTTCTGCAGTCCAAGGCAGCTGATATAATGAAAATATCATTTGCGTAAATATGTTTATTATGAAGTAATAAGCTGCTGCGCAGGAAGCACTGCGGCAGACTGTCACAGACAGGCTGTCAGGTACTTGCGGCGGAAACATTTTCATAAAATATAAGACATAAATTCAGGGGTAAGTATAAGAGGGTTAGAGTAAAATGCTTAAACAGGTTTTGCTTGCGATAGAGGAGAATACCGCTGTTGCGGAAAATGTATATCGCATGGTTTTAAAGGGAGACTGCACCGGCGTAAGCGCTCCGGGACAGTTTATCAATATCAAGCTTTCGGGACATTTCCTGAGACGTCCTATATCTGTGTCCGATTATGATAAGGACAGTGTAGTGATACTCTACAAGATCGCGGGCGAAGGAACAAAGGAGATGACAGAGCTTAAGCCGGGTACAGAGCTTGATGTGCTCACAGGACTCGGCAACGGCTTTGACGTAGAAAAGGCCAAGGAAAAGGGACATGCGCTGCTGCTCGGAGGTGGAATAGGTTCTGCTCCGATGCTTGCTCTTTGCAAGGAGCTTAGGGCAGCAGGTTTGCGTGTAAGTGCCGTGCTCGGCTTTAATACAGCCAAGGAGCTGATACTTGCGGATGAGCTTGAGAGCGCGGGGGCTGAGGTCACCGTTATGACCGCAGACGGCTCGACAGCTGATTATTGCGATGCCGATTTTGAAAAGGGCTTTGTAACGGATGCACCTATGCTGCAGGGTGATATAGACGATTGCTATTACTATGCCTGCGGACCGCTTCCTATGCTCAAGTCCGTATTTAAGAATGTAAAATGCGACGGAGAGCTCAGTTTTGAGGAGCGTATGGGCTGCGGCTTCGGTGCCTGCATGGGATGTACCATGCATACTGTTCACGGAGCCAAGAGAGTATGTAAGGATGGACCTGTATTTGCCAAGTCCGAATTGTTGTGGGACTAAAGGAGGAACAAAACATGAGTTATTCGGATCCGCGTCTTGCGACAACGCTTTGCGGCATCAAGCTTGACAATCCGGTCATAGCCGCAAGCGGAACCTTCGGCTACGGCTATGAGTTCGCTGAGATGTATGATATCAATGAGCTTGGAACATTTTCATTTAAGGGAACAACGGAAGAGGCACGCTTCGGAAATGAATCACCGCGTATAGCAGAGTGTCCTTCCGGTATGCTTAATGCGGTAGGACTTCAGAATCCGGGCGTGGATAAGGTCATATCCGAGGAGCTGCCCAAGCTCAAAGCTTGTTTTCACAAGCCTGTAATGGCAAATATCAGCGGCTTTTCCACTGATGAATATGCCTATGTGTGCGAGAGACTTAACGCAGAGAAGCAGATAGGCTGGTTTGAGGTCAATATCAGCTGCCCGAATGTTCACGGAGGCGGAATGGGCTTCGGAACCGATCCGGCACTTGCCGCAGAGGTGACAAAGAGAGTAAGAGAAGTAACGGACAAGCCTGTCATAATGAAGCTTACACCTAATGTAACCGACATCACAGAGATCGCCAAAGCCTGTGAGGATGCCGGAGCAGACGGTATATCGCTTATCAATACCGTGCTTGCAATGCGTATCAATCTCAACAGCAGAAAGCCTGTCATAAGAAACTGCACAGGCGGAATGTCAGGCCCTGCAGTGCTTCCTATAGCTGTACGCATGGTCTATCAGGTATCCAAGGCTGTCACTATCCCGGTAGTAGGTCTCGGAGGCATCAGTACTCCGGAGGACGTACTGGAAATGATGATGGCGGGAGCAACTGCCGTTGAGGTGGGGGCTGCCAATCTTACCGAACCATTTGCCTGCAAGCACATCATAGACGGCCTGCCGGAAGCAATGGATCGTTACGGAATCAAAAACATCACCGATATTATCGGTATAGCACATTGATGAAAGAGGTAATTATGAATAAGGACGTTATCATAGCCTGTGATTTTGCAAGCGCCGAGGCAACCTATGCATTCCTTGATAAATTTACAGACGTTAAGCCCTTTGTTAAGATAGGTATGGAGCTCTTCTATGCGGAGGGACCGGAGATAGTAAAGTCACTTAAGCAGAGAGGACACAAGGTGTTCCTTGATCTTAAGCTCCATGATATTCCGAATACTGTCAAGAAGGCTATGGCTGTGCTCTCATCACTTGATGCGGATATAGTTAACTGCCATGCTGCCGGATCAAGCGCAATGATGAAGGCAGCGTTGGAGGGGCTTACACGTCCGGACGGAAGCAGACCGCTGCTTATCGCCGTAACCCAGCTCACCAGTACAGATCAGGAGACTATGACCAATGAGCTGCTTATTGATGAGCCTATAAATGAAGTTGTAATGAAGTATGCCGAGAATGCGGCAAAATCCGGACTTGACGGAGTTGTATGCTCACCGAGAGAGGCAGCCGAGGTTCATTCGGTTTGCGGTGACAGCTTCCTTACAGTAACACCGGGCATCAGATTTGCAGACAGTGAGGTAGGCGACCAGAAGAGAGTTATGACTCCGGCAGATGCGGCAAAGGTAGGCTCAGACTACATAGTTGTGGGAAGACCTATAACCGCAGCGGCAGATCCTGTAGCAGCTTACAAGAGATGCGTCAAGGAGTTTATGGGAGTTGAGCTGTAAGCT
>JAUNWP010000010.1:2931-21351 GCA_030540255.1 Eubacteriales bacterium | reverse complement strand
AAAACAGAGATGACAATAACGAAAGGGGTTTAAACTATATGCAGAACCGTGAAACATTGATAGCAAGAGACCTTCTCAAGATACAGGCAGTATTTTTTAAGCCGGATGATCCGTTTACATGGGCAAGCGGAATCAAGAGCCCGGTATATTGCGACAACAGACTTACTCTTACCTCACCTGAGGTACGTGATGATGTAGAGTACGGACTTGCCGAGCTTATAAAGGAGAATTATCCCGAAGCTGAGGTGCTTATGGGAACATCCACAGCAGGTATCGCACATGCTGCGATCACAGCTCACATCCTCAATATGCCTATGGGCTATGTAAGAAGCGGAGCAAAGGATCACGGCCGCAAGAACCAGATCGAGGGAAAGCTCGAGAAGGGTCAGAAGGTAGTAGTAGTTGAGGATCTTATCTCAACAGGCGGAAGCGTAATCGAGGTAGTCGATGTACTTAGAGAAGCAGGTGCCGAGGTACTCGGTATCGTCAGCATCTTCACCTACGGCATGAAGAAGAGTGTCGAGAGACTTGCTGCCGCAAATGTTAAAAATGTTTCGCTTACCAATTTTGATATAATAGCGGTAGTTGCGGCTCAGATGGACTACATTAAGGATGAGGACATCAAGAAGCTTCTTGCGTTCAGAAACGATCCGAGTGATGAGAGCTGGATGCACGCCGAGTAATAAGCTTTTTAATTCATAGGACGCAGCTTCCTTTGGATTAAAAAATAAACGAAACATTTAATATTATTTGAAAAGAGAAGGTAAATGATGGTCAGAAACATATTAGATGTCGTAGATTTGAGTGTTGAAGAGATTAATGATCTTATTAAGCTTGCCTGCGATATTATCAACGATCCTAAGGCTTATTCGGAAAAATGCAGAGGAAAGAAGCTTGCTACTCTGTTCTTTGAGCCGTCCACACGTACAAGACTCAGTTTTGAGGCTGCCATGTACGAGCTTGGCGGAAGCGTGCTCGGTTTCTCAGAGGCGCAGAGCTCCTCGGCTTCAAAGGGCGAGAGCGTGGCTGATACGGCAAGAGTTGTAAGCTGCTATGCCGATATCATTGCAATGCGTCATCCGAAGGAGGGAGCTCCGAGAGTTGCGGCAGACAATGCATCCATTCCTGTTATAAATGCAGGTGACGGCGGACATAACCATCCGACTCAGACACTTACCGACCTCCTGACCATTTACAGAGAAAAAGGAAGATTAAACGACTTTACCATAGGCTTCTGCGGAGACCTTAAGTTCGGACGTACCGTACATTCTCTTATCAATGCTCTTTCGAGATATACCGGCATCAAGATAGTGCTCATCTCACCTGAGGAGCTTAAGCTTCCGAGCTATGTTAAAAAGGATGTGCTTATGGCAAAAGGTATCCCTTATGTTCAGACAACGGATCTTGAGTCTGTTATGCCTGAACTTGACATCCTCTATATGACAAGAGTACAGAAGGAGAGATTCTTCAATGAGGAGGATTATCTGAGACTTAAGGACAGCTACATACTCAATATGAAGAAGCTTGAAAATGCCAAGAAGGATCTGTGCATACTGCATCCGCTTCCGAGAGTAAACGAGATAAGCAGGGAGGTCGATAACGATCCGAGAGCATGCTATTTCAAGCAGGTACTTAACGGAAAATATATAAGAATGGCTCTTATGCTCACACTTCTTGAGGAGGCTGCAAGATGAAGATAGATTCAATTCAGAACGGTATCGTTATAGACCATATAACTGCGGGACGCGCAATGGATCTCTACGAGCTCCTCGGACTTAAGAATGTCGAATGCTCAGTTGCAATGCTTATGAATGTAACAAGCAGCAAGATGGGCAAGAAGGATATCATCAAGCTTGATGCGGATATTCCGGTAGATCTTGATGCTATCGGTTATGTTGATCCGGGCGCTACTGTAAACTATATTAAGAACGGAGTACTTGATCACAAGCAGAGTATACGCATGCCGAAAATGCTTAAGAACGTTATTAAGTGCAAGAATCCGAGATGCATCACTACGGTTGAGCAGGAGCTTGATCAGGTATTCAAGCTTACAGATGAAGAGCACAAGGTGTACAGATGCCTGTACTGCGAGACTCAGGCAGAGAATAAGTGATCCGCGATAAGGGTTTTACATTAGAAAACATGAAATACTTAAATCGCATATATTGAAAACGGAGGTCATAAGATGAAGAAGGTCGGAATCATCATGGGCAGCGACAGCGATCTGCCTGTTATCGAGAAAGCTGTAGATATACTCAAGACATTAGAGATACCTTACGAGGTACATATTTATTCGGCACACAGAACACCTGTTGAGGCAAGAGATTTTGCTTTGAATGCAAGAGCAAACGGTTTCGGAGTGCTTATTGCGGCAGCAGGCATGGCAGCTCACCTTGCGGGAGCGATTGCTGCAAACACAACACTTCCGGTTATCGGCATTCCATGCAAGGGACCTGTATTTGACGGAATGGATGCTCTGCTTTCAACAGTTCAGATGCCTACAGGTATTCCGGTTGCCACAGTTGCAGTCAATGCCGGAGCTAATGCGGCTCTGCTTGCGGCACAGATAATTGCGGTAAGCGACACTGAGCTTCAGGCCAAGCTTGATGCCAAGCGTAAGGCGGATGCAGACAAGGTACTTGCAAAAGACAAAGATATCGCAGCAAAATTGTAATTTTCAGACAAATTCATTGAAGCATTTTTAGTAAAATGGTATATTTATAAAAATATACCATTTTAGACTATTAATCTTTAAGCTCAAGCTATGAAAGGATGAAATCATGAATAATTCTCATTCAGCAGCATATGCAGCAGCAGGAGTTAACATCGAGGCGGGTTACGAGGGTGTTAAGCTCATGAAAAAGCATGTCGACAGAACACTTATCGACGGCGTTGTATCGGATATAGGAGGCTTCGGCGGTCTCTTTGCGCCGAATATCACAGGTATGACAGAGCCTGTGCTTGTATCCGGCACCGACGGAGTAGGCACCAAGCAGAGGATAGCACAGATCATGGATAAGCATGATACTGTCGGAATCGACTGCGTTGCTATGTGTGTTAATGACGTTATATGTGTAGGCGCAAAGCCGATCTTCTTCCTTGACTACATTGCTATAGGCAAGAATGATCCGGTCAAGGTGGCTGAGCTTGTTTCAGGCGTGGCAGAGGGCTGCGTTCAGTCGGGCTGTGCTCTTATAGGAGGAGAGACAGCAGAGCATCCGGGCACCATGGCAGCCGATGATTACGATCTTGCCGGATTTACAGTAGGTATCGTAGATAAGAAGGATATTATCGACAAGAATAAGATGAAGCCGGGTGATGTTGTCATTGCTCTTGCTTCGAGCGGCATTCATTCAAACGGCTACTCACTTGTACGTAAGGTATTCGATATCGAAAACTGTGATCTCAACAAGCATTATGACGAGCTTGGAAAGACACTCGGAGAGACACTTCTTACACCTACCAAGATATATGTGAAGTCTGTGCTCAAGGCTCTTGAGGTTTCGGATGTTCACGGCATAAGCCATATCACAGGCGGCGGCTTCTATGAGAATATTCCGCGTTCTATCCCGAACGGACTTAAGGCTGTTATCGATAAGCAGTCTATAGTGGTTCCGCCGATATTCAAGCTCCTTCAGAAGGAGGGCAATATCGATGAGCGTGACATGTTCAATACCTACAATATGGGTGTCGGAATGAGCGTTATCGTTTCACAGGATTCCGCAGACGCATGCCTCAAGGCGCTTAAGGATGCAGGTGAGACTGCCTATGTAATAGGTGAGATCGCAGCTTCTGAAAATGAAGAGAAGCTCGCATTCAGAAGCTAAGGAAGACTGCAATGGCTAAGCTTGAAGATAGTAAGAATAAAAAAATAAAAGATAAGCCGCTCACACGTATAGCGGTGCTTGTATCCGGCGGAGGAACCAATCTGCAGGCTCTTATCGATGCGGAAAAAGCAGGTATTATAAGGAGCGGTTCCATAGAACTTGTTGTATCCAACAAAAAGGATGCATATGCACTTGAGCGTGCAAAAAAAGCCGGAATTAAGACAGCGGCATTTACTGCTAAGGAGCTCGGAGGACTCGAGGCGTTTGAAGCTAAGCTTATCGAGACACTTAATGCGGAGCGTATCGATATGATAGTGCTTGCGGGCTTTATGAGTATACTCAGCAAGGATTTTACCGACAGATATTCAGGACGTATCATCAATATACATCCGTCACTTATACCGTCGTTTTGCGGCAAGGGCTTCTACGGACTTCATGTTCATGAGGCGGCATTAAGCTACGGTGTTAAGGTGACCGGAGCTACGGTACATTATCTTAACGAGATACCTGACGGCGGAGAGATCATTGTTCAGAAAGCTGTCAAGGTTCATAAGGGAGACACGCCCGAGATACTTCAGAAACGTGTCATGGAGCAGGCGGAGTGGAAGATACTTCCTAAGGCCGCAGAGAAGGTTGCAGCAAAGCTCAGGAGGGAAGCATTTTCATGAATGTATATGAGATAGGCTCTGTTGAAGAGAAATTAAGATCCAATACTTATCCGGGCAGAGGAATCATCCTCGGCGTTACACCGGACAAGACAAGGAAGGTAGCCGCTTATTTTATCATGGGCAGAAGTTCAAACAGCCGTAACCGTATCTTCAAGACGGAAGAGGACGGAATAAGTACAGAGGCATTCGATCCGTCTCTGCTTGAGGATCCGAGTCTTATCATCTACCATCCGGTAAGAGAACTCGGGGACGATCTTATAGTTACAAACGGAGATCAGACCGATACCGTATATAACGGAATGAAGAACGGAGAGAGCTTTGAGGCTGCACTTCGTACACGAGAATTTGAGCCGGACGGGCCTAACTGGACTCCGCGTATATCGGGTATTCAGCATGCGGACGGAAGCTATGCCATGTCAATACTTAAGTCTGTGGATATTGAGGGCAGCGCATGCGTAAGAGAATTTTTTGAGTTCCCTGCAATTGCGGGACTCGGACATTTTATTCATACCTATGTTACCGACGGTGAGCCTATACCGACCTTTGTCGGAGAGCCTGAGCGTGTGGCTATGCTTGATGATATGGATGAATTCACGGACATGCTCTGGAATTCACTTAATGATGCCAATAAGATATCACTCTTTGTACGTTACACGGACATAGAGGACGGATCTTATGAGCAGGCAGTTATCAATGTTCATGAGGAGGCCTGAAATATGACAGAATTAGAGCTTAAGTACGGCTGTAATCCAAATCAGAAGCCGGCAAGGATATTTATGAAGGACGGTTCGGAGCTTCCTATCGAGGTTCTGAACGGCAGACCGGGATACATCAATTTCCTTGATGCATTTAACTCATGGCAGCTTGTTAAGGAGCTTAAGGAGGCTACGGGTATGCCGGCAGCCGCATCCTTTAAGCATGTTTCACCTGCCGGAGCTGCTGTAGGCAAGGAACTCTCTGATATTGACAGACAGATATATTTTGTAGATAAGGATGCCAAGCTCAGCCCTGTTGCATGTGCATATATCAGGGCAAGAGGAGCAGACAGACTCTGCTCCTACGGTGACTGGGCAGCACTTAGCGATACCTGCGATGAGGCTACGGCACTCTATCTTAAGGATGAGGTATCGGACGGAATCATTGCCCCGGACTATACCACAGAGGCAATAGAGATACTTAAGACCAAGAAAAAGGGTAATTACAATATCATCAAGATCGATCCGAATTACACTGCCAAGCCTCAGGAGCTTAAGGATGTATTCGGAGTTACCTTTGAGCAGGGACATAACGATTTCAAGATCGATGCTTCACTGTTCGGGAATATAGTATCCGCAAATAAGGAGCTTCCCAAGGAGGCTGTAACGGATATGATAGTTGCCATGATCACACTTAAGTACACCCAGTCAAATTCGGTAGTATATGTTAAGGATGCACAGGCTATAGGCGTAGGCGCAGGACAGCAGAGCCGTATCCACTGCACAAGACTTGCAGGCTCCAAGGCAGACAACTGGTATATAAGACAGCATCCGAAGGTACTCGGACTTCAGTTCGTCGATAATATCAGACGTCCGGACAGAGATAATGCCATTGACGTATACATCTCCGATGAGTATGAGGATGTACTTCGTGACGGCGAGTGGCAGTTAAGATTCAAGGTAAAGCCGGAGCCTCTTACAAGAGAAGAGCGTATGGCTTGGGTTGCGACTCAGTCCGGCGTTACAGTAGGTTCGGATGCCTTCTTCCCATTCGGGGATAATGTTGAGCGAGCAAGAAAATCAGGCGTTAATTATATTGCCGAGCCGGGCGGATCTATCCGCGACGACAATGTTATCGAGACTGCCGACAAATATAATATGGTGCTCGCATTTACAGGAATGAGACTTTTCCACCATTAACGACAACATATGGGGTCAAAAATCCTTTGACCCCGACATCATAATAAGCGTCACAATCAGAAGACGCTTATTGGTGTTATGTTCTCACTTTTATATGAAGATCATGAAAAGCTCCGGCTTTTCCTAAGATATTTATCGTTTAAAGAAAGGGATACAGATGAAGATTCTTGTTGTCGGCGGCGGCGGACGCGAACATGCCATTATTAAAAAGATAAAAGAAAACAAGACGGTTGAGAAGATATATGCACTTCCGGGAAACGGCGGTATTGCCGCAGATGCGGAGTGCGTGGATATTGCAGCCAAGGATATAGAGAAAATAACGGAGTTTGCAAAGTCTCATGATATAGACTATGCGATAGTTGCTCCGGATGATCCGCTGGTGCTCGGATGTGTAGATAAGCTTGAGGCAGCAGGAATTCCGTGCTTCGGACCTAAGGCAAATGCAGCCATCATCGAAGGATCAAAGGTATTCTCCAAGGAACTTATGAAGAAATACAATATTCCTACAGCTGCCTATGAGACCTTTGACAATATAGATGCGGCTCTTGATTATATCGAGACTGCGCCTGTTCCGCTTGTTATCAAGGCTGACGGACTTGCGCTTGGCAAGGGAGTTGTAATTGCAGAGACCAAGCATGATGCGATCAACGCAATAACCGATATGATGCAGAACAAGGTATTCGGAAACAGCGGTGACCATGTTGTTATCGAGGAATTCCTTGAGGGACCGGAGGTATCGGTGCTTTCATTTACAGACGGCAAGACTGTAGTACCTATGATCTCATCTATGGATCACAAGAGAGCAGGAGACGGAGATACAGGCCTTAATACAGGCGGAATGGGAACCATAGCACCTAACCCGTATTATACGGAGGATATCGCAAAGCAGTGTATGGAGACCATATTCCTGCCTACAATAGAGGCTATGAATAAGGAAGGTCGTACCTTCAAGGGTTGTCTCTATTTCGGACTTATGCTTACCAAGAACGGACCTAAGGTTATCGAGTACAACTGCCGTTTCGGAGATCCGGAGACTCAGGTAGTATTGCCGCTGCTTAAGTCTGATCTGCTTACAGTCATGCAGGCTGTTACCAAGGAGCGCTTAAGCGAGACCGAGGTCGAATTCAGCGATAAGAGCGCATGCTGCGTTATTGCCGCTTCAGAGGGTTATCCGAAGAGCTATGACAAGGGACTTGAGCTTACTATTCCTGCCGAGATAGCAGACAAGGTATATGTTGCCGGAGCTAAGATAACGGACGGAAAGCTTGTTACAAACGGCGGAAGAGTGCTTGGATGTACGGCTGTCGCAGATGATCTTAAGACGGCTGTCGAGGAAGCCTATAAGCTTGTAGACAAGGTCGGCTTTGTCAATAAGTATTACAGACATGATATCGGTCAGAGAGCATTGAAGGCATTAAAATAAACATTTATCTGATAAAACAGTAATTATTCAGCGATACCGGAGGGATGAACATGGTATTCAGAATCTTTGTCGAAAAACATAAGGAGTTTGCCCATGAGGCGGCATCACTTCTTAATGAGGCAAGAAATATCCTTGAGATCAAGGGACTTACGGATGTTCGCATTTTCAACAGATATGACGCCGAGAATATTGACGCCGAGCTGTTTGATTATGCTGTAAGAACAGTATTTTCGGAGCCGCAGGTAGATACGACTTACAAGTCTATAGATGTAAGCGATGCGGTAAGCTTTGCGGTAGAGTATCTGCCGGGACAGTTTGATCAGCGTGCGGATTCCGCAGCACAGTGTATACAGCTCATCTCTCAGAAGGAGAGACCGCTTATACGTTCAGCCAAGGTGTATGCACTCTACGGAAACTTAAGCGAGGATGATATTGCTGCCGTTAAGAAATACGTTATCAACCCGGTAGAGGCAAGAGAGGCAAGCTTTGAGCTGCCTGAGACTCTTAAGGTGGATTATGCGATTCCTGAGACTGTCAAGACTCTTGACGGCTTCAGAGAGTACGGCAGAGAAGAGCTTGAGAAGTTCATAGCAGACAACGGACTTGCTATGGATATAGACGATATCGAGTTCTGCAGACAGTATTTTACAGAGGAGCACAGGGACCCGACCATAACCGAGATCAAGATGATCGATACCTACTGGTCGGATCACTGCCGTCACACAACCTTCAATACAATTATTGACAAGGTTACATTTGAGGATGAGCTGCTTGAGGCAAGCTATAACAAGTATCTTGAGTACCGTAAGTCACTCGGACGCACAAAGCCGGTAACACTTATGGATATAGGTACTCTTGCAGCAAAGGTGCTTAAGTCAGAGGGCAGACTTGACAAGCTTGACGAGTCAGAGGAGATCAACGCATGTACCGTTAAGGTAAATGTTGATGTAGACGGTGTTACAGAGCCGTGGCTCCTGCTCTTCAAGAATGAGACGCATAACCATCCTACAGAGATAGAGCCTTTCGGAGGCGCTGCTACCTGTATCGGAGGTGCGATCAGAGATCCGCTTTCGGGCCGTTCCTATGTATATGCCGCTATGCGTGTAACAGGTGCTGCGGATCCGCTTAAGCCTGTAAGCGAGACAATAGAGGGCAAGCTTCCGCAGCGTAAGATAGTTACGACAGCTGCAAACGGATATTCCTCCTACGGCAATCAGATCGGACTTGCAACAGGCATGGTAGATGAGATATATCATCCGGGCTATGCCGCAAAGCGTATGGAGATAGGTGCCGTTATAGCTGCCACTCCTGCCGTAAATGTACGTCGTGAGAGACCTGAAGCCGGTGATGTAGTTATCTACCTCGGAGGAAGTACGGGACGTGACGGTATCGGCGGTGCAACAGGATCTTCAAAGGCACATAACCTGCATTCAGTAGAGAACTGCGGTGCCGAGGTTCAGAAGGGTAATGCTCCGGAGGAAAGAAAGCTTCAGAGACTTTTCCGTAATGAAGAGGCATCAAGACTTATAAAGCGCTGCAATGACTTTGGTGCGGGCGGTGTATCCGTTGCCATCGGAGAGCTTGCAGACGGTCTGGATATAGATCTCAATGCGGTTCCAAAGAAGTATGAGGGTCTTGACGGTACAGAGCTTGCCATCAGTGAGTCTCAGGAGCGTATGGCTGTTGTCGTAGAGGCAAAGGATGTAGACAGATTCATGCAGATCGCTGCATCAGAGAACCTTCAGGCCTGCAAGGTTGCGGTAGTCAAGGCTGATCCGAGACTTACCATGAGCTGGAACGGCAAGAAGATAGTTGATGTAAGCCGTGCCTTCCTTGATACAAACGGAGCAGCTAAGCATATAAGCGTTCATTCAGGAGCACCTTTGGTAAGTGAGCAGGAAAAGAGCGGAGACTTCCTTACAGAGCTCAAGGCTCTTGCATCGGATCTTAACTGCTGCTCCAAGAGAGGACTTTCGGAGAGATTTGACTCGACGATCGGTGCGGGAACCGTGCTTATGCCTTTCGGAGGCAAGAACCAGCTTACTCCTATACAGGCAATGGTCAACAAGATCTCTGTCGAGAAAAAGCATACGGATGACTGCTCACTGATGTCATGGGGCTACGATCCGTTTATCACAGAGCAGAGTCCTTACTTTGGTGCTTATTATGCAGTAACTGATTCTATCTGTAAGCTTATCGCTACAGGTGCGGAGTTTAAGGATATTTATCTTACTTTCCAGGAGTACTTTGAGAAGCTTGGCAAGGATCCGGAGAAATGGGGCAAGCCTTTTGCCGCACTGCTCGGAGCCTTCAGAGCACAGATGGAGTTCGGCTGTGCCGCAATAGGCGGTAAGGATTCCATGTCAGGTACCTTTGAGCACATTCATGTACCGCCGACACTTGTTTCCTTTGCTGTTACTACACAGAAGACCAAGGATATAGTATCTCCTGAGTTTAAGGGCGCAGGACACGAGCTTATACGCATCTCACCTAAGCTTAATGCTGACGGACTTCCGAACAGTGAGTCACTTATAAAGGTATTTGATCTTGTTACAAAGCTTTTAAGAAGCGGTAAGGCGGTTGCAGCATATACACCGGGTATCGGCGGTATAGCAGAGGCTGTAATGAAGATGTCCTTCGGTAACGATATCGGATTTAAGTTTGATGAGGGGCTCGGAGTTAACGACATTTTTGCTAAGAGATATAATACCTTCCTGCTTGAGATGGCAGAGGGAGGAGCTGAGTCTACAGCCGATTATGACGTAATCACAGTCGGAGAGACCTGTGCCGAGGCCAAGATAAGTCTCGGAGCCGAGAGTATAGAGCTTAAGGAACTCCTTAATGTATACGAGTCAAAGCTTGAGAGCGTATTCTCCTGCAATATCGACCAGGGAGACAAGCATTACGAAGCATTTACATATAACGCCAAGGAGATAGTTAAGCCTGTTATCGTAACAGCCAAGCCTAAGGTGCTTATTCCGGTATTCCCGGGCAACAACTGTGAGTATGATTCGGCTAAGCTTGTAAATGATTCAGGCGCCGAGGCTGAGATCTTTGTTATCAAGAACCTTACAGCGGAAGCTGTTGCCGAGAGCGTAGAGGAGTTTGCAGCTAAGATAAAGGAGTCACAGATGATCTTTATCCCGGGAGGCTTCTCCGGCGGAGACGAGCCTGACGGAAGCGGTAAGTTCATTACCTCTTTCTTCAGAAACGGACTTATCAAGGATGCCGTAGGAGATATGCTTGATGCAAGAGGCGGACTTATGTGCGGTATCTGCAACGGATTCCAAGCACTTATCAAGCTCGGACTTGTTCCTTACGGCAAGATCATAGATACGGATGAGAGCTGCCCGACACTTACCTTCAACACTATCGGACGTCATCAGTCTCGCATAGTTCGCACAAGGATAGCTTCTGACAAGTCACCGTGGCTTAAGGAGACCAGGGTCGGAGACATTTACAATGTTGCCATCTCTCACGGAGAGGGTAAGTTCATCGCAAGCGAGGAGCTTATAAAGCAGCTTAAGGATAACGGACAGATAGTCAGCCAGTACGTTGACTTTGACGGAGTACCGACATCGGATGTTCATTTCAATCCGAACGATTCGATGTATGCTATCGAGGGAATCACTTCACCTGACGGAAGGGTATTCGGTAAGATGGGACACTCGGAGCGTATAGGAGAAGGACTCTATAAGAATGTACCGGGTAAGTACGATATCGGCATGTTCCGTTCGGCTGTAAGATATTTTAAGGGTGATATCTGAAGATGATTTAAAGCATTTTGTGATGTAAGTTAAGTTTGGAAGGGGAAGCACATATGTCACATCATCAGTATAAAACAAAGGGTGTCTGTTCAATGCTCATTGACTTCGACACCGAAGGGGATAAGGTTTACAATATTAAATTTACAGGCGGATGCAACGGCAATCTTAAGGCGATTGCGACCCTGCTTGACGGCATGAGCGTTGATTACATAGAGTCCAAGCTTGCGGGAAATACCTGCGGCTATAAGAACACTTCATGTGCGGATCAGCTTGCAAAGGCCGTGAGACTTGCCGAGCAGGGGGAGATCTGACAAATTTACTTCAAAACACGGATGAACTATGCTAAAATATCCGTTAATAATCGACAACTTTTTCTAAATTTATTTCAATAAACGTCTATATGACGGACAGTATTTTGAGAGGAGCTACGATGGCGTTTTATTACGAGGAACCTTCAAGAACATTCAGTGAATATTTATTGGTGCCGGGCTATACATCAGAGGAGTGTATTCCCGACAAGGTAACACTTGAGACACCGCTTGTTAAGTATAAGAAGGGCGTTGAGGAGTGCCCTATAAAGCTTAATATTCCGCTTGTTTCCGCTATCATGCAGTCTGTATCCGACAATAATCTTGCGGTAGCGCTTGCAAGAGAGGGCGGAGTATCATTTATCTACGGATCTCAGTCTGTAGAGGATGAGGCAGAGATGGTAAGAAAGGTCAAGAAGAAAAAGGCCGGCTTTGTTGTAAGTAAGGCAAATCTTACACCTGACAACACTCTGAGAGATGTTCTTGAGCTCAAGGAGAATACAGGTTTCTCAACAGTTGCAATCACAGAGAATGCTCAGCCGAACGGTAAGCTTATCGGTATCGTATCAAGCCGTGATTATCGTGTAACACGTATGTCTCTCGATACGAAGGTATCCGAGTTTATGACTCCGAGAGCCAAGCTCGTTACAGCTAAGGCAAGTACAACTCTTAAGGAAGCCAACGATATAATCTGGGACAACAAGCTCAACTCACTTCCTATAGTTGATGATAATGATAATCTTATGTATTTCGTATTCCGTAAGGACTATGCAGAGCATAAGGAGTATCCGCTCAGTATGATGGACAGCGAGAAGCGTTACATCGTAGGAGCAGGTATCAACTCAAGAGATTTCAGGGAGAGAATTCCGGCTCTTGTTGATGCAGGCGCAGATGTACTTTGCATCGATTCATCAGAGGGATACAGCATCTGGCAGAAGAGAGTTATAGATTATGTCCGTGCCGAGTACGGTGATTCCGTTAAGATCGGTGCAGGCAACGTTGTTGATGCGGAAGGCTTCAGATTCCTTGCCGAAGCAGGTGCCGACTTTGTTAAGGTAGGTATCGGCGGAGGTTCTATCTGTATCACCAGAGAGACCAAGGGTATCGGACGCGGACAGGCAACAGCACTCATTGATGTTGCTGCAGAGAGAGACAGATACTTTGAGGAGACAGGAATCTATGTTCCGATCTGCTCTGACGGCGGTATCGTACATGATTATCATATGACACTTGCACTTGCTATGGGAGCAGACTTCCTTATGCTTGGAAGATACTTCGCAAGATTTGACGAGTCACCGACAAACAAGCTCATTGTTAACGGACAGTACGTTAAGGAGTATTGGGGCGAGGGCTCAAACAGAGCAAGAAACTGGCAGAGATACGATCTCGGCGGCAAGAACTCACTTGCTTTCGAGGAGGGTGTTGACTCATATGTAGCTTATGCGGGTTCACTTCACGACAACGTTGAGAAGTCACTCTACAAGGTTAAGTCAACAATGTGCAACTGCGGAGTTATAAATATCCCTGATCTCCAGAAGAATGCCAAGCTTACAGTCGTATCGGCTACAAGTATCGTAGAGGGCGGATATCATGACGTTACTCTCCATACGACCGCAGGAATGAGCGTAAGCAATAACTGATCGTGTAATTCATGTCAGCGGCAGGAGTTTTTCTGCCGCTGAATATCATAGGAACGACATTTATATGATCAACAGAGACAAGGTTCGTCTCATGACGGCTTTAGCGAGATACAAAAGCCGCAATGAGGAGATCTTCAACATCAATAAATATTTTGATTATGATTATATAATCTGGCATCTGATGCAGTCAGCCCTGCGTTATACCGTAGGTATGCTGCTGATATTTACAATGATCATACTTCTGGATGCCGATATCATATTCTATAATGTAAACCTGTCGGGAATAATGGGGGCATTGCGAGGCTATGTCATCATTTATCTGGTGGGTCTTATCCTGTATATGATGCTTTCGGCATATATATACAGCAGAAAATATAAAAAAGCGCAGAGGGGCATGCTCTATTTTAATTCAATGCTCAAGCGTCTTGCCAAGAGATTTCATTATAACGAATAAAAAGGACGGATTAATTTGAATAATCTGCTGGTATTAAGAGATACATTCAGAGCGGTATATGCAAGATACGGAGCATTTTTGAGACCTGTTTTCAAGGTGCTTCTTGCTTTTATGATGCTCATTGTTATTGAAAAAGGTATCGGATATTATCCGATGCTGTCCAATCCTGCGGTCATACTTGCAGCATCTGTCGTATGCGGTCTGCTGCCATGGGGAGCTATCTCATTTATATCCGGAGCATTTACGGCTTTTAATATGTTCGCCGTATCGCCTATCATGGCAGCTGCATTTACCTGCTATGCCATTATCGTTTTTCTGCTCTATTACGGCTATAAGCCGGGAACGGGTATTATAATTTCTCTCGTTCCGCTTGCCTTCGCTCTTAAGATACCGTTTTTGCTGCCGGTCGTCCTGGGACTTTCAATCGGGATATATTCCGCAATTCCGGCTGCTGTCGGAGTAATTGCATGGCAGTTCATACATTTCTTTGCTGTCAATGCCGAGGCTGTGACAGGCTCGGCTGCGGGTTCGGCTCAGATGACAAGTATTGCCGGAGAGGTTCTTACCGACAAGTACATGCTCATAACACTCATTGCCTTTGTTTTATGTATTGTTGTCGTAAATATTATCAGCAATTCAAGCATAAACAACAGCAGGCTTTTGTCTATATCGATAGGTACCGGTATATTGGCGGTACTTATGCTGCCGGGCGGTGCTGTTTTGGGTGAGACTTCCATAATAGCCGATATCATAGGTATTATTATTTCATACCTGCTGTCATTTCTGTATGTTCAGGTTTTCTATTGTGTGGACTATTCCGGAACGGAGACCTTGAGCTACGAGGATGACGATTATTATTACTATGTAAAAGCAGTTCCTAAGGTCAAGCCTTACAGGAACAACAGATAAATCTAATTTTTGCAATCATTTCAGGGGTGTATTAAATTGACGGGTTTCCTGAGTACCATAAAGGGGTGGATGTCCTTGCTTCCGAGATTTTCCTTCGGAAATTGTCTTGAGATAATCATCATCACCTTTATAGTTTACCAAGTGCTTAACTGGATAATGCAGACAAGAGCCTTTGCTTTGCTCAAAGGTATTTTTGTCATACTGTTATTCACATTTATGGCATTTATATTAAAGCTCAATACAATACTCTGGATCATCGAAAAGTGTTCGACCATTGCGGTTATCGCATTGGTAGTTATATTTCAGCCAGAGCTCAGAAAGGCATTGGAACAGCTCGGAAGTACGAAGTATTTCTTCAGCAGTCTTATCACTCCCGATAAGCACGATACGATGATGACCAAGGAGTATGCTTCTATGCTGTCCAAGGCAGTATTTCGTATGGCTAAGGTCAAGACCGGAGCACTTATTGTGATTGAGCAGAATGAGACGCTTGATGATTATATCAAGACAGGCATTGAGATCGACGGACTTATAAGTACCGGTCTTATCATCAATACCTTTGAGAAAAATACTCCGCTTCATGACGGTGCAGTTATAGTGCGCGGAAACAGGATAGTTGCGGCAACCTGCTATCTGCCGCTTTCCGATAATGTTAATATAAGCAAGGATCTCGGTACGAGACACAGAGCAGCACTCGGCATCTCTGAGGTAACAGACAGCATTACCATAGTTGTTTCAGAGGAGACAGGAGGCGTAAGCTGGGCATATAAGGGCAAGCTTATCAAGGTAAGCGAAGAGGCAGCACTCGATTCCCTGCTTATCAGCCGCATAAATCGTGCCGAAGTCAGGTCCTTCAAGACCAAGCTTCTTAAGAAGTCGAGCGAGGAAGGAAACCGCGATGAAAAATAAGATCAAGGGATTATTTAAAAATAATAAGATACTTAAGCTGGTCTCATTTTTTGTTGCACTCGGGATCTGGCTTATTGTTGTAAATGTCTCCGACCCGGAGATAAAGTCGAGCGTTTCTCAGACGATAGAGGTCGATTATGACGAAACACTCACCAATCTTGATAAGTATTACAATATAGACAGCTATAACGCCAAGGTAAGCTTCAAGGTCAGAACAACACGCAGAACTCAGGTGTCCGCATCGGATTTCAGAGTATATGTAGATATGCGTGATTATTCGATAACAGGAGCTTTGCCTGTCTATGTAACTGTAGATGACAGAGTCAAGGATATAGTATCGGATGTGAGCGTAACACCATTGGTTGTACATGCAACTACAGAGGATATGCAGGAGAAGACCTTTGATCTCAATCCTACCATAGTAGGTACACCGCAGGAAGGCTTTGAAAAAGGAGAGCTTAGCTACTCGCCGAGCCATGTGACTATATACGGACCTAACTCCGAGATAGGCAAGATAAGCCGAATAGGCTTTGAGGTCAATATCGAAGGTGCAGCCAGTGCGGTATGGGGCAATGCCGATTTCCTGTATTATGATGCCAATGACAACAAGATAACACCGGATACACGACTGGTCATCAAGAACTCTGTAAGCTATAACATTCCTATCTATGAGAAAAAGATGGTCACTCTGATGGCACAGACTACAGGAGATCCTGCGGAGGGATATGAACTTGGTGCTGTCAATATAGAGCCGGGCTTTGTAGAGATATACGGAGACAAATCCGTCATAGACAGTATGAATGAGCTCGTATTGCCTGCGGATATACTTAATATCGGCGGAGCGACAAGTGATGTCTCTGCTTCAGTAGACGTCAAGAATTATCTGCCTGACGGCGTGTATACGACAAATGTCGGAAATACCGCACTTGTTGCAAGGATAAACAAGCAGGGCACTATTGCGGAGCAGGAATCGGGAGCTGTTGTAAGTACCGAGACCGGAGCAGAGAGCACTGCCGCAAGCGAAGGTGTCGAAGCTGCAACGACAGCAGGTGCCGGCAATCCCGATACTGCTCATGCATCCGTTCAGGAGTCTGCTCCTTCAGATAATATCCGCGAGGGTATTGATACGGATGCGCAGGCACAGGACAGTACGGTACATGAGACAAAAAAGCATATTACTGATGCACTTACTCACAACAAGGAAAATTGAGTATAGATGGAATTCGTTATTTTTACTGTCGTATATGCAATAAGCTTTATTATGTCGAGAGCGGGACTGTATATCCTCTCCGGCATATTGCTTATGGCAGCGGCTGTTGCTTTGTCAATTTATTATTATCTTAAATACGGCAGGAGAGTATGCCCTCCTGCTGTTTTTTCTATATCATGGATAGGCGGAGTAGGTGTTTCCTGCCTTAAGCTCTCATATCTTGAGACAGATTGGGAGTCGCTAAGCTGGATAGCGTTTTATCTCGCTTATGCAGCATTTATATTGGGATATAAGGCTGTAAATGCTTATGCGGTAAGCAGAAACAAGGAGACTGTTGTTATACAGAAAAGTTCAGAGTCTACGGACATTAAGATTGCTTATATAATGCTGAATGCAATAGCTGTAATATCCTTGTTTAGTCTCATGGCTGAGGCTATGATATTAGGATACATTCCGCTGTTTACAACGGATACGCCGCATGCCTACTCGTATTTTCATGTCAGCGGACTGCATTATTTTACGGTAAGCTGCGTGCTTCTTCCGGCCTTAAGTGCATTAATACTTAAGAATGAACTAGAAGGAAAGACATTTTCAGAAATTTCTGTATTAAAGCGGGCTGATGTAACAGTATGTATGGGTTTAGGCTTGATTATACCTATATTGCTGGTATCAAGATATCAGCTTTTCTGCGGCATACTGCTCGCTGCGGCTGTAATGCTTATATCCGGAGGCTCCCGGATAAATATAAGGATAGGGATAAAACAGCTTTTTGCGGCATTTGTCGTTATGATCGTGATGATTATGCTATATGTATTTATCACCTACGAGAGAGCACACAGTATCGAATATCTGAACGGCATCTTCGAGATGAAAAATAAGGCCATGCCTATATTCATATCTCAGCCGTATATATACATTGCCAATAATTTTGATAATTTCAACTGTCTTGTCAGAGAACTGGAGGAGCATACTCACGGACTCAGGATGCTGTTTCCGGTCTTTGCCTTGAGCGGACTTAAGTTCCTGCATCCGGAGCTGGTTGCATTTCCTATATATGTGACCAAGGAAGAGCTTACTACAGTCACTTTGATATATGACAGCTTCTATGATTTCGGTATTATCGGGGTATTTGTTTTCTGCTTTATCATAGCTGCGGCTGCCGCAATTATAGAACGCAGAGCCTTGAGGTCTAAGGGAGACATATTTGCTATACTTCTATACGCACAGATAAGCATATATCTGCTGCTGTCATTCTTTACGACCTGGTTCTCAAACCCGACAACATGGTTTTACTTTGGAATCACCATATTGGGTGGTATACTTAAAATATTCAGCACATCCGTAACAACTAAGTGAAATGACCGCTTGCGGGCGTTAGAACTTAGTTGTTACGGATGCGGACAAGACCCG
>JAUNWP010000010.1:0-2831 GCA_030540255.1 Eubacteriales bacterium | reverse complement strand
AAATGACCGCTTGCGGGCGTTAGAACTTAGTTGTTACGGATGCGGACAAGACCCGGAGGGGCTTTGGACGAAATAATCGAGGAACCGCACAGCAACTTTTACATTTGGAAACAGGAGAGACTTAAATGATCGATAACGGAAAAATATGGTTTGCTTCCACAGGTGAAAATTACGAAACCAGACTTTATCTTGACCCAAAGACAATGAACAGACACGGCTTTATCTGTGGTGCGACAGGTACGGGTAAGACTGTTACTCTTAAGGTGATCTCAGAGTCTCTCTCGGAGCTCGGAGTACCTGTGTTTCTGGCGGATGTCAAGGGAGATCTCGGAGGATTCATGCTGCCGGGACAGGATAATGACAATATGCAGGAGCGTATAAAGCGCTTCGGTTTGGGTGACAGCTTCGCCTATAAGCGTTTCCCTACAGCCTTCTTTGACATTTACGGTGAAAAAGGAATTCCGCTCCGCACTACAATATCCGAGATGGGACCTATGCTGCTTGCACAGTGTCTCGGTCTTAACGACACTCAGAGCGATGTGCTCTCTGTAGTATTTAAGATAGCAGATGACAAAGGGCTGCTGCTCCTTGATACCAAGGATCTTAAGTCAATGCTTAACTATGTAGCCGATAACATGGCTGATTTTGAGGCAAACTACGGAAGAATTGCCAAGGTGACGGTCAATACTATTATCAGAGCCATAGTTGCACTTGAGGCAGAGGGAGGAGACAGATTCTTCGGAGAGCCAGCAATCGACATCAGCGATCTCTTCAGGATCGATAATAACGGACGAGGCATGATAAATGTGCTTTCAGCCGAGATCCTGATCAATAAGCCAAAGCTCTATACGGCGTTCATGCTTTTCCTTATGTCAGAGCTTTTTGAGTCGTTACCTGAGGTGGGAGATCCTGAAAAGCCGAAGATGGTATTTTTCTTTGATGAAGCACATTTGCTCTTTGATAATGCTTCTCCGGCTCTGCTTGAGAAGATAGCTCAGGTTGTTAAGCTTATACGATCCAAGGGTGTGGGTATATTCTTTGCGACTCAGTCTCCGGCGGATATTCCTAATGATATAATGTCACAGCTGTCAAATAAGATAGAGCATGCACTCAGAGCATATACGCCTAAGGAAATGAAGGCCGTGAAGACGGCTGCAGAGTCCTTCAGAGTTAATCCTGCTTTTGACACAGCCGAGCTTTTACAGCAGCTCGGAACAGGAGAGGCAGTCGTGTCCATGCTTGATGCCAAGGGCATTCCTACGCCTTGTGAGCATGCATATATATTGCCGCCTGAGAGCCTTATGGGTACTATCACTTCAGCGGCAAGAAAGGATGCGATACTTACGGATGCGATTGCCGATAAGTATTGGGAACCTGTAGATAATGATTCGGCTTACGAATTCCTGCAGCGCAGACAGATACAGATAGATGAGGAAAATGCGAGAATAGTCGAAGAAAAGGCTAAGGCAGAAGAGGAAGCCAAGGCCAAGGCTGCAGCTGAAAAGGAAGCAGCAAAGGAACAGGCTGCCGCAGAAAAAGCTGCTGAAAAGGCAGCTGCACAAGCAGAGAGAGAAGCTGCAAGGGCTAAGGCGGCTGCGGAAAAAGCTGCCGCAAAGCAGGAGGAAAAGGCAAAGAGAGCGCTTAAGACAGGAGTTAAGAGTGTTGCTTCAACTACAAGCGGCTCGATAGGACGTGAGTTGGGCAAGGCTATAGGAGGCACTATGGGAGGATCCTTCGGCAAGACGCTCGGAGGAAATGTCGGTGCCAGTCTCGGACGTAATATAATAGGTACACTGTTTAAACTTTGATTATTGTCCGGTATACAGCCTGAGCTTAATGGTTGCTGTATGCCGGATGACAGGAATATACAATGCTCTTTTTTGTGGAGAGGGAATGAGAAAAAAGTGAATATAAGGGGCTACAAAGCCTTGAAAACACTCACTTTTTGAAAATCTCATTTCCTGTTTGATAGCAAAATGATAGCAGATACTAAAGCCATTTTGTTTGTTCTTGTTTTGGCGAGCGAATGGTTTGCAGGTTTGCTATCGCATCCAATCCTATATTGAGAGTGAAAAAGGCTCTGCTGACTTTCTGTAAAAGAAGGTCGGCAGAGCCTTTGTTTATGGACTTAAGTCTGTTGAGTCCTGCGGAATTTTTCGAGGTTCGAAAAATGGAGTTGGACGAAACAATAAACCGCCTGCTATGCGGGCGGAGACAAAAACGTTATACAAAAAACACCTTTCCGTTACAATAGAGTTGTTCAGTCACTATTGCAAGAAAGGAAAGGTGTTTCATGGCAAAAAAATCATACGATCTCGCCCATACAAAGTGGATGTGCAAATACCACATTGTATTTACTCCAAAGTATAGGCGAAAAATAATTTATAATCAATTGAAAGCAGATATAAGAGAAATTCTAAAACAGCTATGCTCGTATAAAGGCGTAGAGATAATAGAAGGCCATCTCATGCCCGATCATATACATATGCTAGTAAGCATTCCACCAAAGATGAGTGTTTCGAGTTTTATGGGATATTTAAAAGGAAAATCTGCACTCATGATATTCGACAGGCATGCAAATTTGAAGTACAAGTTTGGAAACAGACATTTTTGGTCAGAAGGATACTATGTAAGTACAGTTGGATTAAATGAAGCGACGATAAAAAAGTATATTCAGGATCAAGAGAAATACGATATCATGCAAGATAAATTGAGCGTAAAAGAGTATGAAGACCAATTTAAGGGTTAAGTCGAAGTAGTAATAGCGCCCATTCATGGGCATAAGCAACGCGTCAAGTGCAATAGTGACTTGAACGGAGAGAAAGTCTGGG
>JAUNWP010000068.1:1824-7327 GCA_030540255.1 Eubacteriales bacterium | reverse complement strand
TCTCTACACCTTGGCAAGTACTTTTTTGATATTTTTGTAACTTATTTGTTATTTTCGTAACTATCAATTTTACACAGCTGTTTTCCGGTCCGTATTACTGGTTCTTACAGTCTCCAATAGCTTATCTTAACTTTACCTCCGCTAAGCTCAGTAAGCTTTTTCGCCCATTCTGACAGAGTTTTCTCATCCGCATACCATATAGTATGCTCCTTGCCCTTTAATTTATAATTAAAATATAAAGCCTTGCTTTGTTCGTCTCTCACAGGAACAATTTCCTGTTCCGACCGAATCCGTTCTATATCCGCTCTCTTTATCTGTGAAGCATTCTTTTCTCCACCTATCCATTCATATCCTCCGTTAGCAAGTGCATATGATGTATTTGGCAGGTTCTTAAACTTCTCATATATTTCCGCTAAAAAATCAGGATCAGCCTTAGGTCCGGGTTCCGTGCCTCCTCCATACAGGTTGTAGCACATTATCACATATTCCGGTCCTTCAGGAAATCTTCCTTCAAGCTCACTCATGGCTGTCTGAGTCTCAAGTAATATCCTTACCTTAATTCCTTCTTCTTTCGCCTCTGCAAGCAGCTTCTCCTCAAAAACTAAAAATGCTTCCCAAAGTTTTATATCCTTGCGAATTTTCTCGTAATCTATTTCTATCCCATCATATCCGTTTCTCACAGCAAGGTCTACCAACTCCTTGGCATGTGCCTCAGCATTTTCCTTTGAACCTATCAACTCCCACAACAGTTCCGTACTCTTATGCTCGGTTTTACCATTTTTCTCATTATCATTTACGATACTTAGGTAAATGTCCTTATCGCTTGTCAGTGACTTTCGTCTCAACTCATTCATGCTGTGCGTCGTTGCTTCCGGCACAAATATCTCGCCATCCTTATAATAAGCCGCAAAGAGACTTATGTCCTCATAGCTCCCTGCCAATTCCCTCATTGCGACAAGATCATTATCATTATCCCAATATGTACTCCAAAGTGTCAGCGCATCGGATTCCGCTGAAAGCGCCTTGATCTCTGCAACACTTTCAGTGTCCGCTCTTTGCAATCCTATAACAGCCGGTGCATCCTTTTCAGCACTTTCTGTCTTTCCTGCGGCGCAGGCGCTGAGCACCGACACCGCAAGCAATATACATACAGTTTTATTTAAATAAGATTTTTTCAATAATGCTCTCCTGCTCACAATATTTTTACAGATTTGTTATGAACCAGTTAAGTGTCCTGGTCCATATCTTCCCAGCTTTATCTAGGATCTTATCTGTTTTCTTTAGACGGCCGTCATATACAGTTCCGGCTTCTGTAGCAACTACAAGGTTTTTGAACACTCCGTCATACACATCATCTGCGACGTTTCTCTGACTGTAGCCCCAACCGCCCCAGTTTGTTCCTAATGCAAACGTACCGCTGCCTGTACTGTCCGTCTTTATTCCGTCACCTGTCACATCCTCACCGTTTACCGTGACATGTAAGCTATCCCCCTCAAGCCTTATATCTACTTTTGTATCACCAAGCTCATTAATCTCTATATCAGGCACATATTCCTCGGCACCTTCCGCAACAGAATGTGTAACTTCATTTTCCGCTTCTTTTGCAGCCTTATAGAATATAAGACTGTCTGCTGCACTTTTGGCAAAGCGGCCTCTCATCTTATACTCATCGGTAAGAGATCTCTTCATATCCTCTTCAACAGATACTTTGTCCTTGATAGGAGTAAGCTCATGCAGATCAAATCTGAATAGTTCATTACCCGATATTCCTCCGACAAGCTCTCTTACAACAAGCTCATTTTTATCCAGATCAAGGGCAAGTCCTGATTTTCTTTCCTCATCAGTCCTCAAATATATGGTCTGTATACCGAACTTATTTCCTTTAAGTTCAACCGAAACATTAAAATCCGAAGCATTTACATCATTAAGCTGCAGCACAGCCTCCGCTTTCGGAAGACTCGTAAGGATGATATTGTCCTTTTTATATTCTGCAGCTCCGCTCACAAGCGTCCACTTCGGAAGTTCACGCTCCGCTATATCGGATTTTCCCTGCACAAAAATGATATTGGATTTCTGTTCTTTCGGAAGATCATCCCATATCCTCATCAGCAGGTGATTTGTACTCCAGTATGCCTGAGGCTGAATACGTGTAAGATCATATACAGACTCATCTTTATTATTGTAAGCAAAACCATCCCGGTTAAAGTTCATTGCAAAAACATTCTCAATATTTTCTGCATTTACGGCACTTACACCGGAATTATTGCCGAAACGCCCTGTATTGGAATGCATCAGACAATAGAGCATAGGCACATAGCCAAGCTCTTCCGTATATATTCTTTCCATATAGTTATAATCCTGGGTTATACGTGACTCCATCTCTTTGGAACTCTCAATCGGGACTCTGTTCTCATCCCTTATATAATCCATCAGATAATGATTGTAGTCACGTCCCAGATAATGGTTTACACGGACAAACTCATCACTTGTCATCTGTCCCAGGAATCTGTCATATCTGTCATAGCAATTGATATACGAGAGTCTGTATCCGTTTGTACCAAGCTCCCAGTATCCGGTCTTCTCAAGATCCGACAGGTCCTTGCCCGACAAGAACTTTGGATCTTTTTCGGCAAATTTATCGGCATAGCTGAATATACTTGCCTTGTCGTTATATTTCTCAAGCAGCTTATCCGTAAACAAGGCCGTATCACGTCTGCCGTCCTCAAACATCAGAAACAGCGCCTTATCCGGAAGCGGAGTCCCATTTCGGAAATAATTGAGCATATCCTGCTGAGAAATAGTCACATATCCCAAATCATGAAGTGCTTTCAGTTGTTCATCAAGCTGTTTAGTAGAGATGAGCGTATCGCTTCCCTCTCTGTCTACGCCAAAATAAGAAACCGCTATAAACCCCTTATCTTCTCCGCTGACTACTGCCGTATCATTTGCATCATAAGGCTCATATTTACTCGTTGCCGTAAGAGCCCTTATCACAAGTACAACAAGAAAAATTATAACTATAGCCTCTGCAATGGTACGCAGTATTTTTATCGTATCTTTTTTCGTTTCTATTATGTACATTACTGCTTCTCCGTAGCGGCTTTTTTTGATTTCTTCTTGGCAGCTGCCAGAACATCACTCGGAGTCATACGTGTCCCCCAGGTAGATTTCCAGAAAGTGACCCATGCTACCGGCATCTGCCAGAGCAGAACTACCTCATAATAAATGCAGAACAGAAATCCGAAATACCAGGTTGAACTCTTCCTCAAGAACAGCTGAGCTACACTCATCATCAGAGACATCAGCAAGATACCCACCAGGAATGTAGTAGGAAAGACATGCTGTGTAAGCGGCACATAGAAGAGATTATATGCAACTACTACAGGCGCCATGATAGGCACCAGCAGCCCTATATAGAAATTCACAGCCGCAAAAGGTTCTTTCCTCCACATAAATGCTCCTGCCATGAGTGATTCTCTGAGCCAGCTTCTCTTCCAGCGCATCTGCTGTTTCAAAAACACTCTCTGCTTATTAGGTACTATGGTTGAGCATATTGCAGTATCCTGATAAAAGGTCCTATACTCGCTGAGCACAAAATTAGTCATGGCACGGTCATCACCGAAGGTAGCCTTGTGACCCAAAAATCTCTGATTAAGCCAGTCCTTTTTATGCTTAAGCACTATTTCCTTACGATAACAGGACAGAGGTCCCGAAAGGCAGGTGACCGTATCAAACAAAGCCTCCGCTGCCTTCATGACTCTAAATGCAATGTAATAACGTACCGCCTGCATCTTTGTCAGACTGTTGGTATAGGTGTTTGCAACGTCTGTTCTTCCGGCAACTCCTCCCATCTTGGGATCCTTAAAAGGCTGAACCAGATTAATTATTGCATATGGATCAAGAAAGCTGTCAGAATCAACAAATACTACAAGCTCGCCTTTGGCTGCATCTACACCACGGCAAAGTGCCTCACGCTTTCCGGCATTTTTCTCCTGTACTATGTATGAAAGCCTGTCTCTTACATTGAGTCTCGAATCCTCGGAAGCGGCAATATCATCTATAGTCTTTTTAATGACCTCTACCGATCTGTCAGTCGAATGATCATCTACCACTATAACTTCAAGCTTATCCGCCGGATAATATTGATTCATGCAGGAAATTATAGTCCTATCTATCCAGGTCTCCTCATTAAAACACGGAATGATAACGCTCACACTCGGCTTGAAATCCGGATCTATCTTAACCGGCTTGTACAGTGCACCAAACAGATATCTGGTAAGCAAAAAAGCAGCAGCTATTATACTGTAGGTATAAAGCAGAGCATTATATTTATAATAGATAACGCTCTCTCCCCTCATAAGCATTACCATAAGTGCTATCCCTATAAGAAGTATGCTACTGCCTACATAGATGTATCTGTCCTTGTGGCGGACAATATATGTATCCAGATCCTCTGCAAATCTGAACGCTGCACAGGTCTCTCCGTCACGTTCATCAAAACGTACATAATTCGCTGCCGTTTTGACCTTCATCTCATGTCCTTCCGGCATGCTTCCCGGAGGTATCCGGAAGCTAAGCTGTATATTCCCGGCCTCCTCTACCTTTTTCACTGCATCCTTACCGACACATAATAATATGCCTGTATCGGAAATATCCCTGCACTCTCTTATGATAGTGTGTCTGTTACCTTGTATATCCGTATATCTGACATTAACCGGGAATCTGCTTTTATATCGAATACCTGTGCTTCGATTACGCATTATTGATGCTATATCAGCAGCCTTCTCTTCGGCTCCGCGGCGATCCAACACCGAGCGCTGTCCGGTAGGGTCCGGAACATCCGGAAGCACTCGTCTGTCCTTCTTTTCCTCAAGAAGTACATCATCTTCTTCCTTTTTCGCTTCTGACATAGATGCAGCCTCATTTACCTGATCTGCCTTAATCCCGGTATTATTTTGTAAAGATTCTTTTTTCAAAATATTTTCCTTTACCCGTACTAACCGCCATATGTCTGTACTTAATTAAGATAATCATCTATACGCGCAAAGCTGTAGCCCTGTGACTTCCATATAGGTATCATGGTGTCAAGCGCCTCGGCGGTATATTTGGCATTTTCCTGCATATGCATGACAACTACGCTTCCGTTTCCTATAGTGACATATTTCTTCCAGCCAACCTGTCTGCGCTTAAATCTGTTCATCATATCCTCATAGCTTGTTGCTTCATAGTCTCCGGTGGAATACTCTCCTGATATTGAGTAGGTATAGCCTACGTCAAATACCTCGCTTAATCCTATCTTGCTTACAGCAAGTGTAGGCGGTCTGAACATAGCGGTCAGAGCCTTCCTTCCGCCGACTTCTACATCTCCGACATATTTCCAAAGCTTGTCATAAGCAAGAACTATATCCGCTCTTTGAGCCTCAGCCTGTTCTTCAGTCAGTGTATATGTCATATTCTCATTCGTAGGATCAACATTTGATAAAGGAATATGTCCGTCTGTATG
>JAUNWP010000068.1:0-1724 GCA_030540255.1 Eubacteriales bacterium | reverse complement strand
AATGCATCAAAAAGTGATCCGAGTATAGTATTGCTCGCTGTTGCTGCCTTATCATTGGAATAGAAATCCATATTAAAGCATATGAACGATCCTCTCATGATACGAAGCTTCTCTATCTCTCCGAGCGCAGTCGGGATATCCTCAGCTGTAATATCCTTGTCTTCATCTCTGGTAATGAGGAAAGTATTTTTGACTATATCGCAGTGCATTGCACTTGCCGCCTCGGCTGTTCCTTCCTCAACATCTCCCAATATAAATATAACATCAGAATCTGTCCCATACCTCCACTCGGCATATTTTTGCCAGCTGTTGATATAGCTTGCAACAGCTTCAAAACTTTGCGGATAATCTGAATCAGCTCTGTAGTAAATGCCAATATCATTGCCGCTATCAAGTATGTTCTCTATCACAGACCCACAGTTCTGCAGTTCATTAAGGCTTACAAAGAAGCTAGCTTTGGCATTATGTGCCTTCAGTCTGCCTAAGATATCTGTTGTAGCATTGGCATTGCTTACACCGTAAAACCCAAATGCCGCTTCTCTCTCGGCTGTATAAACCTGAGAAATAAGCTCTGCCTTACTGCCATTATTTTCCTTACGAATGGCTGTAAGCTGTCCTCCGGAAAGTCCTTTAAGTTTACCCGAAGTCCTGACTATACTTGCCGCATCCGTTATCTCAAGCCAAGATGCATCGGCCGCTGCCTTAAGCTCTTCTGCATTGAATTTTTCAAGGTCTTCATATATTCGAAGTGACCCCGGTTTAAGTTCTGTCTTATCTGCCGCTCCTGCTATCCTTACCCCGAGCAGCTTGGCAGCAATGCTTACAGCTCGCAGGCTCTCCTCATTATAAGAACTGTCAGCATAAAACACCGGCATGTATCCCTGTATACTCTCAATACTCTTCACAGTTTCATACATACTGTCAAAAACAGCACTTCCGGACTGTCCGTTAAGCTCCTCTGAAGGTATATAGGCTCCGATATTACAAGCGGATTCAGTCATCTTTGCAAGTTCATCTGCTCTTACTTCCGCTTCATCCGCACTAACAAAGAAAGTAGCCTTGAGCCCCAGAGTCTCAAACTCACTAAGCATTGACAAAAGCTTAGTGCTCTCCGGAACTCCTGTAAAACCAAGTCCTATCTCATCCTCATCAATAAGGCAATAACGATATATCGGTGCCTGCTCAGCATCATCAGCCTCCGCCATAGTTCTTAATTCCGTCATTCCGTCGGTAAGCTCAAAGCTTCCTATATAAGCCGTCTCAAGATTATCCTTCCTCTGTGCAAGTGCCTTGATAAGCCACTCAGCCTGAGTCCTTACCGGTATAGGCTCCTCCTTTGGCTGTTTGGTATCATTTATTCCTGCCTGTATATCAACGGCAGGCTTTTCCATTACTACCTGATCCTCGTCCTGTATGCTTTGAGCCTTACCTCTCAGATTAACTATAACTATTGAATCCCCATGAAGAGAATCGATAAAGCCGCTCACATCTGTTTCGGAGGTAAAGCTGTTCTCATCAATTATATTTTGAATATCCGGATCTATAACAGCACTGTAGCCGCCCACCGCTGCTGCACGGAGTACATCTGCCGTAGGTCTGGTACTGCTGCAGTAAATGATATCTATATTTTTGTCGATTGCTCTGCTTATCTTGTCATTGGACTCAATCATGCTTTTCAGCATATCCTATACCGACTATGGCTATCTTGTCTTTTCTATCCTTCA
>JAUNWP010000009.1 GCA_030540255.1 Eubacteriales bacterium | reverse complement strand
GCAGAAACTGCCGGGACAGCTGTGTTAAAGATGATGGGAGAATTATCAAAAAAAGAGCTGATTTCAGCTCTTTTTTGATATGCGTATAAGCAATAAAAATGCATATATGATTGCGGGAATGATAACAAGGCAGAAAATGGATGCCATTATGATGCCGGTATTATGTGTGAACATGCCGTAGAGCAAAAATACCAGTATAAATGCTATCAATATCAGGCAGATGACGGCGGCGGCTCTCTTATAAACAGGTGTTTTTTTATTATTAGCCATAGTTTTCTATCTCCTCCGAGAGTTCTTCCCATCTTGTATATAATTCATCCAATTCCTGCTGCAGCTTGGATTGTTTTCCGGTGAGCTCGTTAAGCTTGGCAGAATTTACTGCATTTTCGGGAAGAGCTATCTCTTCATCAAGCTTTGCAATGCCGTCCTCGTGCTCGGAGATATCCTTTTCGCATGCGGAAAGAGCGGTGCGAAGCTTCTGAAGCTGCTGTTTTCTTTCCTTCTGTTCCTGATAACTGAGCTTGACCTCCGTATCGGCTCCGCCTTGGCTCTGAGAGCTTGAATAGCATGCAGACTTTCCTGTATCAGAGCTGAGAGCAGTATCAGCTGAAGCAGCTGCATTTACGGCTCCGGTCGAGCCTCTGCCTGCAGCATTAAAGTCTGCTGCTGCAGCTTCGGTACTTCCGCTTACGGAACGAAGCTTATCAAAGTTACGATCTGCCTGCTTTTCAAGATAATAGTCATAATTACCCTGATAATTTACAAAATGTTTGTGATCGAGCTCAAGTATCCTTGTAGCTATACGATTGATAAAATATCTGTCGTGAGAGACGCAGATTACCGTGCCCTCATAATTGCGTATAGCCTCCTCAAGTATCTCCTTGGATGTGATGTCAAGGTGGTTGGTAGGCTCATCGAGGAGCAGGAGGTTAGCCTTTGAGAGCATGAGCTTGGCAAGTGATACACGGCCCTTTTCACCTCCGGAGAGATCCTTTATCTGCTTGAATACGTCCTCACCCGTAAATAAAAATGCCGCAAGGAGGTTGCGTATCTCGGTGTTGTTCATATAAGGATAGGCATCCGATATCTCGTCAAAAACCGTATTGGCAGGATCAAGGACCTGATGCTCCTGATCGTAATAAGCAGGCTCAACCAGAGAACCGAAATCAAGCTCTCCGCTGTCTGCCGACTCTATGCCCATGATTATCTTAAGCAGTGTAGTCTTACCCGTACCGTTAGGACCGATTATGGCAAGTTTTTCCCCACGCTTTATATCGAGATCGACTCCGCTGAAGAGTTCCTGAGAACCAAAGGACTTTGAAAGACCGTCGGCAAAAAGTACATCCTTTCCGGAGGTCTTGGATGGAGTAAAATGCAGCTTCATTGCGTCCTCTGCATCAAAGGGCTTATCCAGTTTTTCCATCTTGGCAAGTGCCTTTTCGCGGGATTCGGCACGTTTGATGGACTTTTCGCGGTTAAACTGCTTGAGCTTGTCGATTACCTCCTGCTGGTGCTTAAGTGCGGCCTGATTGTTGAGCCAGGCCTTCATCATATCCTTACGGAGGGCTGCCTTTTTCTCTGCAAATGCAGTGTAATTGCCGAGATACATATGTGCCTTGCCGTTTTCGATGTCAAGGATCTTGTTGACTATTCGGTCAAGGAAATAACGGTCATGGGATACTATGATAACGGCACACTTCCATGCCTTGAGATAGGACTCAAGCCAGGAAACGGAAGCAATATCTAGGTGGTTGGTAGGCTCGTCGAGGATGAGTATCTCCGGAGCATCCATAAGGAGTCGTCCGAGCGCAAGTCTCGTCTTTTGTCCTCCGGAGAGCAGGGACACCTTTTTGTCGAATTCCTCTTCCTTAAAGCCGAGACCCTTTAATATACCCGTGACATTTGATCTTACGGCATAGCCGTTCTCTATCTCGAAGCGGTGAGAGAGTGATGCGTATCTTGAGTAAATATCGTCAAGCTCCTTGCATTCGGCAAGGCCAGAAGCGGCATCCTCATTTCCGGCAGCTACATTGGCAGAATCTGTATTTACAAAAGCTGCATCTTTGACAGAAGTATCGGCATCCGAAGAAAGAGCATGCATACGCTGCTCAAGCACTCGTAATTCCTGTTCGATATCCAGGAGATCCTGTTTTACACTTATGACCTCATCATATATTGATCTGTCTGATCCCTCGGAGGCCATCTGAGATAGGTATCCGAGTCTCACGCCCTTGGCAAGGGTTATGCTTCCGCTGTCCGGGCTTTCTTCACCGATTATCTGTTTGATCAGTGTGGTTTTGCCGGCACCGTTTACTCCTGTGATGCCGAGCTTATCGTTGGCTTCTATATGGAAGGAAATGTCCTTCAGGATATCATTGCCGTCATAGCTTTTTGAAAGATTGCTTACTGAAAGTATCATAATTAAATAGTCCGATTTTTATATTTTTCAAATGCCTCTGCTTGTATCGCTCAATAATATACCATAGATACTTTTGTTTTTGTTTCGTTTTTTGTAATTATTCACCGTGTTGTCCTGGCATCCTTGTTGTGTTACACTACATACGGGGTCGGAGGCTCTGTTTTTATATGAAGTTTACCAAAGATTCGGTCAATGACTGTCTTGAAGAGATAACATACGGTGACGAGAAAGCAGACAACAGGCGTATTCATTCGCTGAAGCTGCTTTTGATTTTTATAGTTTTGATAGGCGGACTGGGTGCATTTTCATTCGGTCTCGGAGCCTTGATCGGAATTATCGACAATGCTCCGGATATAGATAACTTAAGCTTCAGCCCGAAGGGCTATGCGACCACCACCTATGATACCAAAGGTAATCTGACGGCTACACTGATACAGGAGGGCTCCAATCGTGAGGCTGTGACTTACGAAGAGATACCGGAGCAGCTTATCAATGCCTTTGTTGCTATTGAGGATCAGAGATTCTGGCAGCATAACGGAATAGATCTGCGTTCTATATCGAGAGCAGTCAAGGGCGTCATAACCGGAGACAGCTCTGCCGGAGGAGGTTCAACGCTTACTCAGCAGCTTATCAAGAATAATGTTTTTTCGGGCGGAAATGAGAAGGGCTTCGATCTCTATGAGAGAAAGTTCCAGGAGTGGTATATTGCGCTCATGCTTGAGAACCGTCCGGGGGCTGATAAAAAAGAGACCAAAAAGCAGATAATCACGGATTATCTTAATACTATCAACCTCGGCAACAATACGCTCGGAGTCAAGGTTGCGGCGGAGAGATATTTCGGTAAGGATGTCAAGGATCTGGACCTTGAGGAATGCACGGTGCTTGCTTCCATTACCAAGAACCCATCGAGACTTAATCCGCTTACACATCCGGAGGATAACCAGGAGCGCAGACTTCAGGTGCTTAAGAATATGTGTGAGCAGGGCTATATCTCCGAGGATGAGAAGAAAGCGGCATCAGGAACCGGGGTTTACGATGAGATCAAGCAGAATGACGAAAGCTTATCATCGGATCCGGATATCTACAGCTACTTTACGGATGCACTCATAGCTCAGTGCATAGAGGTATTTCAGGATAAGCTGGATATGACACAGGCAGAGGCAAGAAATCTGCTTTATTCCGGCGGTCTTAAGATAATGACGACTCAGGATCCGGATCTCCAGGCAATAGTGGACAGTGAGGTCAATGATCCTGATAATTATGACACGGCAAAATACAGCTTCAAATGGCGATGCTCGATAAAGAGAGCCAACGGGATCCTTGAGCATTTCAGCGAGAAGGATGTCGAGAATTATTTTAAAAATGTCAAGCATGAAAACTATCAGGGACTGTTCCGTACGACCGAGGCTGCCGAGAGCTATGTAAATGAGTTTAAGGGCACGATCTTCTCCGAGGATGATAAGGATGAGATAATAGCGGAGACCTTTGACACGACTCTGCAGCCGCAGGCTTCGGTAGTGCTCATGGATCAGCATACCAAGGAGGTTCGTGCAATAACCGGAGGAAGAGGAGACAAGAAGTATTCTCTTACGATCAACAGAGCCACGGGCACCTACAGGCAGCCGGGATCTGCATTCAAGGTCATATCAACATTTGCTCCTGCAATAGAGGAAAACGGAGCAACGCTTGCCTCGACCTATTATGACTGTGAATTCCAGCTCGGAGACAAGAAGTTCAGAAACTGGTGGAAATCAGGCAATTACTTCGGTTATTCGTCAATCAGAGACGGTATAGAGTTTTCTATGAATATCGTTGCCGTAAGATGTATGTTTGAAACTGTTACACCGTTTGAGGGAGTGGAGTTTTCAAGACAGCTTGGTATAAGCTCGCTTACGGATGAAGATATGAATGTAGCAACGGCACTCGGAGGTATTACCAAGGGTGTTTCCAACTTAGAGCTTACAAATGCTTATGCATCCATAGCGGACGGAGGCATGTACGGAGAGCCTAAGCTGTTTACCGTAGTATATGATCATGACGGAAAAGTGCTTATCGATCTTAACGAGGACGAGAAGACAAGAGTCATGAAAGAGACAACAGCATTTCTCCTTACGGATGCAATGCGCGGCGTTATAGAGCCACATACAAAATGGGCTTCGGGATATACCGTCAACAATACCTCAAGCCGCTGTAAGCTTGATAATATGGTTGCGGCCGGAAAATCCGGAACCACGACCAAGAATGTGGATATATGGTTTGTAGGCTATACTCCTTACTATACCATGGGTATATGGGCAGGCTGCGATGACAACCAGTCGCTTAACGACAGTGAGACGGGTGTATATAACGGAGGAACCTCTTTCCATAAGGATATATGGCGCAAGATCATGAATCGTGTGGATGAGGGACTGGAGCCGGTTTCCGAGTTTGATGTACCTGAGGGTATAGTACAGGTGGAGGTATGCCGTAAGAGCGGACTTCTGCCTAAGCAGGCGTGCTATTCAGATTACAGAAGCGGATCGAATGCAGTCTATACAGAGTACTTTGATATAGATAATGTTCCTACGGAAGTATGTGATCATCACCGTTCCGGCGGAGGCATCATAGTTCCTGAGGCAGACAGAGGAAAGTATACGGATGACTCGGGAAGAGGAGAGACAAGTACGGAGCCGGCAGAAACCGATACAAGCATTACCGATACACCGCAGGAGACCACGGCAGCAAATTATGACGGAGGAAGCTCTGTCATAGTTGCGCCGGGAGTTGATGTGAACAATAATCAGATAGGACCCGGAGGTCAATAATTATTGAGAGAGTATTTCAGAAAACACAGATCGGAAGTCTATATATTACTTGTGGCAGCGATAGTGATAGTTATCATTGCCGCATTTACGGCAACAAGATGCTCTAAGGCGGCATCAGAGACAGAGGAGGAGACAATAGCTTCCATACATTCGCTTACCGAAGATGAGCTGTATGAGATGGAGAAGCAGGAGACTCTTGACGAGCTTACATCCGAATATGAGAATTTCGGCATAATAGAGGTTAACGGTTATATAAACTTAAGATCAAAGCCGGACAGTTCGGATATGACAAATATTATCGGAAGGCTCTCTGACGGAGCAGCGCTCGATATTATCGAGGATGACGGAGACTGGACACTTATCAAGTCCGGCGGAATTCAGGGCTATGCGAGCAGTGCATACATTCTGCAGGGAGACGCGGCGCTGGATAAGGCATGGGACAATATCAAGGACAGAGTCATAGTTGATGCGGCTGTACTTAATATACGTTCTGCGCCCGAGATCGACCCGGTAAATGTCATAGGCAAGGCACGTAACGGAGAACGCTACGAGCTTATCGAAAATGACGGGGACTGGGCAAAGGTAAGATTTGCGGGAGATGACGGCACTCAGACAGATGGCTATGTAAATGTCGCAGACGGTAATGCAGAGATAAAGAGCTGCCTTGATGCCGCACGAAAGATAGATCTGCGCACCATGGCTCTCACACAGTATGATAATATAGTTGTATCCAATCCGGAGGGCGGATTTATAAATATCCGCAAGGAACCTGAGGACAAGGGTATAGATAATATATGCGGTAAATTCACAAAGGGTTCGGGAGCCGAACTCCTTGATACCGTGTCAAATTCCGGAGGAAGCTGGTACAAGATAAAATCCGGAAGTGTGACAGGCTATGTCAAGTCGGACTATTGCATCACAGGACAGGCAGCCAAGGATATGGCAGTCAATTATGCTGTGCTTACGGCATTTATAAGAGTTGACTCGCTTAATGTCAGAAGTGAACCGAGTCTGGAGGGTAAGGTATGGACCTCGGTAACCAAGAATCAGGCGTACAGCGTTATCGGACAGACGGACGGCTGGGTCGAGCTTGAGCTTGATAATGCGGACGGAGAGGATGCCAATGACAAGGCCTTTGTATCGACCAGAGACAATAATGTTGAGGTCAAATACGGTCTGCCGGAAGCAACAGAGTATTATCCGGCAGTTGAGGCTGCAAATGCAGCTGCGGCATTCAGAAACTCAATAGTTAACTATGCATGTCAGTTCGTTGGCAATCCTTATGTATGGGGAGGCACTTCGCTTACCAACGGTGCCGACTGTTCCGGATTTACTCAGAGCGTAATGAAACATTTCGGAATATCACTTCCGAGAGTGAGCCGTGATCAGGCACAGGTCGGAAAGAAGATAAGTTCTTCGGAAATGAAGCCGGGAGATCTTATTTTCTATGCAAACAGCCGAGGTACTATCAATCACGTAGGCATGTATATAGGAAACGGACAGGTGGTAAATGCAGCATCCAGAAGGAGCGGCATCAAGATAGCAAGATGGAATTACAGGACACCTGTTGCGATAAGGAATGTTATAGGCTCATAAGGAGGAGCTTTGGCACAAAAAAAGACAGCTAACAAGAAAACAGAATCAAGTGCAGCAAACAAGAGCACTAACAAAAGCACTAAAGCCAAGACTGCCGCAAAGAAGCCGGTCAGAGAAAATAAGCGTACCATAGCCAAGAAAAAGAGTTTCTTGAGATCTGAGATCAGACTCATCCTAAGTCTTGTGATCGGAGGCATAATGCTGCTTACGGATCTGGGGCTTTTAGGCAGGATAGGTGCATTTCTGCTCGGCATACAAAAGGGATTATTCGGACAGGGATATATGCTCTTTGCAATTGCCATAGTAGCGGCTGCCGCAGTTGCCATGAAATTCAAGGACACATACTTTGTCAAGCTTAAGACGGTATGTGTCTTTGGCATACTTACGGTAGCTGTTTCGGTAATACATCTTATATTCGGAACGGATGCACACGAGAGTGCGGGCTTTGCCGTAACAGAGCTTTATAAGAGCGCAAGTGCAGGAGCTCCCGGCGGCGGACTTGTGGGCGGAACGGTATCAAACCTTTTGAAGAGTCTTGTAGGGTATGCGGGAGCATATCTCGTACTGATCGCTTTGCTCGTGATCTTTCTTGTAATTATTACAGAGAAAAGCTTTGTGAGCGCAGCCAAATTCGGGGCCTCCAAGACTGCCGAGGCTGTTAAAAGCGGAGCAGGCAAGACTGTGGAAGCGGCAAGACACGGCAGCGAGCGTTACAAGCAGATACACAGGGAAAATGTCATAAGACGGGATGCGGTAAGGGAAGAGAAAAAATTAAGGAAGCTTGAGTCATCTTTCCCGGGCTTTGACGGCACAACCGGATCCGTGGCGGCTTCTGACGGCAGAAACAGCGGCAGTATCTTCGGAGGAAACGGAGGCACTTCCATGTCGCAGGCCTATGATCTCGGAGCTATAAGAAGTGAGGCGGCTGAGGCGGAGGTCTATGCAGGCTACGGCAGAGATATAATCGGTGAAGCGCAGAATAATGCGGCGGAGCAGGATTACAAAAAGCCTTTGTTTGCAAGCCGATATAATAATACGAGAAATACCGAGGGCGTAAACTTTGATACAGAGATCATCAGCGGTGATTTTTCTATGCCTGCAGCCAATAAGAATTCCCAGCCGGTAAATATCCGTGAAATCAATTACGATTCCGATGAGGTTCCTTTTGAGGAAACAGAGGATGATAAGTATAAGTCCTATGCCCATATACTTAAAAGCGGAGAGCTGAGCATAGATACGGCGAAACGTGCCGGCTTTGCGGTGAATATACAAAATTATATGGATGATCGCGGCTGTGATGAAGCAGATACAGTCGATGAGCCGGAGCATATAGCAGCCTTCAGGACAGTAGATGATATAGCAAAGGGCGGAAAAACAGGATCGTATAAGCTTAGTGTGGATTCGCTCAGAGAGGCTTATGACAGAGAAGGGGCAACCGCTCTCAGAGTAAGGAACTTTGATCATTATAACGGAGATGATACAGCTGACGCATACACAGCCGTGGCTGATGCGGATGAAGCTATATCCTTTGAGCTGCACGGCAATGAGCATGATAAGGATGAACAGACCGCTTATACCGGATCTAAGGATAATGAAGAGGCAGAGATGTACACAGATGCTGATGCGTACACAGATACCGGTGCCGATGCGTATGCGTCTGACAGCAAAAGTGTTGAAGAGGAGACTGACGGAGCAGCTTATTCATATATGAGCTCTGACGGAGAGGATGAGTCTGAGGAGTATTATACTACTGCTACAGGCAAGCAGATGAAGTCTCCCGACAGCTATGAGGCGGATAAGATACTTAAGAGTAAGGGGGTAACCGACGCATCTGAGCTTAATAATGCGGAAGCAGAAAATTTGGATGCCGGTAAAACTGCATCATCCGGAGGCCGTCAAAGCAGTAAGCCTGTATCCGGAGCAAAGCCTACAGGAAACAGCGGCTTAAAGCCGGGCAGCTCGATCGCTGCGGCTGAAATGCCTGCAAAGCCAAAGCCTAAGCCGAGACCTTATGTCTATCCGAGAGTTAATCTCCTTGAGAAGGGGCAGAGGAACGCAAAGGGCGGAAATGATGCCTTAAGAGCAAATGCAGCCAAGCTTCAGAAGGTACTCAGAGATTTCGGAGTAGGAGTAACGGTTACCAATGTTATAGTCGGACCGAGAGTATCAAGATATGAGCTTACACCGGACGCAGGTGTCAAGGTATCAAGGATAACCGCACTGACGGGAGATATCAAGCTTGCACTTGCTGCAAGAGAGATACGTATAGAAGCTCCTATACCGGGCAAATCTGCAGTAGGTGTAGAGGTACCGAACGAGGTAAGCTCCACGGTAAAATTCAGAGACATACTGGAATCCGAGGAATTCAAAAATGCCAAGTCAAGACTCTGCTGGGGCGTGGGTCTTGATATAGGAGGCAATACGGTACTAAGCGATATAACCAAGATGCCGCATATACTTGTTGCCGGAACTACCGGCTCCGGTAAGTCAGTAGGTATCAACTCACTTATCATGTCTGTGCTCTACAGAGCAACACCGCAGGAGGTAAGGATGATACTCGTGGACCCAAAGCAGGTGGAATTTACAGTATATAACGGCATTCCGCATCTTCTGACACCGGTAGTCACCACAGCAGAGCGTGCCTTAAGCGCACTTAACTGGGCAGTAGCGGAAATGAACCGCAGATATAAGCTGTTCCAGGAGAGCGGAACAAGAAACATCAAGGGCTACAACGAGAAGATAGAAAAGATTTCTGCGGGGCTTCCGGAGGATCAGAGGCCGGAGAAACTTCCGTTCATACTTATCATCATCGATGAGCTCTCAGAGCTTATGATGCATGCCAAAAAGGATGTCGAATCCTGCATAGTAAGCCTTGCACAGCTTGCAAGAGCTGCGGGCATACATCTTGTTGTGGCAACACAGAGACCATCGGTTGATGTTGTTACAGGCCTTATCAAGTCCAATATACCGAGCCGAGTTGCTTTTAAGCTGCCTTCTGTTACAGACTCAAGGACCATACTTGATTCGGGAGGAGCAGAGACCCTGCTCGGAAACGGTGATATGCTGTATAAGCCGGGAGACAAGAGCAGTCCTATCAGAGTTCAGGGTGCTTTCTTAAGTGACGAAGAAGTTGAAAACGTAGTAAGCTTTATAACCAAACACAATCGTGCGGATGAGGATCCTGAGATAGAGACTGCTATCGAGAGACAGCTGGAGCTTAATTTCTCCGGGCAACAGCCGGCTAAATCCAATGAAGATGATACGGATGAGAATTTTGCCGACGCCGGAAGATTTATAATCAACACTCAAAGGGCAACGATAGGAGCACTGCAGCGAAAGTATAAGCTTGGCTTTAACCGTGCGGCAAGGATCATGGATCAGCTCTGCGAGGCAGGTGTGGTCAGTGACGGCGAGGGAACAAAGGAACGTCATATACTGATGAGCATCGAACAATTTGAGGAATATTTAGGAAGTCGATAAAGGAGTTATTATCAAAAATGGCAATACTAAAGGACTGGCTTAAGGGCACTGATTACAAGCTGCTCAACGGTACAGACGAATGTGAAGTTAAGGATGTTGTATTCGATTCGAGAAAGGCAGCGCCGGATACCGTCTTTTTGTGCATGTGCGGAAGCAAGACGGATTCTCATGACTTTATCCCGGATGTTTTATCCAAGGGCTGCAAGACCTTTGTAGTCGAGAAGGCTCTGCTTGATCTTAAGCTTTCCGAAGAGGAACTTAAGGATATCAATATCATTTTCACGGAAAATGCACGTAAGACACTTGCTTATCTTGCTGCGGCACGTTTTGATCATCCTGCGGACAAGCTTAAGCTTATCGGACTTACAGGAACCAAGGGCAAGACCTCGACCTCATATATGTTCAAGGCAGTGTTTGACAAATGCGGCATTAAGGCCGGAGTTATCGGAACCAACGGAGTCGTTATCGGTGATGAGCAGTTTGAGATAAAGAACACAACACCGGACAGCTATGATCTCAACAGCTATTTTTACAGGATGCTTGAGGCAGGCTGCGAATATGTTGTTATGGAATGCTCCTCACAGGGCTTCAAGATGAACAGAACAGATGCCTTAAGCTTTGATTACGGCGTTTTCTTAAATATCAGCCCGGATCATATAGGACCTTTGGAGCATGCGGATTTTGATGAGTATCTGTATTGCAAATCAAGACTGTTTACCCAGTGCGACACGGCTGTTGTAAATGCGGATGACGAGCATACAGACGAGCTTATGAAGCTTGCCGAGTTCAGAGGCAAGCAGTATCGCTTCTCTATAGCCGACAAGGATGCCGATCTCAATGCACATGAGCTCAGATTCAGGACCTCTGCAGATTTTGCGGGAACCGTATTCGATACAAACGGACTCATCAACAATGAATTCAGCCTCGGCATACCGGGTGATTACAATGTAAGCAATGCAATGGCAGTAATAACTGTTGCCTATGATCTCGGGCTTCCTGTGGATAAACTCAAGGAAGCACTCAGAGATGTGCATGTGACAGGCAGAAGTGAGGTCGTATATAAGTCCGACAGATTTACTGTGCTCGTAGATTATGCACATAATGAGGTGAGCATGGTCAATCTCATGGATACACTCAGAAAATATGAGCCTAAGCGTCTTGTAGTGGTATTCGGATGCGGCGGAAACCGTTCCAAGGACAGACGTATAGGTATGGGCGAAACGGCCGCGCATTGTGCCGACTTAAGCATTTTCACGGCGGATAATTCGAGATTCGAAAAGACCGAGGATATAGTCAGCGATATAGAGCAGGCATATCTTGCAGCAGGCGGAAAGTCCGATAATTATATCAAGATACTTGACAGACGCGAGGCCATACGTTATGCCATGGCAAATGCCGAAGACGGAGATATCATAGCTGTCATAGGCAAGGGTCACGAGGACTATCAGGAGGAAAACGGCGTAAGACATCATTTCAGCGACCGTGAGGAGATACTTAAGATAAAGGAAGAGCTTGGATTATGAAGCTTAGAGCAGCCGAGACCGCAGAGGCGGTAAACGGAAAGATAATATACTGGGATGCCGATACGCTTATTTGCAATATCACTACCGATTCCAATAAGATGAAGGGAGAGGATCTCTTTGTGCCGATAATCGGTGCAAGAGTGGATGCGCATAAGTTTATCGTAAATGCAGCCAAGGCAGGAGCGACTGCGGCATTTACGGCATATGACACGGATAAGCTTGCGGAGCTTAGCGGACTTTCAGCCGAAGGATTCACCGAGGCACTTTCCGCAAAGGCTCTCGGAAGGGACAAATCCTTTGTACTTATAAAGGTCGATGAAACAAGGAATGCGCTTCAGAGCCTCGGAGCATATTACAGAGAGAAGTATGTGCATATTCCTTATGTCGGCGTGACAGGCTCGGTGGGCAAGACCACACTCAGAGAGATGACAGCCTGTGCCCTGTCTGCTTCGTATAAAGTATATTCCACCAAAGGCAATGCCAATTCACAGACAGGAGTACCGATAACGGTCACCGAGACGGATGAAGCTGCCGATATCGGAGTTATAGAGATGGGCATGTCGGAATTCGGCGAGATGAGCCGTATATCCGAGGTCGTAAAATGTGATACCGCAGTATTTACGGTAATAGGTGTAAGTCATATTGGAAACCTGGGCAGCCGTGAGAATATCATGCGTGAAAAGCTGCATATACTCGACGGAATGCATGATGGCGGAACACTCATACTTAATGCCGATGACGATATGCTGAGCCGTGACGATATCAGAGACTTTTTCCCGGAAAAATGCAGGGATAAGGATATTGAGATAATCTATTACGGAACCGGAGCCAAGGCCGATATAAGCGCGGCCGACATCAGCAATAAGGACGGGGTCTATGAATACACACTCGTCATAAAGGGCGAAAAGCTTATGAGGGTGCATTTAAGCGTTGCGGGCGAGCATATGATACTTGATTCGCTTGCCGCACTTTCAACAGCCTATGTTCACGGGGCAGACATGGAAAAGGCCGCTGAGGCCGTTGGAGGCTTTACAAGCCTTGACGGCAGAGGCCGTATCTACGAGTCTGCCGGTATCAGGATAATCAATGATGCATACAATGCAGCACCGCAGTCTGTTAAGGCAGGACTAAAGGTACTGAACGGAATGCAGGCTGAGGAGAGACATATAGCCGTGCTTGCAGATATGCTTGAGTTAGGTCCGGATGAAGCGGATTATCACAGGGAGGTCGGCGAATATATTGCCGCCGAAACTCCGAATATAGATATAGTAATGCTCTACGGTGAGCTTTCAAAGTATACCGCAGAGGGCATTAAGCTGGGCTTTTGCGAGGAGCCTTCGAGACATATGCCTTGGGTATACTGCTTCGATTCGCTCGAGGAGCTTAAAGATACATTAAAAAGTGAGGTATATGCGGGAGACGTGTGCTTGTTCAAGGGTTCCAACTCTATGAAGCTGGGACAGCTTGTAAATGAATTGTATCCCGAGACAAAATAACGGATGCTGTATGCTGAGATAATAATCGATATATCGGCCGAGGAGCTTGATAAGGCATTTACCTATGCCGTTCCGGAGGAGCTTTGGGATAAGCTCTATCCCGGAGTCCGCGTGAACGTGCCTTTCGGAAACGGCGGACGGAAAAGAAAGGGAGTCGTTATTGCTCTCAGCACAAGATCGGGACTTGCGGACGATAAAATAAAATACATAGACTCACTCATAGAGGGAGCGCCTGATATAGAACAGGAGCTTATAAGGCTTGCCGACTACATGTCCAAGGAATACGGCTGCACCATGAATCAGGCTCTTATGACGGTGCTTCCGGTCAAGGCTAAGGTTCGTAAGAACAGCCGCAGAAAAGATGCTGTGGAGACTATAAGAGGCATAGCCGGAGATGGCAGCGAATGCGTATCCGGAGCTTTGACGGAAGAGCCGGAGGAAAAAGCCTTTTTAAATGCAGACCAGCTTAAAGCGGTCGAGGAGATAAGGACGGAAAACACAAGGCCGTCATTGCTCTACGGCATAACCGGAAGCGGCAAGACAAGGGTGTATATAGAGCTTATCAGGGGCATGCAGAAAGCGGGCAAGCAGTCTATAGTGCTTATTCCGGAGATATCGCTGACCTTTCAGACAGTGACGGAGCTTGCGAGATACTTCGGAGATAAGGTTGCCGTCATGCATTCGAAGCTGAGTGCAGGGGAACGCTACGATCAGTTCCAAAAGGCTGTAAACGGCGAAATAGATGTTATGGTAGGACCTAGATCTGCATTGTTCACGCCGTTTAAAGAATTGGGGCTTATAATCATAGACGAGGAGCATGAGAGGACATATCAGTCCGAGACTTCGCCGAGATACGATACGAGAGCTGTGGCAAGGAAACGGGCTGATATGTGCGGAGCAAAGCTTGTACTCGGGTCTGCCACGCCTTCACTTGAGTCTTATACCAAGGCACTTAAGGGAGAGTATGCACTGCATAAGCTGCTTAGTCGTGCGCATAAGGGAGCGGAGCTTCCAAAGATAAGTGTGGTTGATATGCGAACTGAACTTGCACAGGGAAACAGGAGCATATTTTCAGAGACACTGCATGAAAAGATAAGCGAGAGGCTTGACCGCGGAGAGCAGATCATGCTCTTTATAAACCGCAGAGGCTATGCAGGCTTTGTTTCGTGCAGGAGCTGCGGACATGTCATAAAGTGTCCGCATTGTGATGTGTCCATGACAGCTCACAACAACTGGTATGTGGATCCGCGCACGGGCAGAAAGGAAGCCGCGCTTTTATCCTGTCATTACTGCGGATATACAAGGCCTATGCCGAAGATCTGTCCGGAGTGCAAGAGCAGCTACATAGCACCCTTCGGAACAGGCACACAGAAGCTTGAACAGGCTGTACGCAATACATTTCCGGATGCGAGAGTGCTCAGGATGGATGCGGATACCACTACTTCCAAGAATGCCTATGAGCGCATACTCAGCGACTTTAAGGCACACAAGGCAGACATACTTATAGGCACCCAGATGATAGTCAAGGGACATGATTTTGAAAATGTCACACTTGTAGGTATAGTTGCGGCAGATCTGTCGCTTAACACCTCGGAGTATGATGCGTCCGAACGAAGCTATCAGCTTATCACTCAGGCGGCAGGACGAAGCGGCAGAGGTGAGAGGACAGGCGAGGTTGTCATACAGAGCTATGATCCTTCGCACTATGCAATAAGCTGTGCGGCCGGAAGGGATTATGAGAGCTTCTATGAGCGTGAGATGAGCTACAGGAGACTGCTTAACTATCCGCCGGAGACCTTTATGCTGTTTGTGCGGCTAAGATCCGAGGATGAGCAGACACTTGAGGCTGCGGCAAAAAAAGCAGCGGCAGCAGCGGAGGCTTATGAACCGGAGGGAGCTGAGGTCATAGGTCCCTGCAATGAGGCAATATATAAAATTAAAGATAACTACAGAAAGATTATATATATTAAGAATAAGCGTCATGATATAATCACAAAGATACGTGAGGATATCATGAGTCATGCGGAGCCGGATGCTTCCGCTCCTGCAAGAGTTTACATAAATTTTGATATAAGATAAGGAAGATATAAAGCTATGGCAATCAGAGAGATACGTAAGGAAGGGGATGATATCCTCAGAAAAGAGTGTAAGGATATCAAGGAGATGACGGAGCGTACGGCGATACTTATCGACGATATGTTCGATACCATGTATGAGGCAAACGGCGTGGGGCTTGCCGCACCTCAGGTGGGCATACTCAAGAAGCTCTTTGTTATCGACTGCGGAGTTGAGGAGTGCGAGCCTTATGTATTCATCAATCCCGAGATAATCGAGCTTAGCGGAGAGCAGACCGATAATGAGGGCTGCTTAAGCGTACCGGGATATCAGGGACAGGTCACAAGAGCCGAGCATGTCAAGGTAAGAGCACTTGATGCAAATATGGAGGAGTTTGAGCTTGAGGCAGACGGACTTCTTGCAAGATGTATTCAGCATGAGAATGATCACCTGCACGGAGTGCTCTATATCGATAAGGTGAACGGAGAACTGGTCGATCTCAGTAAGCTGCCGGAAGAGGAAGAAGCAGAGGAAGAATAACAGATGCGTGTAATTTTTATGGGAACGCCGGATTTTGCGGCATCAAATCTTGAAGCAATCTATAAAGCGGGCTATGAGATAATAGCAGTGGTAAGCCAGCCGGATAAGCCGGTGGGACGTCACAGCGAGCTTAAGCCGACAGAGGTCAAGCGTAAGGCGCTTGAGCTTGGCATAAGCGAGATACTGCAGCCGGAGAAGGCATCGGATCCCGATTTTATCGCACATATAAGAGAGCTTAAGCCGGATGTTATAGTGGTTACGGCATACGGCAAGATACTTAAGAAGGAGCTTCTCGATATACCTAAGTACGGCTGCATCAATGTTCATGCGTCGCTGCTTCCGAGGTGGAGAGGTGCTGCTCCTATACAGTGGGCAGTCATCGAGGGTGATAAGGAGACCGGAGTCACAAGCATGCTTATGGATGAGGGACTTGATACCGGAGATATGCTCATGGTAAGAAAGATAGTTCCGGCGGCAGACGAGACAGGCGGTTCGCTCTTTGACAAGCTTGCCGCATTGGGAGCGGAGCTTATCTGCGATACTCTTAAGGGTGTTGAGGAAGGAAGTCTTAAACCGATCCCGCAGCCTGAGGAGGGAAGCTGCTATGCCAAGACACTTTCCAAGGATATGGGCAATATCGACTGGAATAAGGATGCGGCAGGCATAGAGAGGCTTATAAGAGGCCTGTATCCGTGGCCGGGAACCTTTACCTACTATAACGGAAGTATGCTCAAGATACATAAGGCAAAGCTTGCAGATCACAAGGTATTTGCGGACGGAACAACTCCGGGAACGGCTCTTGCAAAGGATGGTAAGCTGTATGTTGCTGCCGGTGACGGTGCAATAGAGATAACGGAGCTTCAGCCTGAGAGCAAGAAGCGTATGAAGACTGCCGACTATCTGAGAGGCAATACGATAGACGGTATTTTCGGAAGAGAAAGAGGCTGATATGTTTTATTATTACGATCCTACGTATATATTGGTGATTATAGGTGCTGTGCTCTCAATGTGGGCTTCGGCCAATGTAAACGGGCTTATCAATGAGTATCGCAGAAAGAGGAGCTATTCCGGAATCACAGCGGCTGAGGCTGCCAGGAAGATACTGAACGATAACGGCATATATGATGTTTCGGTAAGAATGATAAGCGGAGCTCATTCGGATTATTATTCTCCGGCTAAAAAGGAGCTTTGTCTCCTTCAGGAAAACTATAATTCAAGCAGCATTGCAAGTATAGGCATAGCCGCTCACGAGTGCGGACACGCCATACAGGATGCTACAGGATATTTTCCTCTTACTATACAGAGAAGTCTGGCTCCGGTGTGCTCTTTCGGATCACAGGCAGGAATATACATTGTAATTGCGGGACTTATCTTTTCATATGAGCCGATCATGAAGCTTGGCATAGTACTGTTCAGCCTCGGAGTTATGTTTTCGATATTGCTGCTTCCTATAGAGTATAATGCGTCCAACAGAGCGCTTAGGATAATACAGGCTAACGGTATGCTGCAGGGAGAGGAGCTTGCCGGAGCAAAGAAGGTACTGAGAGCAGCAGGACTTACTTATGTTGCGGCTGCGGCATCTGCCATACTTCAGCTCCTCAGACTTATTATCCTTGCAAGAGGACGCAACAGAGACTGATAAGTGAGGACGGAGAGGAAAAGTATTTATGAGGATGCCGAGATCCGGAAAAAACTATAATATCAAGGATAAACAAAACGCGCGAGACATCGCGCTTTTTGTGCTGATTGAGATATGTGAAAACAGCCGCAAATCCAATACCATATTGAAGGAATGCTTTGATGATATCAAGCGTGGCGGTATCATGCTCAGCAGCACGGACAGGGCATTTATCGAGCATATAGTGATGGGTACTCTCGACAGACTCATCACTCTTGATGTTTGTTTAAGCAGATTTCTTACCAAGCCCATGAAATCTCAGAAGCCGCTTATCAGGGCAGTGCTCCGCATGTCCTTATATCAGATCATGTTCATGGACAGAGTTCCGAACAGCGCCGCCTGCAATGAGGCTGTAAAGCTTGTAAAGCTGCACGGCATGGACGGAATGAGCGGCTTTGTAAACGGTGTATTGAGAGCTGCGGTAAGGGATTTTGAAGCAGACGGAGCAAAGACAGATATAGAAGGCAAGGATACCGTAAAATATTCTCTGCCTGCGTGGATATGCTCACTGCTTGAGAAGGATTACGGAAGAGAGACAGCGGTACGCATCTTTGAGGCATATCTTTGCGGACGGAAGGAAAGTGTGAGATTTAATCTCCGAAGAGCTGCGCTCGGAGGTAAGACAGGAGAAAACAAGCAGGAGCTTGAGAAATATATAGTTGAAATGCTTAAGGAAGACGGCTTCGAGACTGCAAGGATAGACATGGAGACTATGCTTGAGGGAGCAAAGCTTAGCGGAGCGCATAACCCGGCACTTCCTGTAATGTATGAGATAAGCGGAGGGGATATAGCGACAGCCAAAGCCTTTAATAAGGGCTATATCACCGTGCAGGATCCTGCTTCGGCACTTGTGGCTTCGTTTGCGGAAGCGGCAAGCGGAGACAATATTATTGATGTCTGTGCCGCACCCGGAGGCAAGTCGCTTGCCATAGCAGAGCTTTGCGGTGACAGCTGCAGGATAGAGGCAAGAGATGTATCGAGTCAGAAGACCGCGCTTATTGAGGAAAATGTCAAGCGCTGCGGATATAAAAATATAAGTGTCAGGGTACAGGACGCTCTCAAGGAGGACGAAGAAAGTCTGTACAGAGCAGACATACTGATTGCCGATCTCCCGTGCTCGGGACTCGGAGTCATAGGCAAAAAGCCGGATATCAAGCTTAATCTTGAGGAGTATTCGGTTGCCGAGCTGCAGGAGCTGCAGCGTGATATCTTACGCAATGTAAGCAGATTCGTTAAGCCTAAGGGTAAGCTGGTCTATTCGACCTGTACACTCAGCAGGGCGGAAAATGAAATGAACTCCGAATTTGCGGAAAATGAACTTGGCTTTAAGAAAATCGCGGAATGCAAGCTCCTTCCGGGAGAGCATAACGACGGCTTCTATATAGCCGTATTACAGAAGAAATATTAAGCCTGAGCCGTAAATACACGGCGGACAGGCGGTACAGGAACGGGATAGAAGATGGAGAAGAAGGATATCTGTGAACTGAATATTGACGAGATGAAGGCTTTGATGAAGGAATACAAAGAGCCTGCCTTTCGTGCGGTTCAGATCTACGGATGGCTGCATAAGAACAAGGCTGCATCCTTTGACGAGATGAATAATATTCCGAAGACACTTAAGGAAAAGCTTTCGGCAGATCATTTTATAACTATAATGAATGCCGAGGATGTGCTCATCTCAAAGCTTGACGGAACACGCAAATATATATTTGCTTTATATGACGGCAATGTGATCGAAGCGGTGCTCATGAAGTATAAGCATGGTAATTCTGTGTGCATCAGCTCACAGGTGGGCTGTGCAATGGGCTGCAGATTCTGTGCTTCAACCATAGACGGCTGTGTCAGAAGCCTTACGGCGGCAGAGATGCTTGCAGAGGTGTACAGGATAGAACGTGATCTCGGAGAGCGCATATCCAATATAGTTATAATGGGATCGGGTGAACCGCTTGAAAACTATGATGAGGTCGTCAGATTCCTGCGTATGATATCCGATGAAAACGGATCAAATATATCGGCAAGAAATATTACCTTAAGCACCTGCGGTATAGTTCCGAATATAGAGAGACTTGCCGGGGAAGGGCTGCCGATAACACTGGCGCTTTCCTTACACGCTCCGAGTCAGGAAAAGAGAGAAGAGATAATGCCTATAGCAAAGAGATATGCTATAGACGAAGTGCTTAAGGCCTGTGCTTATTATTACAATGAGACGGGCAGGAGACTCAGCTTTGAGTATTCTGTCGTAAAGGGCGTGAATGACAGTGAGGATGAGGCACACAGGCTCGTAAGATTATTAAAGAGATTTGCGGGAGGGTTCAAATCACACGAAGGAGCCTTCCATGTAAATATAATACCGGTCAATCCGATAGAGGAGAGGGAGTATGAGAGCCCTGACAGAGAATCTGTAGAGAGATTCAGACTTATATTGGAGAAAAACGGTATAAATGCAACAGTCAGGAGAGAAATGGGCAGAGATATAAGCTCTGCCTGCGGACAGCTCAGAAGGAGACATATAAAAAATGCAGATACAGGCATTAACTGATATCGGATTAAAGAGAGCCGTTAATCAGGATTTTATTTTTCAAAGCATACAGCCTGTCGGTGTATTTCCGAATCTGTTTATACTGGCGGACGGTATGGGCGGACACAGGAGCGGAGATTTTGCGTCCAAATATCTTACAGAGACCATGGTCGGATACATTTCCAGAAATAAGAGCGAGGACATAATCAAGGTGCTTAAGAGCGCTATAGGTATGTCCAATACTCTTGTGTATGAGAAGTCACATTCGGATCCGGCATTAAGCGGTATGGGCTCAACCATGGTGGCGGCAGTCATCAGAAACGGCATGCTTACGGTTGCAAATGTAGGTGATTCGAGACTGTATATAATAAGAGACGGCATCACTCAGGTGACAAAGGATCATTCCTATGTTGAGGAGCAGGTCGAGCTCGGAAATATCAGCAGATATTCCGAGGAATACAACAAGAATAAGAACATCATTACAAGAGCTGTGGGTATAGAAGATACGGTCAAGGCAGACTTTTTTGAGGTTGACCTTGTCAAAAATGATTATATACTTATATGCTCGGACGGACTTACAAACATGGTTGACGATGACTCGATATTTGCAATCATATCGGGGCACGGCAGCCTTCAGTACAAGGCAAACACGCTTATTGCAGCTGCCAATGAAAACGGCGGCAATGACAATATAGCGGTCATTCTAATCAAATATGAATCCGGGGACGGTGAAGTAAATGCTTAATATCGGCGACATACTTGACGGCAGATATCAGATACTCTCAAAGATCGGGCAGGGAGGAATGGCTACCGTATACAGGGCCAGAGACTTAAAGCTTGACAGAGAGATAGCAATTAAGATGCTCAAGGAGGAATACTCCACAGATAAAGAGTTTATAGAGCGTTTTAAAAATGAAGCTCGTGCCGCTGCCAGACTCTCACATTCAAATATTGTGGCTGCTTACGATATAGTAAACAGCGGTGATATGCACTACATAGTCATGGAGCTTGTGGAGGGCATTACTTTGCGTGATTATATTGCGCGTAAGGGCAGACTCTCAAACAAGGAGACCATAGGCATAGCCATGCAGGCGGCCGAGGGACTGGGTGAGGCACACAGAAACGGCATCATTCACAGAGATATCAAGAGCCAGAATATAATCATTTCCAAGGAAGGCCGTATCAAGATCGGTGATTTCGGCATTGCCAAGAGGGTGAGCACAGACTTAAGCGGTCAGCCTGTTATAGGCTCGGCTCATTATATGGCTCCGGAGCAGGCCCGGAACGGCGAGGCTGATGCAAGATCGGATCTGTATTCGCTCGGCATTTCCATGTATGAGATGATAACAGGCAGACTTCCTTATCAGGGAGAGGATGCCGGCAATGTGATAATGGCTCATATGCAGGATGCCATGGTTCCGCCTATAGTATATAACAGCGGAATATATCCGGCACTTAACGATATCATACTTAAGGCTACCAAGAAGGCCCCTGAGGACAGATATCAATCAGCAGAGGAGCTTATAGAGGATCTTAAGCATGCGGCGGCAGAGCCTGACGGACATTTTGTTAAGCTCTATGATTCTGTTTCTTCAAGCGAATATTCAAGAGCCGAAGGCGGAGCAGCGCAGCATACAGCCACGGAGCAAGGCAGCGCAGAAGCTCTTAAAGAGGTTTCAGGCGGAGCAGTTTCGGGAGATCATGATGATAATGTAAGAATCTCATCCGGAAGAGGACAGAATGTTCCGATAGACGGGTACGGAGTTAAAGAACACGGAAACGGATCTGAATACGGAAGCGGAAATAAGGATACAGTTGATGATTTTCTCGATGACGACGATGAGGATTATGTGGTTGAGAGAAATGCTCACAGAGGCAGCAAGGGCAGTATCCTTGACAGTTATGAGGATTCAAAGACAAAGTTTATGATAGCGGGAATTACCGCAGCCATAGTCATCATAGTATTCATTATCGGAGGCTTTGTGCTTAAGTCCGGATCTGACGCACACAAGGCTGCGGAGTCCAAGACAGCGGAGAGTGAGACAGAAAGCTCATCCGACAGCTCGGAAGAGAGCAATGGTTCAAATGATTATACCGTAAGCATTACGGGAGAGGATGTAATGCCTGACCTTATCGGCATGAATGTTGATGATGCGAGAGCAAAACTTGCATCTATTCACATGAGCATGGACTCATCCACTACGGATTATTCGGATAAATATGCCAAGGGAACCGTTATGAACCAGAGCCCGGCGGCAAATGATGTGCTTAATTCCGATTCAACGGTATATGTTACGGTATCGCTCGGAAATAAAGAGGATTATATACTGGATAATCTCAAGAATATGACAAAGGATGCCGCTGTCAAGGCAGTGCAGGATGCAGGCATGGCTGTAAGCGATGAGTGTGACAGAGATTTCTCAGATGAAGTGTCAGAGGATCTGGTACTCAGCTATAAGGATGACGGCAAGACCGGTGACGGAAAGCGCAGAGTCAAGCTCGTGCTCAGCTACGGCAAGGCAGAGGATTATATCAAGATGCCTGATGTTACAAATATGGCAGTTGAGGATGCGTTTGAGTTACTTGACGATAACAATATAAGCATAGGCAAGATAACTGCGGTAAGCTCTTCTGATTCGGTAGAGGGCGATGTAGTTGACCAGTCGGTCAAGGCTGACGACATGATCAAAAAGGGTAAATCCGTAGATCTTGAGGTATGTGTGGGCTCGGGCAGCGGAATAAAGAGCGGAACTATATTCAAGGATATCAATGATTTCCAAAATGCTCTGAACGGAACTGTAGTAAGTCCGGGTACGGGCAGCAGCTATGACAGCGGAGAGTATTATTACGGAAATATAGATACTACCTGCACTGTAGGAGATAGTGCAGCCGGACCGGGAGCACAGAACAGTGTGCTTGTCGGAATAAGACTCGCTCAGCGTGTAGACGGATCTTTGGAATATACCTCACTGAGTGAGCCTATACCGGTATCCGAGGGAACCAAGATCCCTGTAAGCTTCAGAAATATCAAGGGAGCCTACGGAGTAACAGAGGGTACTGTAGAGGTATACGGTGCCGATACGGGTAATGTATACAGCAGCTATGTTATACGTTTTTCACAGCATAAGTAAACGGACGTTTTAATATCGGTATGACAGGAAAGATAATCAAAGGAATAGGCGGATTTTATTATATTCATGCACCAAAGACCGATGAGGTATATTCATGCAGGGCTGTAGGCATATTCAGAAAATTAGGTATTAAACCGCTTGTCGGAGACAATGTCGAGTTTGAGATACTGGATGAGGATAAGCGGGAAGGCAGTCTCACAAAGATACTTGAGCGTGAAAATGTGCTCATACGTCCGGCAGTGGCAAATATAGATCAGGCAATGGTCGTATTTGCAGTGCGGGAGCCTGAGCTTAATACCAATCTCCTCGACCGCTTTCTCATATATATGGGTATGCAGGATATACAGGTCAACATTTTCCTGAACAAATCCGATCTTAACCGAGACGGACTCATGGAGCGCTACCGTTATATCTATGAAAACGCCGGATATAAAGTAATATGCGGCTCTACCGAAAATGAAGCGGATGTTGACAGCATACGTGAGCTGCTTAAGGATAAGACTACTGTGCTTGCGGGACCTTCGGGTGTCGGAAAATCCTCGCTTACAAATAAGCTTAACGACGGAGTCTGCATGGAGGTGGGAGAGCTTTCCGCCAAGATAAAGCGCGGTAAGCAGACGACAAGACATACCGAGCTCTTTACCATAGATGCGGACAGCTATGTACTTGACACACCCGGTTTTACCTCACTTTATGTGACAGGAGTGGAAACCGACAGACTCGGATTCTATTTCGAAGAGTTCAATGATTATTACGATAAGTGCAAATATACGGGCTGCAGTCATATCTATGAGTCGGAGGATATCTGCGCCGTGAAGCGTGCCGTTGCCGAAGGGAAGATCCCGGAGGAACGCTATGACAATTACAGACTGATATATGAGGAATTAAAGGATAAGGAGAGATAAGATGAATTATATACTTGCCCCGTCGATATTGTCGGCGGATTTTGCATACCTCGGAGATGCTGTTAAGCTTGTTGCCGACAAGGGCGCCGAATATATACATATAGATGTTATGGACGGAGCCTTTGTCCCGAATATAAGCTTCGGTATCCCGGTGATCAAGTCAATCAGAAAGTGTACGGACAAGGTTTTTGACGTGCATCTGATGATAGAGGAGCCGGTAAGATATATCAAGGACTTTGCCGATGCCGGAGCGGATATTATCACTGTTCATTATGAGGCGTGCAGGCATCTCGACAGGACAGTTCAGGCGATAAAGGAGTGCGGATGCAAGGCAGGAGTTGTGCTTAATCCTGCTACACCTGTATCGGTGCTTGAGGATATAATAGGAGAGCTTGATATGGTGCTCCTTATGAGCGTTAATCCGGGCTTCGGAGGACAGAGCTATATTCCTTATGTTACCGACAAGATAACAAAGCTTCGCAGCATGGCGGAGGACAGAAGACTTGAGCTTGATATAGAAGTAGACGGAGGTGTTAGCTCTGCAAATGTTTCGGAGCTTATAAAGGCAGGTGCAAATGTCTTTGTTGCAGGCTCTGCGGTATTTAAGGGTGACGCTGCCGAAAACATAGAAAAATTCTTAAAGTGTTTTAAAGAGGCGTAAGAATGATAAGAGAAAATCTTGCAGAAGTAAGAAGCAATATTGCAAAGGCATGTGAGAAGGTAGGACGCGAGCCTTCAGAGGTTACGCTCTTAGCAGTCAGCAAGACCAAGCCTGTCGAGATGATAAGAGAGGCTATGGCAGCAGGACAGAGAGCCTTTGGTGAGAATTACGTGCAGGAGATAGAGGAGAAGTATGCTGTGTTGGGAGATAACGCAGACTGGCATATGATAGGCCATCTCCAGAGAAACAAAGTCAAGTATATTATCGGCAAGGTAAGCCTGATACACTCTGTGGACAGCTTAAGACTTGCCGAGCAGATACAAAAGGAGGCTGAGAAGCATTCCGTTACTGTGCGTGTACTCTTAGAGGTAAATGTTGCCAATGAGGAGAGCAAGTGGGGCTTTACACCGGATGAGACCGTTGAGGCGGTCAAGGCGGTTGCGGCTATGCCGAACGTCCATGTATGCGGACTTATGACCTCGGCACCTATAACCGAGGATGCAGAGTCCAACAGAGTATATTTCAGACAGCTCAGAAAGCTTTTTGATGACATCAAGGCAATGAATATCGAAAATGTAGATATGCAGGTACTCTCTATGGGAATGACCGGAGATTACACGGTTGCAGTCGAGGAAGGATCGACACTGGTACGTGTCGGAACAGGTATATTCGGAGCACGTGATTATTCAAAGCTGCAGTGATTTTTTAACTATAATTGAATGTTTAAACGAAACTATTTTTTAATATTTATCTTTATACTTACTCTTGCACTGCCGATTTACGGCAGTGCTTTTGATGAAGGACTAAGCTTAAACGGTGTATCAAAAAGCGCAGACGCAGTCGAGCTTAATGCCGCCGACATACAGGACGGAAGCTTTCAGCAGTACCTGAATGACTGCTGGGAGAACGGCTTTCCGGGAAGAAAGCTCCTGCTTAAAGTGAGGAATCAGCTGCTGTACAGTTTGCTTGACCAAAGTCCAAATTCCAATGTTATCGTAGGCAAGGAAGGCTGTCTGTTTGAACCTATATATATACTCTATGAGACTCAAGTTTATCCGCCTGAGTCAGAGGAATATTTTGATAAATTAAGCAGTGAGCTTAAGGCTCTTAAGGAGCTGCTTAACAGAAACGGCAAGGAGCTATATATATTCCTGACTCCGTCCAAAGCACACTATATGAAGGACAAGATCCCGGATATGCTTATGTATGCCGATAAGGAGCAGTCTTACAGTTATACCAATCATGAGAAGTTTATCAAGGCGCTTGATGCAAGCGGAGTCGATTATTACGACTCTGTGAAATTTATTGATGAGCATATTGATGACGGAACACTCAAAGCACCGCTTTTTTATAACAGCGGAATACATTGGAGCCATCCGTGGGGCAGGACCTGTGCAGCGAATTTCCTGGCTATGATGAAGGAAAAAAGCAAATATGATCTTAGCCTTGTAAATGTCTCAGAGGAGGTATCGGATGAGCCGATAGATCCGGATACTGATCTGTACTCCTCAATGAATCTGCTATTTGACGCAAAAGAGACCTGGTACGATGCTCCTGTAAGTATATCCTATCAGGGAAAGGATAAGCCGAGTGTGTTTATAAGAGGAGGAAGCTTCCTCGGTCAGAGCATAAGTTCACTGGTTAGAGCCGATGTATTCGGAAGTGATGTGCATTTTGAGAATAACTACTGGTTTCTTGATAAATATACCGCCAAGGGAACATTATCCGGATTTACCGCTTATGATGAACTGCCGCTTGATTTTCTTGTCGGCAAATCCGATATAGTCATACTTGAGGTAAATGACGCTGCCATAGCCAATATGAGCTTTGGATTTATGGATTATATATTAGAGCATCCGGAATATACGGATGACGAATATACGGCGGGAATGTAAAGGATATAAGACAAGCACAATGGTTTTTTCATCAACAATATTTATATTTTGCTTTCTGCCGATAACACTGCTGCTGTACTACACTGCATATGCTTTAGGAAAAGCAAAGCCTGCCAATATCGTATTGCTGCTTGCATCAATGATATTCTATGCATGGGGCGGCACAAAGTATTTTCTGATACTGCTTGCAGTGGTTGCAGTCAATTACCTGCTTACTCTGCTTATTGAGAGTATGCCGAAATACCGCAGGAGCATTTTTATATTGATAATGCTTATAGATATAGGCAATCTGCTGTATTTTAAGTATTTCAACTTCTTCGGTGACAATATGAGAGCGCTTGCGGAGCTGATCGGGATAAATATTCCGGAGGCTGCGTCAAGAATAGTATTACCTATAGGTATATCCTTTTATACATTTCAGATAATATCATATGTTGCCGATGTATATATGGGCAGGACCAAGGCTCAGAAAAGCTTTATCAAGCTTGCCCTGTATGTCATGATGTTTCCTCAGCTTATAGCCGGACCTATAGTGCGCTATACAGACATCAATAATGAGATGAACGCAAGAACAATAAGCTGCGGCGATATTGAGTACGGAATAAAAAGGTTTATCATAGGCTTCTTCAAGAAAGTATTTATAGCAAATGCGGCAGGCGGCATGGCAGATGTCATGTTTTCAATGCCCGGAGATATTAATATGGCATATGCCTGGCTCGGAGCCGTATGCTATACATTACAGATATACTATGATTTTTCGGCGTATTCCGATATGGCTATAGGACTTGGCAGGGCATTCGGTTTCAGATTCAATGAAAACTTCGATCTTCCGTATATATCCTGCAGCATACAGGAATTCTGGAGAAGATGGCATATATCTTTGTCGAGCTGGTTCAGGGATTATGTATATATACCTCTCGGAGGAAACAGGAGAGGAAAACTCAGAACATATATCAATCTGGGCATTGTTTTCTTCCTTACAGGATTCTGGCACGGAGCCGCATGGCAGTTTATAGTATGGGGACTTTACCACGGAGCGTTTCTTATCATGGAGAGGCTCGGGCTGCGCAGGATTATTGACAGACTGCCGAAGATACTGAGACATGTGTATACGATGACGGTGGTAATAATCGGATGGGTGTTCTTCAGAGCCGATGATCTCGGAACCGCAATCAGATATATCAGGGCAATGTTCAGCTTTGATCCGGGCAATTTCGGTATGTACAGTGTATTGTCACAGATAAATGCGCTTTTTGTCATATGTATGGCAATCGGCATAGTTTTCTCATTTACAAGATTTGAAGGGCTTAAGCGCTTTAAAATATGGAACAGCAGCCTGTGTGTCAATATCCGCTATCTTACATTATGGATAATATCGGTGCTGTATCTTGTAGGATTGTCATATAATCCGTTTATATATTTCAAATTTTGATATATTTATGGGTGCCTTCGTTGACGCAATTTTTTGTAAGTGCTAAAATATTCTCAATTTGAGCCGTGTTATGTACGCGGTTAGGTTTTAACGGCATTTACCGTGTAAATATCATAACAGAGAGGGAGAACAGATGTTAGACATAAAGTTTGTCAGAGAGAATCCGGATATAGTCAAGGAAAATATCAGGAAAAAGTTTCAGGATGCCAAGCTTCCGCTCGTTGATGAGTGTATAGAGCTTGATGCTGAGCTTCGTAAGGTTCAGCAGGATGCAGATGATTTGAGAGCAAAGAGAAATAAGATCTCTAAGGAGATCGGTGCTCTTATGGCAAAGGGACTTAAGGAAGAGGCCGAGCAGGCTAAGCTTGAGGTAAGCAAGGACGGAGAACTCCTTGAGCAGCTTTCAGCCAAGCAGACAGAGCTTAATGATGAGCTTACAAAGAAGATGATGGTCATTCCGAACATTATAGATCCTTCTGTACCTATCGGAGAGGATGACAGATTCAATGTTGAGGTACAGCGCTTCGGAGATCCTAAGGTACCTGATTTTGAGGTTCCTTATCATACAGATATCATGGAGAGCTTTGACGGAATAGATATGGAGGCTGCCGGAAGAGTTGCCGGCAACGGCTTCTATTATCTCTTAGGCGATATTGCAAGACTTCATGAGGCTGTTATCGCTTATGCAAGAGATTTCATGATAGACAGAGGCTTTACCTATGTTATTCCTCCGTTCATGATCCGTTCAAAGGTAGTTAACGGTGTTATGTCCTTTGCAGAGATGGATGCAATGATGTACAAGATCGAGGGAGAGGATCTCTATCTTATCGGAACTTCTGAGCATTCCATGATCGGACGCTTTATTGACCAGACTATTCCGGAGGAGAAGCTTCCGCTTACTCTTACCTCCTACTCACCTTGCTTCAGAAAGGAAAAGGGAGCTCACGGTATAGAGGAGAGAGGCGTATATCGTATCCACCAGTTCGAGAAGCAGGAGATGATAGTTGTCTGCGAGCCTGAGGATGCTATGAAGTGGTATGATGTTCTGTGGAAGAACACGGTTGATTTCTTCCGTACACTTGATATTCCGGTAAGACAGCTTGAGTGCTGCTCCGGAGATCTTGCGGATCTCAAGGTCAAGTCCTGTGACGTAGAGGCATGGTCACCGAGACAGAAGAAGTACTTCGAGGTAGGTTCCTGCTCTAACTTAGGCGATGCACAGGCACGCAGACTTAAGATCAGGATCAAGTCAAAGGAGAAGGGCAACCACCTTGCAACCACACTTAACAATACCTGTGTTGCACCTCCGCGTATGCTTATCGCTTTCCTTGAGAACAACCTTCAGGCAGACGGTTCAGTCAAGATCCCTGAGGTACTCAGACCTTACATGGGCGGTAAGGAAGTGCTTATACCTAAGTACAACTCAATCAAGAAATAATCATTACAGACATTTATCTGCTTCTGCTTTTTTCGGCAGGGGCAGATTTTGTCTTTACCGGGAATGAGACAGGCTTGGCAGTGAGAGAGGCTTTTGCAGTCCGACTCCGGTACAGAAGGAATATTGCATCACAGCTCGTAAGATCATATTCGAGCCTCGGGTTCGACATTCACATAAAAGACGGAAACATTTACATGAACAGACAGGAACTTATATCGGGACTTAATGACAGACAGAAAGAGGCAGTTGAGTGCACTGAGGGGCCGCTGCTGGTGCTGGCCGGAGCAGGCTCGGGCAAGACACGTATACTTACGCATAGGATAGGCTATCTTATTGCAGGCGGTGTCGCACCCTGGCACATACTTGCCATTACCTTTACAAATAAGGCTGCAAGGGAGATGCGCGAAAGAGTTGACAGGCTGCTTGAGAGCAGTGAGGCGGAGAAGGTATTTGTTTCGACCTTTCACTCAATGTGCGTAAGGCTGCTGCGCCGTGACATAGACAAGCTTGGCTATGATAAGGATTTTACCATATACGATACAGACGATCAGAAGACGCTGATACGTGCCTGCATCAAAGCACTTAAACTTGATAACAAGATGTTCAAGGAGAGAGCGCTGCTCAGTCTGATCTCATCACAGAAGAATATCATGGTAGATGCGGACAGCTATGAGGCTTCGGCGTCTGATTTCTATGAGAAAAATGCGGCAAAGGTCTATGGCGAGTACGAGAAACAGCTTAAGGCGAACAATGCACTGGATTTTGACGATCTGCTTAACAAGACGGTTGAGCTGTTCAGACGTTTCCCGGAGGTTCTTGACAACTGGCAGGAGAGATTCCGCTATATAATGGTCGATGAGTATCAGGATACCAACAACGTACAGTTTGAGCTCATCAGGCTCTTATCGGCAAAGTACGGCAATCTCTGTGTGGTCGGAGATGACGATCAGTCTATATACAAGTTCAGAGGAGCAAATATCGAGAATATACTAAGCTTCGAGAAGACATTTCCGGGAGCAAAGGTAGTAAAGCTTGAGCAGAATTACCGCTCTACCAAGAGCATACTTAACTGCGCAAACGAGGTGATCAAGAACAATAAGGGTCGTAAAGACAAGAGACTTTGGACCGAAAATGAGGAGGGAAGTCTCCCTGTATATACTGAGTATGATACCGCAGGCGGAGAGGCCGATGCGATAATCAAACAGGCGGCAGAGGCTGTTAAGCACGGCACCGGGCTTAAGGATCAGGCTATACTCTACAGAACAAATGCACAGTCACGTCTCTTAGAGGAAAAATGCATACAGCGCGGTGTTCCTTATGTGATAGTCGGAGGCGTAAACTTCTATCAGCGTAAGGAAATCAAGGATATACTGTCCTATCTCAGAGTTATAGCAAACGGAGTAGATGATCTTGCCGCAAAGAGGATAATAAATGTTCCGAAGCGCGGTATAGGACAGACCAGTGTGGACAGAGTATCGGCTTATGCGGCTGCAAGGGATATGAGTTTTTATGATGCGCTTAAAGCCTGCAGGGATATCGATGGTATAGGAAGTGCGGCAAAGAAGATAGAGAGCTTTACCTCTATGATAGACGGATTCAGAAACTCATACTGCGATGAGGCTTCGCTAAGAGCTCTTATAGAGCATATAAGAGACGATACAGGCTACTCGGAGGAGCTTAAGAAGGATGATCCTATAAGCGCAGAGACAAGATTTGAGAATATAGAGGAGCTTATAAGCAAGGCCGTAAGCTTTGAGGAGGAGATGAAGCTGCTTTCAGGCGGCGGAGCTGTACTGAACGAGGGCTTTGAGGCTGTAGCTGCGGTTGAGGAGCCCGGAGATATGCTATCGCTCTTCCTTGAGGATGTTTCTCTGGTGGCGGATATAGACAGAACAGATCCGGATGAAGAAGTAATTACCATGATGACCTTGCACGCGGCAAAGGGACTTGAGTTTGATACGGTCTATCTCTGCGGTATGGAGGACGGTCTTTTTCCATCCTCGGCATCTATCAATTCGGAGGATCCGGACGAAGAGATAGAGGAGGAACGAAGACTCTGCTATGTTGGATTTACCAGAGCAAGACGTGTGCTGAACCTAAGCTCGGCAGGCGAACGCATGGTGAACGGAGATACAAGATTTATGAAGCCGTCCCGTTTCATTGACGAGATACCGGACGAGGCTGCCGAGAAGCATTTCCGCAGAGAGCATTACCGTATGGGTGAGAGACGTGAGCCTTTTGCAAACTTCGGAGGCTACGAGGGACGTATGGAGTACGGCTACTCTCATTCGGACAGTTACGGCGGCTCGTATGGAGGAGCCTACGGCAAGAAAGGCTACGGCGGAGACATTTACAGAAACGATCCCTACAGCGGAATGTCACGCAGCACAGAGGAAAAGGCATACAATGCCTACAATTCCTTTGATAATGAGAGAGTCGGAAGATTCGGCTCACTTGATCCTACTCCCGCAGGAAGACGTAAAAAAAGCAGTGCTTCGGGGCTTGCTTCGATAAGCGGCATCAGCAAGGGCAATGTCAAGCAGAAGCCTGAGTACGGTGTCGGAGACCGTGTACAGCATGTGAAATTCGGCATAGGAACAGTGGCGGAGATAGCGGACGAGCCTAAGGACTACAGGATCACAGTGGATTTTGATGAAATGGGCAGAAAAGTTATGTATGCCGGATTTGCAAAACTGAAAAAACTGTGATAGCATAAGCTCAAGATCATACAAAGGAGGATCATATTGGTTATGGATAAGCTTAATACATTGATCTCACTCAACGATGTCAAGAAGACTATCGATGAGCTTATACTGAAGCTTAAGCATAATGACGATGACGAGTGCTCATTTGACAGCAGAAGAGCTCTTATTATCGCACTTTCTGTTATCGGTGCTCTTGTCGTAGTAGGTGTTGTTGCTTATGCTGTATATAAGCACTTCAGCAATGACGACTGGGAGGATTATGATGATCTTCTTCTTGAGGATGAGGACGAAGATGATGACGAGTCCGAAGACGAAGCGCAGACTGATAATGACGGAGAGTAAGCAGTATTGAACGAATATATTAACGATTGCAGCCTCGGCGGAACCTGCGGAGGCTGCTTTTATTGTAACGAAAGCTACAAAGAGCAGCTTGATGCCAAGAATGAGCTTGTTGAGGGACTGATCAGAGAGGCGGTCGCTCCTTACGGATATGAGTACCGCTACGAGGGCATCATTTCAAGCCCTCTGATATTTGAGTACCGCAATAAGATGGAGTACAGCTTCGGAGACTGTATGAAGGACGGCCCGCTGACACTCGGACTCCACAGAAAGAGAAGCTTCTATGATGTCATAGACGTGGATGTCTGTAAGCTGGTACATAACGATTTTAATCTGGTGGTTGCCTGCGTTGCAGATTATTTCAGGGCATCGGGGCTTACTTATAATGATAAGAAGCAGCATCTCGGATATCTCAGATATCTTATAGTAAGACGTGCGGTCAACACCGGGGAGATGCTGATAGATTTGGTTACCACCTCACAGCCGCTTATCAAGGTGCCTAATCACAAGGCTGTCTGCGATCTCAAGCTCTATGACAAAGAGGCTTACGCAAGAGGAGAGATAGTCGCAGCAGAGGGCGTGGAGACACTTGATGAGGAGCTTGTGCTCCGTGAGATCACGGATAAGCTTGTCGAGCTCTCACATACGGAAGCCTTCAAGGGCACGATCAAGGGTATCCTTCATACTGTAAATGACGCACTCGCAGATGCTGTGAGAAATGACGGAACAAGCGTGCTCTACGGAGAGGATCACATTACGGAAGAACTCTTAGGACTTAAGTTCAAGATATCACCTTTCTCCTTCTTCCAGACCAATTCCAAGGGAGCGGAGGTCTTGTACTCCAAGGTAAGAGAGTATATAGCAGATGAGCTTAAGAGCGATATGACGCTCTTTGATCTGTACTCCGGTACAGGAACCATAGCCCAGATGCTTGCGCCTTGTGTATCCAAGGTAACAGGCGTTGAGATAATCGCCGAGGCAGTCGAGGCGGCTAAGCAGAATGCGGCTGCCAACGGACTTACTAACTGCAGCTTTATTGCGGATGATGTGCTCAAGGCTCTGGACGGTCTCGAGGCACCTGATGCGATCATACTCGATCCTCCGAGAGACGGAGTCAATCCTAAGGCACTTAAGAAGATCATAGATTATAATGTTGAGAATATGATCTATGTAAGCTGCAAGCCGGAGAGCCTTGCACGCGACATGGCTATGCTCCAGCAGGCAGGCTACAGGCTGATACGCGCAACAGCCGTGGACCAGTTCCCATGGACAAAAAATGTTGAGACCGTGTGCCTGTTCAGCAAAGCCTAAAAAGCTGCGCAAGGATTTCATAGCTTGATTTATGCATAATGAAGCTGATTAATGCGTCAATGATGAGGTACAGAATTTTAACATCATATAGATAGGAATACAATTAAACAGGAAGATTAATTGATAAGCTGCAGGTACGGAAATGAATCCGTAGTTTGCAGCTTATTTTGTTACAAAAAGGTTTTGGAAAATCCGGTAGTTTCAATAGGTTGAATTTATCCTATTTTTATTATATCCTTTATTTAAGGAGGTGAGAAATATGATGATAGACACAAATGCCATGGTATCAATAACAGAAGCAAATCAGAATTTTTCAAAGATTGCAAGATTAGTAGATGAGCATGGCTCGGCCGTTATCTTGAAGAATAATGTTCCGAGGTATCTTGTAATTGATTTTAGCGAAGTTAATGCTGAAATTGAAGCTTCAGATGAGGATGTTATGGCTATCTCCAAGAGACTGATTATGAAAAATAGAGAAGCATATGAGGTTCTTGCTAAATGAGGAAACTGACTAAATTTTACAAAGCGACCACAGAATAGCGTTATTATGAGAATTGGTGCAATAATTTGTATTAGATTGACTAATGGAGTTATCAGCTAGATGCTATAATTAATACATTGTAGCTGAGAAAAGTCAGCTTACGTTCTTAGTACATAAGTATGAGGCTAAGAGATATATGGGAGAACAAAAAGATAGAAACGTATCTGTAATTAAAGATGCAGATGGAAACAATATCGTGATGATTAACGATATTTGTTTCAAGGGAAAAAGAAATGTTAACTGGGATGATGTTGAGGAGTATCTGCGACAGTATGTTGGTGAGTTTTATATCATTGCTGATACCAATGATATTATTTATATCGGCTCTGATTTACCCAGCGAGTATAAAGGATCTATTTATACTCGGAAATTAAAAGGCACTGCGGCGAAAGCAAAGGCAAATGCAGTGCAAGGCATACCGGAAATGATAGAGATTGCTGTTGGAAAGCATTATCGGGATAATCAAAGCGATAAACATAAATGGAATGCACGATTCGGATGGTATCGTTATGATTCAGCTTTTGCATTGCCGGTATATGATGAGACTGGAAGTTTACAGCGATATAATTTATTTCATGCTTCGCTTCTTATTCGACATGCAAATGACGGAAAAATGTATCTTTATGATGTTATAGACATAAAAAAAGAAACGAGCAACCCTTTGGAGTCATAAGACTTTACTTGGAACAAAACCCATTTCTAATTTGTATTCTATCATGAAATGAGGGAAAGTCAAGAAGATTTGTGATGAGTGCATAGCGCTTGGCGCAGAGCTTCCCAGATATGAGATACTTGGAAACGGAATCAGAGTGTATTTCCCGGCGCTCAAGAGTGCCCTTATAGATCAGCCTAAAGTGCCAAACCGCCACGATGGCGGAATAGATGGCGGATTGGCGGAAAAGATTATTGAAATGATAAGTGTCGATGATACTATTACGGTTTCTGCGATATCTGAAACGCTGCGGATTCCTAAGAGAACTATAGAGCGTGAAATGAAGAAGCTTCGTGATAGTGAACTTATTATCCGCGAAGGTGGTAACAGATACGGGCATTGGAAGATAAAACAATAGAATAAAGTTGGTAGTTAGACCAATCGAAAGGTAAGAAGTATGATTGAAGTATATTATGCAGAGGATGACGAAAGTATTGCCCAATCTGTAAAGGTAAAGATTTATTTTTGACCGGAGATAAAGACTTTCTTGAGTCTGCAATAGATGATATTCGAATTATAGCGGTTGCAGGCTTTTTAGAGATGTTATAGTTTGGTAGTGGCATGATGCATGAGCAGGGCAAAACAGGAATATTATTTATACACGGGATACTTGGCACTCCGGAGCATTTTAAACCGTTTTTACTGCTCGTGCCCAAGGGATATTCGGTATGCAATCTGTTATTAAAGGGTCACGGAGGAAGCGTAAGGGATCTTTCAAGGACATCAATGTCTGAGTGGAAACAGCAGGTAAGCGAGGCTCTTGACGAATTGTCTGAAAGCTGTGACAGTATTATAATAGTTGCTCATTCCATGGGAACTTTATTTGCGATACAGGAAGCTATACGAAGACCGATAGATGAATTGTTCCTCATTAATGTTCCTCTAAAGCTGCATATTACATTTCGTTTGATTAGGACAATGCAGAAAGTATATACAGGCAGGATAAAGCCTGAGGACGAATGGAACCTTGCTGCGCAGAAGGCATGCAGTATCAGGATAGAAAAGAATGTTTTTAAATATCTGACATGGATACCGAGATATCTTGAGTTGTTTTCGGAAATCAGAAAAACACGTAAGATGCTTGGAAGCTTATCTACTAAATCACATGTATATCTTTCCGCTTATGATGAGATGGTGTCGGTAAAGTGCGGCAAGCTATTTGAGAACAATCCGCAGGTGAGTGTCAAAATGCTGAATAATTCCGGACATTTTTATTATTCGCCTGAAGATCAATATATAGTGACGGAAGATTTCAGTAGAATGATTTGCAATAAGGATAATTAAACCTATTTAAATGCGAACAGATATTGTTAAGATTGAGAGTCTATTGCGAAGGGATCCACCAGGCTATAGGCTCTTTATTTATGCATGAAATAGAGATGCTTGACTTTTTGCTGCAGGAATGCGTAATATAAACAAAATTATCATAAATTAATTTATACTGATTTCAGAAAAACCGGCTTATATAAGCTGCGTGTATTTACAAAAGTAATCTTTTCGAGGAAAAAAGCAATGTCGTTTGAAAAAGCAAAAAAGTATCTTGAGGAAAAGGGATACGCGGATCATATCATAGAGCTTGATGATTCAAGTGCCACGGTTCAGCTTGCAGCAGAGGCTCTCGGTGTTGAGCCCGGCATGATAGCCAAGACTCTCTCGTTTCTGGAGGGAGATAAGGCGATACTCATATTGGCAGAAGGAACCGCACGTATAGATAATCACAAGTATAAGGAGAAATTTCATACCAAAGCAAAGATGATCCCGTTTGAGGAAGTTGAGTACTATATCGGACATGCTCCGGGCGGGGTATGCCCATTTGGAATCAAGGACGGTGTTGAGGTATATCTTGACGAATCATTAAAAAAGTTCGATACGGTATATCCTGCAGCAGGCAATGATCACAGCGCCGTTAAGCTCACTATACCGGAGCTTGAGGCAGTTGCGGGAGCTGACAGCTGGATAGATGTTTGCAAGGAATAATACAGTATGACAGAAATTAATAACACAAAGATAATCATACGCCCGGCTGAGGTATCGGATGCTGAGCAGCTGCTTAAGATATATGCGCCTTATGTTGAGAAGACGGTCATAAGCTTTGAGTGTGAGGTGCCGACTATAGAGGAATTTGAAAAGCGTATAAGGAATACTCTTAAAAGCTATCCGTATATAGTTGCAGAGCAGGAGAGAAGGATACTCGGATATGCCTATGTAGGAGCGTTCAAAGCGCGTGCCGCTTATAACTGGTCTGTAGAGACAACTATATATCTCGATAAAAATGTTCAAAAGACGGGACTCGGAAAGCGTCTGTATCTTGCCTTAGAGGACATATGTAAGCAGATGGGCATATTGAATATGTATGCCTGTATAGGATATCCGGAAGTTGAAGATGAGTATCTGACTAAGAACAGTGCAGATTTTCATGAGCATCTTGGATATCGTCTAGTCGGTGAATTTAAGCAGTGCGGCTACAAATTTGATCGTTGGTACAATATGATCTGGATGGAGAAGATGATAGGAGATCATGTATCACCTCAAGGCAATATTAAGAGCTTTAATGAGGTAGTATCGTTTATTGATTTCGATAAGTATTGATCAGGCTTATATTCGGATAGTATATTGGATAAAGAAAATGAAAAACGGTGGATATATAAATGTCTGAAAAATCAAGAGTAGCCGTAGTGTATTGCGACAGCTACGACAGAGAAAAAGTGTATAGAGCCATGTGCGCCGGAATAGCTGCAATAGGCGGCATAGAGAGTCTTATAGCCAAGGATGAGAGCATACTTGTAAAGCCAAACTTTCTGATAGTATCGGAACCCGATAAGGCTGTAATAACTCATCCTTCGGTAACTGCGGAAATGCTGCGCATCTTAAAGGAACACGGATATGCTGATATTGTCTGCGGAGATTCACCGGGGCACGGACAAATGAGTGCTGCAGTTACGACGGCAGGGCTGGATGATGTTTTTGCCGAATACGGTGTAAGACCTGCAGAGATGTCAAATGAGGTTTTAGTTGATTATCCGGAGGGCGTGGCGGCAAAGCAGTTTTATTTTGCCAAAGCCGTGACTGAGAGTGATGCGATAATAGGCTTAAGCAAGATGAAGACGCATGCTCTTGAGAAGATAACCGGGGCTGTTAAAAATATGTACGGACTTATATGCGGCTACCGCAAGGCAGAAGGACATGTAAAGTTCCCTAATGCAAGCATGTTTGCAAGGATGCTTGCCGATATACATAAGTGTACCAAACCGAGACTGCATATCATGGACGGAATAGTCGCTATGGAAGGTAACGGTCCCGGATCCGGTACTCCGATAGCTATGAATGTATTGCTATTCTCTACGGATCCCGTTGCACTTGATACCGTGTTCTGCAGGCTTGTTGATCTTGATCCCGAGCTTATCCCTACCAATGTACAGGGAGAGAATATAGGGATAGGAAGCTGCCATTTTGAGAACATAGAGATAATCGATGTAAGAGCTGATGCCGATGCCGGTACTGCCGGGGAAGGCGGCAATGAATGTGGCGAATATCAGATATCTCCGGACGAATTGTTTGCACGCTACGGCAATGCAAAGTTCGATGTGGACAGAAACGGCAGCAAGAAGACCTTATTAAGCCGTTTTTCGGATATTATGACCTCGGTTGCAAGACGACCATATATTGACAAGGAACTCTGCGTTAAATGCGGCATCTGCACTGAGCATTGTCCGGTACCGGGAAAGGCAGTGAACTTTGTTAAGGGAGACCGCAGCAGACCGCCTGTCTATGATTACAGAAAATGTATACGCTGTTATTGCTGTCAGGAAATGTGCCCGAAGCACGCAATAAAGGTACGAAGATTGTAAAAGCCAAAGCTGCAGTTGATCTGAGATATCTGATACGAACATAGTTTTTATAAACTATGCGGGATTCGTACTCGTGCAAAGGAGAAAATGTCACAAGAGACCGCGCTTAGTCAGGGAATGTGCCGGTCAGATTTTTGACCGGGCTGCGCTCATAAGATACTTGACGGCGGAAGCATTTACAGTAATAATTGTTTTCGGGATACAGATATATAAGACGGAGGAGGAATTATGAATATAGCAGAGGAATCATTGAAGCTTCATTATGACTTGCATGGTAAGATCGAGATGAAGTCAAGAGCCAAGGTAGACAGCTCTGAGGCACTTGCACTTGCTTATACACCGGGTGTTGCCGAAGCCTGCAAGGCTATCGAGAAGGATCCGGAGAAGAGCTGGGAGCTTACACGCCGCTGGAATACCGTTGCCGTTGTTACCGACGGTACGGCTATACTCGGACTCGGAGACATCGGACCTGAGGCAGGTATGCCTGTTATGGAAGGAAAATGTGTGCTCTTTAAGGAATTCGGAGATGTTGATGCTATTCCGCTTTGCATACGCAGCAAGGATGTAGATACTATAGTTGACACCATTGCTCTGCTTGCAGGCTCCTTTGGAGGTGTCAATCTTGAGGATATTGCTGCTCCGAGATGCTTTGAGATAGAGAAGAAGCTTAAGGAGAAATGCGACATTATCGTATTCCATGACGATCAGCACGGTACAGCCGTTGTTGTTGCCGCTGCTTTGATAAATGCCATCAAAGTCACAGGCAAGAAGATAGGTGATGTCAAGATCGTTATCAACGGTGCAGGTGCGGCAGGAATCGCTATCGGCAACCTGCTTATCAAGATGGGCTTCGGAAATGTTGTTATGTGTGATATCAACGGCATCATCTGTGAGGGCGATGAGGGTCTTAACTTTGGTCAGGAGGCTATATCTCATATATCAAATCTTAACCACGAGCACGGTAAGCTTGCCGATGCAATGAAGGGTGCTGATATATTTATCGGAGTATCACGTCCGAACCTTGTTACCAAGGAGATGGTAGCTTCTATGAATAACGGAATAGTATTTGCTATGGCAAATCCGGTTCCTGAGATCATGCCGGAGGATTCCAAGGCAGCAGGTGCGGCAGTTGTAGGTTCAGGTCGTTCCGACTATCCGAACCAGATCAACAATGTGCTTGTATTCCCGGGAATATTCAGAGGCGCTTTGGATGTCCGTGCCACGGAGATCAATGACGAGATGAAAGAGGCTGCGGCTTATGCCATAGCAAGCCTTGTTTCGGATGAGGAACTTACTCCTGAATATGTAATTCCTAAGGCTTTTGATCCGAGAGTTAAGGATGCCGTTGCCAAGGCTACTGCAGATGCGGCACGTAAGACAGGAGTGGCAAGAGTCTAAAGGCTTCACATTTGCATTTACATTATTAAATATTGCCTTAAGAGGCTTGTTGATAATGTGATCACAGGATGCTTATTTAACATTTGCTCACATAATATTTACAGATAAATACTGCGGCTGTGCAAGCCTGTGCTCTCTTTTGTGTTGGGGATACCGGCTGATGTGCAGCCGTTTTCGTATTTCTTGCTTAAACGCAGAAAACAAGTTATAGTTTATTTTATATACGATAGTGTAAGTTTTTGCTGATTTCATGAGTTCTTGATCCTGATGCTCAAGAACAGAAATAATCAGACTATAA
>JAUNWP010000067.1:4760-7908 GCA_030540255.1 Eubacteriales bacterium | reverse complement strand
ATTAAGTCAACTCCCTCCATATAAATATATTTATTTATGCCTTTCGGCACTTTGTACTCATTTTCGTTTGGCCGTCCTATAGTCGTCTTTGCGTCCGCTTGCTGCCGCTTCGACGACTGCACTCCGGCTTTAATCTATAAAAAAAATGAGTCTCCGGACCGTATTGAGGTTCGTACTCATTATCACGACATTGGCTTACAACAGCTTTAAAGACCTGTCTTCGGCTCATCTCGTATTAAATTAATCATTCCAAACGGTTTTTCAGTATAACAAGACTTGTGAGAAATGTCAAATATTTAGGACCTTTTTGGTGCACTTTCACCAATGCGCAATTTCCTTATAAAATAAGACAGAGCTGCCGCTTAGTGCGACAGCCCCTCAACAGAAACAAAATAGCTTTAATGCTTAAATATACAGTTTTTAACTATCTGTGACAAACAAAATCTCTGATTATTAATAATGATATCTGCATGATATGATAGTCAAGGTATCATCCTCTTTTATATAAACAAGACGATTTGTTTCATCAATCCTGCGGCTAAAAAATCCCTGTAGTCCATACTGCAATGGTTCTGGTTTCCCAATTCCCTGCATGTTTCCGTTTCGTTCAATTTCCTTGATTAATTGATTTATACGCCTTATTGTTTTTTTATCCTGTGATTGCCAATATATATAGTCGTTCCATGCCTCATCAGTCCACGCTATCACTTTTTAGTCCTCCGTCAGCTCATGTACAGATACTTTCCCATATCTGTATTGACTGATAGATTTCATAAGGTGTTCGCTATTTTCTTTGTTTCCAAGCAGATACACCGTTTCAAGTAAACTATTGTAGCTGTCTTCAGACATAATGACCATATTTGATTTTTTTCTTGTTACTATCATGGTCTCAAAGCCATCAGCAACTTGGTCAAAATATTCCTTCATGTTGTCTCGTAGTGTTGAATAATTTACGGCAAACATCTTATATGCACCTCCTTGTTCACTGATTATAGCGTACAATATATTGTACTTCAACAATTTAGAAGATCTTAGTCCCAATTCTTTATTTAAAAGTTTATTTTAAAATATAAGCTTACTCTTCTATTTTTTCTATAACAACCGCATTACCATTCGCTGTTACACAAAATACATATGGAAGGTATGTCGTTCCTCCTGAAGAGTTAGCTGTTTCAGGCTCAAGTGTAATATAGTCAAAATCAACCCCAATTACAGCATTACAACCCAAGTCATATGCAGCTTCTTTTAATTCTTTAATTGCTTGTCTTCGAATTTTAACCAGTGAATCTGTCAAACTTTGTCCCACATTTGTCGGATCCTTAAAGATACCAGAAACACCTCTGTTTATGGAAATAGCATCATCACCTGAAATATAGCCTGAATATTTTATTATTTTATAACCTTCAAAGCTAAAACCCGATGTTATCAACATATCAGACATTGCCTTTCGCCGTACAGCTTCAATCTCCTCTGTTTTACGATTTTCTTCCTCTTTTTCAGCTTCTTTAGCTTTTACTATGATTTTATAGTCTTGAATAAGTGCATCAATATCTACTTCTTTTACATCTAGATACCATTCTTTCCATAATCCACGGCGTTGAAATGGAATATTATTTTTCTCTATATATGATTTAAAGTCATCATGATTAAAATGTTGTTCATTAGCGAGCACATCAACATCAATAAGCATCTTCATTTATAAATTCCTCCATCAAACATGGGTTTATCTAATATCAGTTTAATAGCATCCCTATCCATTTATTATAAAAATCTCAGAGCCTCAACGTTTGTTGGATCAATATCCAATATGAGTCCTGCATACCTTTTAGCTTTAGTAGGCTCATCTTTACACTTTTGCAGCAACCTTTCAATATCACTCTGCATTGATATACTTGATTGTGACTTAATTTTAAACTTTGTATGGCAATATTTGCATGAAATATAACCCTCTTTAATAATAAAATCATTTGCCCCACAGTTGGGACATTTTTTCTGTTCCAGCATTGCCTTCTCCCACATCTATAGAAAGATACACACACCTTTTTTCTTAAGAAAAAACAGTTTTTTAGTTTCAAATTTCTCTATAAGTTAATTGTATTTGTTTAAAAGATTTATCATGCGGTGTCTATACAAAAATACCACATTTCCTTTTTTATATAATATTATTATACATTGTTATGTTACCAACATATCATAAAATTGATATATATATGTTAAATCTTTCACTTTCCTCTTGGTTCAATCCTCTATACCATCTCTATATTATATATTTAACGAGATCACTATTTGATAAGCGCACTTGAATAAAGATTCTATTCCACAATCCATATGTATTCGTACAAAAACAATTATACCATGATATTACGAATTTTACTTTTTATAATAATAAAAGCCAATCACTACTCAATATACTTCTTCTAAGTACAGTCGACTTGATGAATGCCTAAACATAAATGCCACTTTAAATTTAACGAATCTAAACGAGGCCACCGCTTATGCGACAGCCCCATCAAATCACCTTATAATACTTCTTCCTTTTTAATCCACCTTCGAGAGCAGACCGGTCTCTGAATTCATTATAAATCCGCTTATACGTACATCCTTCGGCATGAGCGGATGCTCCTTAAGCGCCTTGACTGTCTCACGTACCGAATTCTCTACGGTATCAAAGCCTCCGAGCCATTTCTCAAGATCTATACCACTATGACGTACTATATCTATATGCTCCTTATCGATACCTCGTTCGATAAGCTTCTCAAGCATCTCCTTGCCGTCCATTCCCTGAACCCCGCAGTCGGTATGGCCTATGACCATAACCTCCTCAACTCCAAGCTCCAGTATACCTACAAGCAGGCTGCGCACTACCGAACCGTAAGGATGAGTAGTAACGCCTCCTGCATTCTTGATAAGCTTTGCATCACCGTTTTTGATACCCAAAGCAGCCGGAAGCAGCTCTGTGAGTCTGGTATCCATACATGTAAGTATTGCAAGTTTTTTATCCGGATATTTACTTGTCAGATAAGGTGTGTAGCCTTTTTCTTCAACAAACTTCCTGTTGAACTCCATAATTTCATCTATCATTTTTACTACCCTTGAACAATAAAACAACTACAGCTTAAGTCCGGTTCCCAAGGCTTATACCTGCCTT
>JAUNWP010000067.1:0-4660 GCA_030540255.1 Eubacteriales bacterium | reverse complement strand
TAGTTTGCGATAAGCGGTGCAAATACAAGTGAAATAACTGTCATAAGCTTGATAAGGATATTGATAGAAGGTCCCGAAGTATCCTTGAACGGATCTCCTACTGTATCTCCTACTACTGCTGCCTTATGAGCATCAGAACCCTTACCGCCGAAGTTGCCTCCCTCGATATACTTCTTGGCATTATCCCATGCACCACCGGCATTTGAAAGGAATATAGCCATAAGAACACCTGTTACAAGTGAACCTGCAAGCATTCCGCCAAGTGCATCCTTACCTAAAAGGAAGCCCATAAGAAGCGGAGCGATAACAGCCATAACGCCCGGACGGATCATCTCACGAAGAGCTGCCTTGGTTGAGATATCTACACAACGTGTATAATCCGGCTTAGCCTTCTCTTCCATGATACCCGGGATCTCTCTGAACTGACGTCTTACTTCCTCGATCATGCTGTAAGCAGCTCTCGATACGGAAGACATTGTCCATGCTGAGAATACGAACGGAAGCATACCACCTACAAAGAGTCCGATGATAACTGTTGCATCAAGTATATTAATAGATGTAAGCTTAACTACCTCTGCATATGATACAAAGAGTGCAAGTGCTGTAAGAGCTGCAGATCCGATAGCGAATCCCTTACCCATAGCTGCTGTTGTATTACCAACCGCATCAAGTGAGTCAGTGATCTCTCTTACGCTCTCGTCAAGATGGCTCATCTCTGCAATACCGCCGGCATTATCTGCGATCGGTCCGTAAGCATCAACGGCAACTGTGATACCTGTTGTTGAAAGCATACCTACAGCTGCAAGTGCGATACCGTATACGCCTGCACAAGCATAAGCAACGAAGATACCTACTGCTACAAAGAGGATAGGAAGTGCTGTTGAAAGCATACCTACCGAAACACCTGTGATAACTGTTGTTGCGGAGCCTGTAAGTGAAGACTCTGCGATCTCCTTAACGGACTTATAATCACCGGAAGTATAAACCTCTGTGATCTTACCGATAGCAAGACCTACGATAAGTCCTGCAATGATGGCAATGCCATATTTTATTTCGCCAGTCATTTTGATTGACAATGCCACAGAAGCGATAAATACAACTATAGCTGCGAAATAAGAACCTGTGTTAAGTGCCTTTGCCGGGTTTGTTCCCTCGCCGCCCTTAACGAACATGCTTCCTATAATAGAAGCCACATTACCGATACCTGCAAGAACGAACGGGAAGAATACAAGTGATTCCGCCTCACCATTAGCAGCTGCTATAACACCGAGTGTTACAGCAGAAACGATAGCTCCTACATATGACTCAAACAGATCGGCTCCCATACCTGCAACGTCACCTACGTTATCACCTACGTTATCGGCAAAAACAGCCGGGTTACGCGGATCATCCTCAGGGATACCTGCCTCAACCTTACCTACAAGGTCCGCTCCAACGTCGGCAGCCTTTGTATAGATACCGCCGCCTACACGGGCAAACAAAGCGATAGATGAAGCGCCGAGTGAATAGCCCATCATAACATCTGTATTACCTGTAATAAGGAATACTATTGATGTACCCAGAAGTCCGAGACCTGCTACGCACATACCCATAACGGAACCGCCGCGGAATGCAACCTTAAGTGCACCCTCCATGCCCTTTTCCTGAGCTGCATTGGCTGTTCTTACGTTAGCCTTGGTAGCAACGTTCATGCCGACATAACCGGCAATTATCGAGCAGACTGCTCCGAACAGGAATGCGACTGCTGTAAGCGGTGAGATACCGATTGCGATGCAGACAAACAAAACTGCGATAAAAATAACAAGAACTCTGTACTCAGCGAACAGGAATGCCTTGGCTCCTCCGTGAATCGCTGCAGCCAGCTCGGCCATTCTTTCATTACCCTCTGCCTGCTTGGATACAAACGATGCCATAGCCCCGGCGAAAATAAGAGCAAGAACGGCAGCTACAATTGAAAAATACTGCATAACCTCTCCTTAACCCATTGTGTTAGCTAAATTAGTCGTTATCTTACAGATGACAACTGACACAAACTATTATTTATCACATTTCAACACATAATAAAAGTATTTGAATATCATTTTTGTAATAAATGTTTGAATGTTTATTATTCAATAATTATGTTCCGAAACAAATACAAGGTAATCATGCATAGGAAGCGGCTTCGAATAATAGTATCCCTGTATATAATCCACACCCGCTTCAAGCACCGCATCGCACTGCTGCTTAGTCTCTATTCCTTCTATAACAACTTCCTGTCCGTTATTGTGAAAGAGTTCAATGAGCGTAGAAACTATGTCAAGACCGCTTTTCTCTCCTCCGTCATCAAGGAGACTCTTGTCTAACTTGATTTTATCAAACTTGCAGCGAAGCAGACTCGAAAAGTTCGAGTACCCCGTTCCGAAATCATCAAGCAGCAGCTTGAAACCTGCAAGTCTCAGCTTGAACAATGATAGCTGTATGGCCGGATCCTTGCTGAGTATGATCCTCTCCGTCACTTCGAGTGCTATACGTCCCTGCGGCACCGAGTATTTCTTCATTGTGTTTATCAGACTGTCGGAAAAGCTCATGTCCTGAAGCTGCTGCATAGTAAGATTGATGGAAACGGATTCTATCGGAAGCTCCCTACAGCTTCCGAGAAACTGGCAGACCGCATCTATAAGCTGTCTGTTTATCGCATAATCAAGCTTGCTTTCTTCAGCTGTACTTGTAAAATATTCCGGCGATATAAATCTTCCGTCTCTGTCCTTAAGTCTTATCAGAGCTTCGGCCGTAGTAAAGCATTTTTTCCTGCCCGAATATATAGGCTGAAGAAATACTTCAAACTGTTTTGTCTTTATCGCATGCTTAAGGTACTCTGTCAGCTCCTTCTTCTTATCAAGATCTTCAGCAAGCTCATCATTATAATGAATATGATCCTTGGTGCTGTCTCTTGTCTGTTTTCTCGCATAATCCAGTGTTTCTACCACTTTATAAGGATCCCCTTCAAGCTTTTCGCATACATAATCCACATAATATGCGGAAATATGATAAAGCTGCTTGTCACACAGCCAGCTCTGCGGAAAGCTGTCAATAATATGATGAACCGCCTTATCACTTTCTGTGAAAGTATCTCGAGGCAGTACCGCAGCAAATGACACCGGACCGTATCTGAATACATTCTCACTGTGATAGAATTCTTCAAGCCAGTGCGCTATCCTCATCAATATCTCATTGCCTCCGACATATCCGACGGCAGAATTGACTGATCCGAAATCACGCAATGAGATAAGTATTATCTGAAATTCCTGCTTCTTTTTTTCCAGATATCGAATATATTCGATAAATGAATCAAGATTACGTAATCTGGTAACCGGATCGGCCTCGGGACGGGTATCCTGAAGATGTATGAATATAAACATCCCCGTAACGGCTCCGATAAAACTCTCTATATGAGCCTCAGGATACAAAAGCTTAAATAATATCAGCATATATATGACCGGTATTATATGCTTGACCGTTCCTATATATGAGCTGCCGGAGAAACCACGTGCCGTCACGGCATAAAACAATGCCGTCAGAGTCAGATATATTAAAAATATGTATCCTGCAAATCTCAATGGTCCGTGAATATAGCGCATATTGTTGTCAAAGCTGAAAATGATTCCCGTAAACAGATTGACAACAAGCAGCGCACAGAAAACTACATATACGATGCCGTATACAAGTAGTATTTGTTTCCGCTTTTCTTCCCTGTCACGGTGACTCATAAGCTGATATGTGACGTATATTGCATAAGAAGTCATCAATGTAAATATGCAAAAATAATAGAAGGTATTACTCAGGTAATTGACCCAGCGTGGAAGGGCTTTTGCATAGTAGATCGTGCAATAAGAGAGCAGATCGGCTATAGCCGCTGTTATATTGATAATAATACATGCGGAAAACATAAGTCCCGGTGTGAATTTAGTCTTCCAACGACTGAGCAATGATGTAGATATGGCAAACAGCACCAAAAGTGCCAGAAAATTATAAGAATAGTTGACCATTAAGGCTCTCCCGATATTAAAGCATAAGATAATACATTTCGAATCGTTTCATTAACAGATGTGCCTTATACGGATCGTTCCGTACTACGGACAACAGTTCATTCGAATGATAATAAATTTTAGCACAATGCATAATCATGGTCAAAAACTGTTTAAATCTTACTTTATTTTCACCAAGTTTATGATAGAATCAGTTTCGTATTACCAAAATACATACCACGGTAACACGAACAATTCCTCCGTGGTATAAGTTTCATTTTTATAATGCACAAAGCAGTGCATTTGAGGGGGAAGCATAAAGCTATGGAAAACATTGATCTGACAAAGTATGGTATTACCGGTACTGACGAGATCGTATATGATCCGTCGTATGAATACCTATACAATGCAGAGAACGATCCGTCACTCACAGGCTACGAAAAAGGCAAGCTCAGCGAGCTTGGTGCAGTCAACGTTATGACCGGTATCTACACCGGCAGATCACCTAAAGATAAATATATCGTCATGGACGAAAACTCCAAGGATACAGTATGGTGGAATTCCAAGGAGTATCCGAACGACAATCATCCTCTCTCTGAAGAGAAGTGGGCTGTCCTTAAGGATATTGCCCTTAAAGAGCTCTCAGGCAAGAA
>JAUNWP010000066.1:6211-7939 GCA_030540255.1 Eubacteriales bacterium | reverse complement strand
GAGCATCTGCCTTACAAGCAGAGGGTCACAGGTTCGAGCCCTGTAGGCCCCATATCATTCGAAAAGCGTTACAATGGCGGAGTAGCTCAGCTGGCTAGAGCACACGGTTCATACCCGTGGTGTCGAGGGTTCAAGTCCCCCCTCCGCTATTTTTTATTTCCCTTAATTTTTAGGAAAATGGCTTAATATAAGGGATTTCGGCATTTTTTTCGTTTCCGAAACAAACAGTCGGATTTCCGATTTAAACCACATTTTTGTAGCAATGTGTAGCGCAAAGTATTCAGGAGGCAGATGCCTCCTTTTTTGGTATCGATTAAAGCCGGAGTACCAAGCAATCCGTAATTAATCGATAAGTGGATTAAAGCCGGAGTGTAGTCGTAAGAGCAGCGGCTGACTTTCGGCCTTTTTTGTTGCATAAGGCTCTGTCCAAAGTTGCAAAGACTGACATATTAGTTTAGAATATTCAGCATGAGAAGCTGTTTTATAGTCAATCCGAATGCCGGAGGAGGCAGAGGTCTCAGACTTTGGAATAAGGCGCGTTCATATATGAATAAGCGCGGCATGGAGTATGAGATATATTTTACCGATGAAAAAGGCGATGCACGACGCATGGCCTATGAAATCACGGATTCGGACAGTGATCTTCCGATGGTCATATTTGTTATCGGCGCCGACAGTACGCTCAGTGAGACCCTTAACGGACTAAAGCATCCGGACAGGATAGAGCTGGTCTATATTCCGGTAAATGTCAAATACGGATTTTCACGCAGCCTGAGATTAAGATCAAACCCGAGGGCTGTTATAAAGGGATGCTTAAGCGTAAACGGTAATCGTATCGACACAGTAGACTACGGTGTGCTCACAGGTGAAAACGGAGAGATAACAAGACGCTTTATCAATACCGCAGGTATAGGCTTCGATGCGGAGCTTTGTCACGGGATAAGGAACAGCTACAGCGATAAGATGTCTTCTCCGACAGGGATAAGGGGCAGCCTTATTGTATATAGGGAGCTGCTCAGGGCACTTGTGTGCACCAAGCCCGTGAAGGGCTATATATTGCTGGATGATTCGCACAGAATAGAATTCAACAATCTTATGTTCGTTTCGGCACATATACATCCTTATGAGTACAAATTCAAATTGGGAAGTTATGCGGATCCAAAAGACGGAATGCTTGAGATATGCGCTATAAGCTGCAGGAGCCGTATTAAGCTGCTTGAGCTTATAATCAGGAGCCGTTTAGGAAAGCTTAAGAATTCTGCCAAAGTCAGGCTGCTTCAGTGTGAAGAAGCACATATACATTTTGACAGGCCGTGTGCTGTGCATTCGGACGGAGACAGTCTTGGGACATTTAGCGATATAGATCTGCGCTGCGTGACCAGACAGCTTCATATCATACGATGAAGGAACGATAAGATCAAATATGAGAATAGGACACGGATATGATGTTCACAGACTTGTGAGCGGAAGAAAGCTTATACTCGGCGGAGTGGATATAAACTATGAGCTGGGGCTGCTCGGACATTCGGATGCGGATGTTTTGGTTCATGCCATAATGGATGCAATGCTCGGAGCGCTTGCTTTGGGTGATATAGGGCAGCATTTTCCGGATAATGATGAGAAGTATTCGGGAGCGGACAGCATAGAACTGCTTAAAAAAGTAGGAGAGCTTGTTAAGGACAAGGGATATACAGTCGTAAATATCGACAGCACCGTTCTTTGCCAGAG
>JAUNWP010000066.1:0-6111 GCA_030540255.1 Eubacteriales bacterium | reverse complement strand
GAGACAATACAGACAGGAGCAGGTATGAAGATCTTTGATACTTTACAGAGAAGAAAAATCGATTTTAAACCTATAGAGCCGGGTAAGGTAGGCATATATGTATGCGGACCTACGGTATACAATCTTATACATATAGGCAATGCGCGTCCTATGATAGTATTTGACACATTCAGACGTTACCTTGAGTACAAGGGCTATGAGGTCAACTATGTTTCCAATTTCACAGATGTTGACGATAAGATAATCAAGGCTGCCAATGAAGCAGGCGTTCCGGCATCTGAGATTTCGGAGAAATATATAGCAGAGTGCCGCAAGGATATGAGCGACCTCAATATCAAGCCGGCTACGGTTCATCCGCAGGCAACAAAAGAGATAGACGGCATGATAGCAATGATTCAGAAGCTTATCGATAACGGTCATGCTTATGTTGCTAAGGACGGTACTGTTTATTTCAGTGTGGCAACCGACAAGGGCTACGGCAAGCTCAGCCATAAGGATATGAGTGAGATGATGTCGGGACTACGTGACCTTAAGGTAAGCGGAGAGGAGCAGAAGAAGGATCCTAACGACTTTGTTCTCTGGAAGCCTAAGAAGGAAGGCGAGCCTTCGTGGCCTTCACCGTGGTGCGAGGGACGTCCGGGCTGGCATATCGAGTGCTCTGTAATGAGTCAGAAATATATCGGCGATACCATTGATATTCATTGCGGAGGAGAGGATCTTATATTCCCGCATCATGAAAATGAGATAGCCCAGTCGGAGTGTGCAACAGGCAAGCCATTCTGCAATTACTGGATGCACAACGGCTTCCTCAAGATCAACAATGAAAAGATGTCAAAATCACTCGGCAATTTCTTCACCGTAAGAGAGATAACAGCTCAGTACGATCCTATGGTGCTCAGATTGTTCATATTGAGTGCGCAGTACAGAACTCCGCTCAATTTCTCACGTGAGCTCATGGATCAGACCAAGGCAAGCTACGAGCGTATACTTAACTGCACAGACAAGCTTAATGCTTTGCTGTCAGCTAATGCCAAGGACGGTGAGCTGAGTGTGGAAGAGCTCGAGAATAAGCAGAAGATCGAAGGCTTTATCGGAGACTTCGAGGCAGCAATGGAGGATGATAACAATACAGCCAATGCGGAGACTGCAGTGTTTGAAATCGTTCGCACAGCCAATGCAAGTGCAGATGAGAATTCAAGCCGCACTTATCTTGAGTATGTTAAGGGCGTGATCAATAAGCTTTGTGACGGTGTATTGGGAGTTATCTCAGAGCGTAAGGCAGAGAGTCTCGATGCCGAGGTCGAGGAGCTTATAGCACAGCGTCAGGCTGCAAGAAAGGCTAAGGACTTCAAAACAGCCGACGAGATAAGAGACAAGCTTACCGCTATGGGTATAATCATTGAGGACACAAGAGAGGGAATCAAGTGGAAGCGAGCATGATGAACGGCTCTACACTCGCATATTTAGGAGATGCGGTGTTTGAGCTCATGGTCAGAAGCTATGTACTGGAGCATGGCTCCAAGCAGCCGGACAGACTTCACAAGCATGCGACTGCCATAGTAAATGCGGCCTCACAGTCTGCAATGATAGCGGCAATGCAGGAGGCGCTCAGTGACGAAGAAACGGCAATATATAAGAGGGGCCGTAATTCGAGCACAGCAACCAGCGCCAAGCATCAGAGCATAGCTGATTACAGACGTGCCACAGGTCTTGAGGCTCTGTTCGGATTCCTATATCTTGAGGGCAGAGAGGCGCGTATGCAAGAGCTGTTTGACATAGGCCTCAAGGCATTAAATCGTGATCCCGGAACAAATACGGACGATACGGATAAGAAATAAGCCGGTAAAGCATCAGGAATAAAAGTCTGTTGCATCAAAAATAAAAACTGTATTAAAAAAGAATAAGAATTGTTTCATGAAGCTGTTGTCTGAGATCATAAAAAGATCCGGAAACAGCTTCATATTATCGGGAGATTACATATATGGGTGAAAACAGCAATAATACCGCATCAAGAAGAGAGGTGCTCGGAACCGCACCGATAGGCGGACTGATGTTCAAGTTTGCCGTACCGAGCATAATAGCCATGCTTGTAAGTGCGCTCTACAACATAGTGGATCAGATATTTATAGGTCAGGCTGTCGGAACGCTAGGCAATGCTGCTACCAATATTGCATTTCCCTTGGCAATGTCATGTACTGCGCTTGGGCTGCTGTTCGGTATCGGCGGAGCAGCCAACTTCAATCTTAATATGGGCAGACGCGAATATGACAAGGCTCCGTATTTTATAGGCAATGCAAGCTCAATGCTTGTTATATGCGGAACGCTGCTTTTTATCATAACAGAGTGTTTTCTGAGACCTATGCTTAAAGCCTTCGGTTCGCCGGAAGATGTCCTGCCCCTTGCAATCGAATATGTTAGGATAATAGCCATAGGCTTTCCGTTCCTGGTGCTGACCATAGGCGGGGGACATTTGCTCAGGGCAGACGGAAGTCCCAATATGACCATGTTCGTTTCGCTTTCGGGAGCCGTGATCAATACTGTACTTGATGCGTTATTCGTATTCGGCTTCGGATGGGGAATGTCGGGAGCTGCATGGGCTACCGTTATAGGTCAGGTATTTTCCGGAATCATAGTTATCATATATGTTGCACACTACAAGACGGTTCCGATAAAAAAGGAGCATCTTATTCCCAAGTGGGAGCTTGTTATTGAGACAGCTGCACTCGGAGTGGCATCCTGTGCAAATCAGCTTGCTATGATGGTCGTGACTATAGTGCTTAATAATTCGCTTAAGCATTACGGAGCTATGTCGGTATACGGACAGTCTGTGCCGATAGCTGTTGCCGGAATCGTTATGAAGGTCAATCAGATATTCTTCTCAATAGTGATAGGTATAGCGCAGGGAAGCCAGCCTATAGAGAGCTTCAATTACGGTGCAGCCCAATATAAGAGAGTAAAGGAAACCTTTATACTTGCCTTAAAGGCAGCAGCCGTAATATCGATTGCATCCTTCTTTCTCTTCCAGCTTTGTCCGAAAATGCTGCTCAATATCTTCGGAGACGGAAGCAATGAGTATTTTGAACTTGGTATAAAGTTCTTCAAGATATTTTTGTTCTTTACCTGGGCGAACTGCATTCAGCCGGTGACCTCGCAGTTTTTCGCGTCTGTGGGAAAGCCACTCAAGGGTATGTTTGTATCACTTACGAGACAGATAATATTCTTCCTTCCGGCGCTCGTTGTATTGCCTATGATATTCGGTATAGAGGGTGTACTCTATGTAGGACCGATAGCAGACCTGCTGGCGGCAATAGTAGCTGCATTGATGGTTGCGGGAGAGTTTAAGGATATGACTGATAAGGAAAAAGCTTTAAGCTGAACAGGCTGCGGAAAGCTGCTTCTTTTTGTTCAAAAATAAAAAAAAGAACTTTTCCATATAAAAAACACGGATATGTGTCACGGTCAAGGCTGATGACACATATCCGTATTTTGTATGCTGCGGCGGCAGGATATTTACAGATGTCTTAAAGCTTTTAAGCATAGCTACTGTTTAATAATGTCCCTTGCGGCGCTCTTCGGCAAGGAAGCGACGGTAGAAAAAGGTTCCTATGCAGGTTGATATACTGTCTGTGATAGGAAAAGTCAGCCAGAACCATTCGAGACCTATACGTGAGAACAGGTATCCAAGCGGAACAAAGAGTACCACAGTCCTTATTATAGTCATGAGTGAGCTCTTGACAGCCGAACCGACAGCCTGGAAGAATACCGGGTAGGTCAGCGAGGTAACAAGCACAAGGAAGCTGATGCCTATAACCGGGAAGGCTGCACTTCCGATCTCGATCACCAGAGGATCCGAGGTGAAAAATCTAAGCATAGGTACCGGGATCAGTACAAAGCAAAGTGTACCAAAGAACATAAGTGCCTCTCCGAAGACGATTGATTCTATGAGTACTTTTTTACATCTGTCCAGATTTCCGGCAGCATAATTGTAGCTTATTACCGGAACGATACAGGTCTGCATGGCACCCAGAGGGATAAAGAAAAAGTTCTGCCATTTATAATACAGACCGAGAGTTGTTACTGCCTGATCACTGAAGCCTGCAAGAACCAGATTGAGACCGAAGATATAAAAGGTGTAAGCCGACTGCATTATTATATTCGGAAGTCCCATTGCAAATATAGCTTTGATATGTCCGGGGTACAAAGCTCTTGCCGGGGATTTGCGGAAGCCTTTTTTTGCTACTATAACGGCAGCGGCAATCTGTCCGATCACGGTTGCAATAGCGGCACCTGCAATGCCCATAGCGGGAATACCGAACATACCGAAGATAAGTATAGGATCCAGCACGATATTTATGACAGCTCCTATGACCTGTGCTATTGTCGGAGTTTTCATATCTCCGTTTGCCTGAAGGACCTTTGTCCATATACTCTCAAGGAAGAGACCGAAGCTGAATATACAGATTATCCTTCCGTAGACGATTACATCACGGATGACGTCCTCGGAGTTCGTGGACATTCTTGCATACAGAGGCATTATAAGTACACAGATCACGGAAAAAACAGCCCAGAGGAAAACAGCAAGCGGTGTTCCTACACCGGCAAACTCATCTGCCTTCTCAGGCTTGCCTATACCCAGCTTTGAGGCCATGATGGTATTGATGCCGACACCTGTTCCTACGGCGAGCGCAATCATCAAGAGCTGTATAGGAAAGATGATGGAAAGTGCCGTAAGACCGGATTCCGAGTATTTTGCCACAAACAGACTGTCGACTATATTATAGAGTGCCTGAATAAGCTGAGCCAGCATGACAGGCGGAGCAAGCTTGAACAGTATTCTGCTTATTTTTTCTGTTCCGAAAAAATTATTATCCATTTTTATTATCCTTAAAACTCAGTGCAGAGCATTCTTTCGTTGTTCAAAATAAGTAGTCTCAAAATTACCTCAAGGCATTGTATATCCCGTACCGAACTTAGTCAACAACGCAAATGTCCGGTAACGGCGGCGTTTCAAGGGCGTAATAAAAACGTATGTTTTAAGCCTGCGGTGTTTAATAAAATCAATGCTTTATTAAAATTTCGGTAAGGACTAAATCGGCAGAGCTAAGTTATACTTATTTAAAATCCATACTTTTAAAGATCCCTACTTTAAATAGGCTTACAGGAGGTGGCTATGAGCAAGGAAAATAAGAGCATTGGAAATATCAACACAAGGACTGCACTCAAAGCTATAGTAACATTTACCTCGCTGCTTCTTGCTTTTGTTATGCTTACGGGCTGTGGAGGAGCTGCAAAATCAGCAGCTTCTTATACGGTATCCGAGACTGCCGCAAGTTATGAGGGTGAGTATAACGGTTCCGGTATTATGCGAAATGATGCATATGCAAAGACGGAGGAGGCCGGGGTCGATTATGACAGTATGGCTGATTCTGCATCCGGCTCCTATGATAATGGAGCTGCTGCTGGAAAAGCAGAACCAATCAGCGAATCGGAGCTCGAAGCTGCCGGTGCATCCGGGGAGCAGACTGCTGCTTCACGAAAGCTTATAAAGACAGTTACACTGAATACTCAGACTACAGAGTTTGACAAGGCCGTTGCTGCCATAGAGACACAGGTCAAGAGCTACGGAGGCTATGTAGAGAGCTCAAGCCTGTATAAGGGCGGATATAACGAGAGCAGTTATTATTCACGTTCGGCTGATTATACAATAAGGATGCCGGCAGATAAGCTGGATGCCTTCCTTGGTGAGGCTTTGGGTGAGCTCCATGTCACCAATCGCAGTGAAAATGTTGAGGATATCACTCTGCGTTATACCGATCTTGAGAGCAGAGTCAAGGCACTTGAGACTGAGCAGGAGAGATTGTTCGAGCTGATGTCAAAGGCTGAAAATGTAGATGCGATCATAGCAATAGAGAGCAGACTGTCGGAGATACGCTATGAGCTTGAGAGCATCAAGAGCTCGCTTAGGAGCTATGATAATCAGGTGGTATACAGTACGGTATATCTCTATATCAATGAGGTCAAGCTTACAAGCACTACAGGTGAGGCAAGCTTCTCGGATAAGATCGTCTACGGACTTAAAAATAATCTTATCGGACTCGGAGAAATGCTTGA
>JAUNWP010000065.1:4230-8477 GCA_030540255.1 Eubacteriales bacterium | reverse complement strand
ACTCTCAGATGTTTGCGCCCCACCAGGCACTTTCATCCTCCATCCAGTTGCTGTCTACTCTCTCATTGGTCTCGGCTACGCCCGAAGAGCTGTATACAAGCTCCTGAGCCTTGGCTGCAACTCTCGAGCCCGGCTTTACTGATTCGGTTATGAAGGTGTTGCCTCCTATTACCGAATCATGTCCCACAACGGTATCTCCTCCGAGTATGGATGCTCCGGAATAAATAGTCACATTATCCTCTATAGTAGGATGTCTGCGCTTATTGCGGAGACTCTGACCGCCTCTGGTCGAGAGCGCTCCGAGAGTAACTCCCTGATAGAGCTTGACATTATCACCTATCAGACAGGTTTCTCCGACTACTATGCCTGTGCCGTGGTCAATGAAGAAATAACGGCCTATGGTCGCACCCGGATGGATATCTATTCCGGTGGTGCTGTGTGCATACTCCGTCATTATACGCGGGATGATCGGCACCTTGAGCAGATAGAGCTCATGTGCCATACGATATATGGATATGGCTCTGATACCCGGATATGCATATATGATCTCATCCTTGCATGTTGCTGCCGGGTCTCCGTCAAAGCCTGCGCTCAGATCCGTATCAAGTAAGGCTCTGATCTTAGGTATGGTCTTGAGAAAGCTGAGCGTTATCTCCTCCGCATGATCATTAAGCTCCTCAAAACTATGTCCTGCATATGCTTCATCATATTTGAGTGCCCTTGTTATCTGCTTATGCAGATTGTAGACCACATCCTCGGTGAGTGCAGCGAGGCTGTTGCCGATATTGTATATCTTGTATACCTTCTCCCTGAAAAATCCGGGAAATAATATCCTCTGCAGCTTCTTGGTGATCTCAACTATCACTTCCTGATCGGGCTGATTAAAATCAGTCACCCTGTCAACGTCTCTGCCCTGCTTGTAATCATCAAGTATCTCGTCTACTATATTGCCTATTTCTTGTTGGATCTTGCTGTTTTCCACTTATCTTAGTATCCTTCCCGTCACATCGCCGCCCATCAGCTTCTCAACATCAGCTATTCCGACTCTGTTATAATCTCCCGATATACTGTGCTTGAGACATGATGCCGCTACCGCAAACTCAAGTGCCTGCTGCTTATCCCCATATGCCTGAAGGCCGTATATCAGTCCTGCCGCAAAGCTGTCTCCGCCGCCTACACGATCGAATATATCACGTATCTCATACTTCTTTGATACGTAAAATGTCTCCCTGTCATTTAAGCATCCCGACCAGCTGTTCCAATCGGCACTGTGACTTTCCCTCATGGTAATAGCTATCATCTTAAGATCCGGATATGCTTCAAGCACACGATTACTAAGCTCCTTGTATTTATTATCATCTAGCTTTTCGCATGCTATGTTTATATCTGTATTGATGCCCAGTGATTTCTGTACATCCTCTTCATTTGCGACAGCCACATCCACATACTTCATAAGCTCTGTCATTACCTCAGGTGCCGTCTTGCCGTAACGCCAGAGATTCTTGCGGAAATTAAGATCGCATGAAACAGTGATGCCGCGTGCCTTGGCCTCTCTTACGCTGTCAAGGCTGAGTCTCATGGCACTCTCGGATATAGCCGGTGTAATACCTGTAATATGGAACCACTCAACTCCGTCAAATATATGTTCCCAGTCCATGCTGTCCGGATCCGCTATGGCAATAGATGAACCTGCTCTGTCATATATGACCTTGGAAGCCAGCTGATTGGTGCCTCCCTCAAGGAAATAAATGCCCATGCGGCCCTTGTTTGTCCTGATGATGCGCGAAGTATCGACTCCGAAGCCTCTGAGCTCTCTGATACATGCATCGGCAATGGCATGCTTTGGTAAAAATGTTACATACCCTACATCGAGTCCGTAATTTGCAAGCGATACCGCTACATTTGCTTCACCGCCTCCGAAGGTCGCCTCAAGACTCGGTGATTGGAACAAACGCTCAAGACCGGGACTCTTGAGCCTCATCATTATTTCCCCGAATGTTAAATATTTCATAGAGGTACTCCTTTATTTCTGCAGCAAATGTACCGCAAATCCTCCGAATTCATCCTTAAGATATACTGCTGTCATTCTGTCATTCTTGAACTTGGCTGTTGTTTCATCAACCTCATAGCCCTTGGCCTTAAGCTCCTCTATTGCTCTAGGTATGTAATTTGTGCGTACAGCCATATGTCCGTTCTTGCCGAGATACATGGATCTCATGACCTCGATAGACTCACTTGCAAAGTTGGAGCTTACTCCGGCACGTACCTTGAATCCGAAGGCATCGTTAAGCTTGCCGGCAACATCAAGTGACTGCTCCGGTCCTTCTGTATTCATACCTATATGAGCTATCTCAAATCCGAGTGCGGTTGCTCTTGCTGCTTTGGCAAGCTCTGTTATCTTATCGAAATTGTGTGCCGCAATATCGGCTGAAGTGCAGAGCCAGCTTCCTCCTACCGCATGGATAACGGTAGATGCACCCATGTACTCTGAGAGATTATCTGCGTTCACTCCGCCTGTAGGTACAAACTTCACTCCGCGGAATGCAGACTGAAGAGCCTTCATAGCACTAAGTCCGCCGTATGCATTTGCAGGAAAATACTTTACCGTATTTATTCCGCATGCAAGTGCCTGCATGATCTCGGTAGGTGTAACACATCCCGGGATCACAGCTATATCATGCTCTGTGCAATATTCCACGACCGCTTTATCAAAACCGGGACTTACTATAAACTTGGCTCCTGCCTCGAGTGCTTTTTTGCACTGTTCAAGATTAAGCACAGTGCCTGCTCCTACTGTCATATCGGGACATTCTGCCGCTACAGCCGCTATGGAATCCTGTGCTGCTGCCGTACGGAAGGTTATCTCCATTACATCGATACCGCCTGCAAGCAAAGCCTTGGCTGCAGGAACTGCGTCCTTACTGTCTTCGATTACTGCAACCGGTATTACTCCGCACAATCCAAGCTTATCAATAGTCTTCATTCTAACTCCTTATCCCGTACCGGTTCATGCTTGTAAACTGCCGCATTTTCCCGACACGCTCTATCCTTTATCAACTAATTTTATCATAATACCACAGTATCGCCTAACAAAAAAGCCTGAGCTTTTTATGTATTCTCAGGCTACAAATCGCTTCTTGAAAGACTCGCCGATTGCCAATATAATATATTTGATTGCAGGCTTTGCCTGAGACTTATAAAGGGGATAAATAAAATATGCCGATACGTGTGCAAAACGATCTTCCTGCCAAGGAAATACTTGAGAGAGAAAACATATTTGTAATGGATGAGACAAGAGCTACTCATCAGGACATAAGACCGCTTAAGATAGGTCTGCTCAATCTTATGCCGCTCAAGGAGGCTACCGAGCTGGATATACTTCGTTCGCTTTCAAACACACCTCTGCAGGTTGATGTCACCTTTGTTGCCGTGTCTTCACATATATCCAAGAATACCTCGGCAAACCACCTGAACAGATTCTATGAGACCTTTGAAGAGATCAAGGATCAGCGTTTCGACGGTTTTATTATTACAGGTGCTCCTATAGAGCTGATGGAGTTTGAGGAAGTCGATTTTTGGCCGGAAATGGTCGAGATCATGGACTGGACCAAGACTCATGTAACAAGTACCCTTCACCTTTGCTGGGGTGCTCAGGCAGGTCTCTATCATCACTATGGTATAAATAAGTATCTTCTGGATGAGAAGCTTTTCGGTGTATATAATCACAAGGTCATGAACCGAAAGGTTCCTATAGTAAGAGGCTTTGATGATGAATTCCTTATGCCTCACTCAAGACATACCGACGTTCCGATAGAAAAGGTTCGCGCCGATAAGAGACTTACCATACTTGCCGAATCCGATGAAGCCGGACTCTTCCTTGTCATGGCAAATGAGGGCAGAGAGCTGTATATGATGGGGCATCCGGAGTATGACCGTATGACTCTCGATAAGGAGTATAAGCGTGATCTTGCAAAGGGTCTGCCTATACATATCCCGGAGCATTATTATCCGGGTGATGATCCTGCCAACAAACCGCTATTAAGCTGGAGAGCTCATGCCAATAATATCTACACCAATTGGCTGAACTATTATGTATATCAGGTGACTCCGTACAATCTCTACGGTGCTCCTACAACATTTTTCGGCAGCAACTAAAAAAGAAAATATGCGTGCGTCCTTATTATGCCTTGTCCTCATACATATATCCGGCACGCATATCTCCTAATTGCTTCGCAATTCCTCGATAT
>JAUNWP010000065.1:0-4130 GCA_030540255.1 Eubacteriales bacterium | reverse complement strand
AGTCCGCAGGAATATCTGATGAGATCCGGATATACTCCGCATGCCTCAAGCTCTGCATCATTCATCTGTCTGTGGGTTGCACTTGCCGGGTGCAGACAGCAGGTACGTGCGTCTGCTACATGAGTCTCGATAGCACCTAACTTCATGTGCTTCATAAACTCCTCGGCTGCCTTTCTTCCGCCCTTGATCCTGAAGGATACAACTCCGCAGGTTCCGTCAGGCATCTCACGCTTTGCAAGCTCGTAATACTTATCTCCCTCAAGTCCCGGATAATTGACAGAATTTACCTTATCATGTGCCTTAAGGAACTTAGCAACCGCAAGTCCGTTCTCGCAATGCTTCTTGATTCTTACATGCAGTGACTCAAGTCCGAGATTAAGTATAAATGCATTCTGAGGTGACTGTATGGATCCAAAGTCACGCATAAGCTGTGCCGTACATTTTGTTATAAATGCTCCGCCGAGTCCGAATTTCTCCGCATAGGTTATACCGTGATAGCTCTCATCCGGTGTTGTAAGTCCCGGGAATTTATCTGCATATGCCATCCAGTCAAATACACCGTGATCTACTATACATCCTCCTACACCTGCTCCGTGTCCGTCCATATACTTGGTAGTTGAATGAGTAACTATATCTGCTCCGAATTCGAAAGGTCTGCAGTTGACCGGAGTTGCAAATGTATTGTCTATAATAAGCGGAACTCCGTGTGCATGTGCAGCATCCGCAAATTTCTTGATGTCAAGCACTGTAAGTGCCGGGTTTGCTATAGTCTCTCCGAACACTGCCTTGGTGTTAGGCTTAAATGCCGCATTGAGTTCTTCCTCGCTGCAATCGGGATCTACAAAAGTAAAATCAATACCCATTTTCTTCATTGTAACAGCAAAAAGATTGTAGGTACCTCCGTAGATAGTACTTGAAGAAACCACATGATCTCCGCAGCTTGCAATATTAAATACAGCATAGAAGGAAGCAGCCTGACCCGAAGATGTGAGCATTGCTGCGCTTCCGCCCTCCATATCACATATCTTGGCAGCTACCATATCATTGGTAGGGTTCTGCAATCTTGTGTAAAAATATCCGGAAGCCTCAAGATCAAAAAGCTTGCCCATATCCTCACTTGTTGCATATTTGAAGGTCGTGCTCTGGATGATCGGTATCTGTCTCGGTTCTCCGTTGCCCGGCCGATAACCGCCCTGTACGCACTTTGTTCCCATCTTGTAATCTGACATATATTAATTTCCTCCCCTATTTTAACTGAGGTCTGCATATCAACAGCCTCATACCACACACAGTATAAAGATAATCCAATTTTCTTTTCACGTAAAGTATTTAGTTTAATGTAATAAAGAGACTTGTTTTTATATAGTATTATGAGGCTCACAACGGTCTGACAAAAATCCGATTGTGAGCCAGCTTAATTATCGTTAGCAATATAAACGAAAAAAGAACGTGCGAAAACAGATTTGTTTTTCACACGCCCTCTGAATTTTTATTGATACTTTATCTTTCTTCTATATGCTCCATGCCGCATTCTATGATAGTACGCACATGATCGTCATCGAGTGAATACAATGCCTGCTTGCCTTCCCTTCGGCTCTTGATAAGTTTGGAGGACTTAAGTATCCTCAGCTGATGAGATATTGCCGAGACCGTCATATCCAGATCCTCTGCAATATCACCAACGCTTACCTCGTCACGCTGGAAAAGCTCGAACAGTATCCTGATCCTCGTAGAATCACCGAATATCTTAAACAGCTCGGCTATATCATAAAGCTCGGTTTCGCTTACGCTTCGATTCATTTCCTTCATTCCAACCCACCTGTCCGTAATATCAAAGCTTTTTAACATACAATGCTCTGATGGCATTAAGTACAGCTATCACCATTACTCCTACATCCGCAAATATAGCCGCCCACATATTGGCTATACCGAAAGCACCGAGTATAAGGCAGAGAACTTTGATTCCTATCGCAAAATAGATATTCTCGTATACTATACGCATACATTTTCTGGCTATACTTATTGCCTTAGGTATCTTGATCGGATCGTCATCCATGAGAACTATATCCGCGGCCTCTATAGCAGCATCCGAACCGAGAGCACCCATAGCTATGCCTATATCGGCACGTGAGAGGACCGGCGCGTCATTTATTCCGTCTCCTGTAAATGCCGTCCTCGCACCTTTTCCCTGCTTTGCTATAATTTCTTCTATCTTAGTGACCTTGTCTCCCGGAAGAAGCTCACTGTAGACCTCATCAAGTCCCAGCTCCTTTGCAACCGAATCTGCTGTATTCTTAACATCTCCGGTAAGCATTACCGTCTTGATACCGAGGGCCTTAAGTTCCTTGACAGCCTTGGCAGAAGTCTTCTTGATTCTGTCGGATATAAGTATGCATCCTGCAAATACTCCGTCCGCCGCAACATACACTGCGGTTCCCGGTTTATCGGTTCGTGTATAGCTTATGCCCATCTCATCCATAAGCTTGGCATTACCGACCGCAAGCCTGACTCCGTCAACATTTGCTTCAATTCCGTGACCACTCATCTCTCTGACATCGGAAACTCTGCCGTTATCGATCTCAGTTCCGTAAGCCTTCCTGATACTTATACTGATAGGATGTGTCGAATAACTCTCGGCATAAGCAGCAAGCTCGAGCAGCCTGTCCTTATTCAGACTTCCTTCGATAATGTCCGTAACCTCGAATACACCTTCTGTCAAAGTTCCGGTCTTATCGCACACAACATTTTTAACATCTGCGAGTCCTTCTAGATAGACAGACCCCTTAACCAGCACTCCTGCATTGCTTGCACCGCCAATTCCGGCAAAAAATGTAAGCGGTATGCTGATGACAAGTGCGCACGGACAGCTGATTACAAGGAATGTCAAGGCTCTGTATACCCAGGTTCCCCATGCAGCGGGATCCCCCATAAGCATATTGAAGAGAGGAACGACTATTGCCAATAACAACGCCAATATACATACTGTAGGGGTATATACTCTTGCGAATTTGGATATAAAATTCTCCGAACGGGATTTCTTGGAGCTCGCATTTTCCACAAGCTCAAGTATCTTGGATGCTGTCGATTCACCGAATTCCTTTTCCGTCCTGATCTTAAGTATGCCCGACATATTGATGCAGCCGCTCTGCACTCTGTCTCCGGTCTTGATATCACGCGGTACGCTCTCTCCGGTCAATGCACTTGTATCAAGTGAACTTGTACCTTCCTCCACTACACCATCGATCGGTATCTTTTCTCCCGGTCTTACTACAATAATACTGCCGACTTCCACCTCATCCGGATCTACAGACTCAAGCTCTCCGTTTTCACCCTCTATAAATGCATGATCCGGACGGATATCCATGAGCTCGCTGATATTCCTGCGGCTCTTGCCCACGGCATAGCTCTGGAAAAGCTCTCCTATCTGATAGAAAAGCATAACCGAGACACCTTCCGAGTACTGTCCGAGAGCGATTGCTCCGACAGTAGCCACAGCCATAAGAAAGTTCTCATCACAAGGCTGCAGTGATTTAATTCCGTGTACAGCCTTCTTAAGAACATCATATCCGATCATAAAATACGGAATCATATAGAAAACGAATCTCAAGACGAGGTTATCTATATCTACAAAATGCAGTATTATCATGATAAGTGCCGATGCTATTATGCGATACAGCACTTTTTTTTGTTTCTTATTCATTAATAAGCCTCACAAATCAGAGGAAGATCTCGCAATCACTCTCAACCTTCTTACAGTTGCTGAGCACATCTTCCATAACAGACTTTGCATCTGCTCCGTCCTCGAACTCGACATTCATCTTAAGTGTCATGAAATTGACAACACAATCCTTAACACCTGCAGTATTCTTGGCAGCATTCTCCATCTTGTTTGCACAATTCGCACAATCGACATCGATCTTGTAGCTCTTCTTCATGGTAATTATCTCCTTAATATAGAAATACATTTGAACAAGTGTTCAACTGTTGGTTCTATAATAACACTTTTTATTATGCTGTCAATAGGCGATAAAAAATATAAGCAAAGAGAGCCACACACCTTGCGATGTATGGCTCTTAAGACTTCTCATTTATATTCATGTTAATCAAGCGCCCCAACCAGGACTTGAACC
>JAUNWP010000064.1 GCA_030540255.1 Eubacteriales bacterium | reverse complement strand
ACGTTTCCGGCAGCAATACCGAGAGAAAACGCCACAGCAAAATAACCCAGGAAAACCGGGATTGCATCACGGGCACCCTTGGCCGGAGTCCATGCATCTCCGGGGGTGCTTAAATTTACTTTTTCTTCCATGGTTATTTCTTGTCTACGAACTTTCCGTCAAGAACATCCTTGAGGTACTTACCGTACTGATTCTTCTTGAGAGGCTCATAGGATTCGAGCACCTGCTCACGTGTGATCCATCCGTTGAGATAAGCGATCTCCTCGAGGCAAGCGATCTTACGGTGCTGATGAGTCTCCATGGTGCGAACGAAATTACCTGCATCCATGAGAGATTCGTGAGTACCTGTATCAAGCCAGGTAAAGCCCTGTCCCAAAAGCTCTACATCAAGCTCATTGTTCTCAAGGTATATGCGGTTAAGATCGGTTATCTCAAGCTCGCCTCTTGCGGAAGGCTTGAGTGCCTTGGCATACTCAACTACCTTGTTGTCATAGAAATAAAGTCCTGTTACACAGTAATTTGACTTAGGATGCTCAGGCTTTTCCTCTATGGAGACAGCCTTGCCGTCCTTATCGAATTCAACTATACCGAAACGCTCCGGATCGTCTACATAGTAACCGAAAACAGTTGCACCTGTTTCCTTGTCAGCCGCTTTCTTGAGCTTCTCCTTGAAGCCGTGACCTGCAAAGATATTGTCTCCGAGTATCATGGCAACCTTGTCGTCACCTATGAAATCCTCTCCGATTATGAAAGCCTGAGCAAGTCCGTCCGGCGAAGGCTGAACCTTGTAGCTCAAATTGAGTCCGAACTGACTTCCGTCACTTAAGAGATCCTCAAATCTCGGTGTATCGCTCGGTGTAGAGATGATAAGAATGTCCCTGATGCCGGCGCTCATAAGCACAGACAGCGGGTAATATATCATAGGCTTGTCATATATAGGCAAAAGCTGCTTTGAAGTAACTTTTGTGAGCGGATATAATCTTGTGCCGGAGCCGCCGGCGAGAATAATACCTTTCATGGTAACCCTCCGTAAAAAAACGAAATATACAGACGCAGTCCAAAACTACGCCCACATAAAAGAAGTATACTATTTTTAGCCGATTTATGGTAGTATATTTTGATAGATGTGAAGCATTACGGATGATCATGACGATAAATCATTATTTATCGTTATTAAGTTTGTCCGGTGCAAGAAAAAGAATTCGGGCAGAACAGCTTTGCAAAAGGAGATCAAAGCCATGCCCGGAATTTAAGAAAATAAAAAAAGAGGAAATGATAATGAGAAAATATCTTGTAACAGGATGTGCAGGATTCATCGGCAGCAATTTTATATATTACATGCTCAAGAAGTATGATGACATTCTTATCGTAAACCTTGATAAGCTTACCTATTGCGGAAACTTAGAGAACCTTAAGGGTGTTGAGAATGATAAGAGACACATCTTTGTACAGGGAGATATATGTGACAAGGAGCTTGTTGCCGGACTTATCAAGCAGTACGATCCGGATTTTATCATCAACTTTGCGGCAGAGTCTCATGTAGACCGTTCCATAGCTAATCCGGAGATATTTGTTCAGTCCAATGTAATGGGTACTGTAAACCTTCTTCAGAGAGCCAAGGATGCGTGGTATGACTCTGACAACAAGAGCTGGAAGGAAGGAAAGAAGTACCTTCAGGTTTCAACCGATGAAGTATACGGAGCACTCGGAGCCGAGGGCTTCTTCATGGAGACAACTCCTATCGATCCGCACAGCCCGTATTCAAGTTCAAAGGCATCTGCGGATATGTTTGTCAAGGCCTTCCACGATACCTACGGAATGCCTATGAATATTACACGCTGCTCCAACAACTACGGACCTTATCAGTTCCCGGAGAAGCTCATTCCGCTTATGATCAACAATGTCAAGCATCATCACCAGCTCCCGGTATACGGAGACGGAATGCAGATCAGAGACTGGCTGTATGTTGAGGATCACTGCAAGGCTATAGATATGGTAGCCAATGACGGCAAGCCGGGCGAGATCTACAATGTAGGCGGACATAATGAGAGAGCCAATATATTTATCGTTAAGACTATTATCGAGCAGCTCCATGACAGACTTCATGATGATGCCATCAATGAGAGCCTTATCAAGCATGTTGAGGACAGACTCGGACATGACAGAAGATACGGAATCGATCCGTCCAAGATCAAGAGAGATCTCGGATGGTATCCTGAGACTCCTTTCGAAAAGGGTATCGTGCTTACCATTGACTGGTACCTTGACAATGAGGAGTGGATGAACAATGTTACCTCCGGCAACTATCAGAAGTATTATGCCGAGATGTACAAGAACCGTGTCTGATAATGCAAAGCAATTAAGTATATACGGCGAGTGAGATAATGAAGATACTTGTAACAGGCATACGCGGCCAGCTCGGTCACGATGTGGTTGAAGAATTAACAAAGAGACATATTGAGGCGGTCGGCGTCAATTCCGATGATATGAATATCACGGATAAGCACAGCGTCGACACCTGTTTTGACAGCATTCATCCGGATGCTGTCATTCATTGTGCGGCATGGACTGCGGTGGATGCTGCCGAGGATGAAGTTGCAGCCTGCAGGGCTGTCAATGTTGACGGTACGGAATATATTGCCGAGGCGTGCAGACGCCTTGACATACCTATGATGTATTTTTCCACCGATTACGTTTTTAACGGTGAAGGCACAAGACCGTGGAAGCCTGATGATAAGACTGCTCCTATAGGCGTATACGGACAGTCCAAGCTTGACGGGGAAGAGGCAGTAAGACGCATACTTCCGGATAAGCACTTTATAATCAGACTCCAGTGGGTATACGGCATCAACGGCAAGAATTTCGTCAAGACCATGCTTAAGCTTGCGGAAACACATGACAGACTGACCGTAGTAAGCGATCAGATAGGCGGACCGTCATATACGAGAGACATAGCAAGTCTTGCCTGCGATATGATAGTGACGGATAAGTACGGCACTTATCATGCCGCCAATACAGGCTATTGCTCCTGGTATGAATTTGCCAAAGCTATATTTGCGGAAGCCGGAAAGCAGGTAGATGTTGTTCCGGTAAGCTCTGAGGAATATCCATCCAAGGCCAAGAGACCTCACAATTCAAGGCTCGATACATCAAAGCTTGAGGAAGCAGGATTTACAACAATGCCGTCATGGCAGGATGCCTTGCATCGTTTTATAGCAGAATTGAACGCCTGAGCGGGCAGGACGGAGAAAAAAGTGGGAAAATATTTCGGAACAGACGGTTTCAGAGGTGAGGCAAATGTTGATCTCACCGTCGGAGATGCATTTAAGGTAGGAAGATTTCTCGGCTGGTATTACGGCAGGAAGCATCCGGGAGTGAAGTGCCGCATAGTTATAGGCAAGGATACAAGACGTTCCTCCTACATGTTTGAGGATGCTCTTTCATCAGGTATAACGGCATCCGGAGCAGACGTATATCTTATGCATGTTACTACAACTCCTTCGGTATCCTATATAACCAGAGTGGATGAGTTTGACTGCGGAGTTATGATATCCGCATCACATAACCCTTACTACGACAACGGTATCAAGGTCATAAACGGCAACGGAGAGAAGCTTGGTGACGATACTATAGAGAGGATAGAGGAGTATCTTGACGGCAAGATAGGTGAGATACCGCTGGCTGTAAGAGACGAGATCGGAAGGACTGTCGATTATGCTTCGGGTCGTAACCGTTATATCGGATATCTTATATCCATAGCGAGGAACTCGTTCAAGGATAAGCATGTTGCCCTTGATTGCGCAAACGGTTCGGCTTCCGCTATTGCAAAGCCTGTATTCGATGCATTGGGCGCACATGTTCATATCATGGGCAATGAGCCTAACGGAACCAATATTAATGACAAGGTAGGCTCTACTCATCTTGAGGCATTGCAGCAGTTTGTCATATCCGAGGGCTGTGATATCGGCTTCGCATACGACGGAGATGCCGATCGCTGTCTTGCAGTCGATGAGAAGGGACATGTAGTTAACGGCGACAAAATAATGTATGCCTGTGCAGTAAGCATGAAGAATGAAGGCATCCTTAAGAAGGATACCGTAGTAGTTACCGTTATGTCCAATTTCGGACTGTTCAAAGCATTTGACAGAGCCGGAATCAAATATGAAAAGACTGCTGTCGGAGACCGATATGTCTGGGAGAATATGGCTCAGAACAATTACTCTCTCGGCGGAGAGCAGTCGGGACATATCATTTTCTCAAAGCATGCAACCACAGGAGACGGCATACTTACCTCAATCAACCTTATGGACGTATTTGTGGAGTCCAAGCAGGATGCATCAAAGCTTTTTGAGGATTGTCCTATGTATCCTCAGTGCCTTAAGAATGTCAGAGTCAGCGATAAAAATGCCGCAATGACAGATCCTAAGATACTTGAAGAGGTAGATAAGGTAGGAAATGAACTCGGAGATTCCGGACGTATACTCTACAGGCCTTCGGGAACAGAGCCTCTCGTAAGAGTTATGGTCGAAGCCGGCACAGAGGAAGCCTGCGAGGCTTATGTGGACAGAGTTATTGCCGTCATCAGAGAAAGCGGAAACGCAGCAGAATGAATATAGTTTATAACTGTAATGATGCCTTTGCCATACATACCGCGGTAAGCATTGCCTCCTTGTTTGATAATAACCGGAGCAGTGATCTTATCAATGTATACATACTCGCCAATGCCCTGAGCAGCGAAAGCAAGGAGCGTTTTGCAAAGCTTGAGTCCGAATTCGACACTAAGGAGCGTCCGAGGCATATTGAGACCATAGATCTTAAGGACTATTCGCAGATGCTGAAGCTTGCCTTCGGAGGCAAGGTGGATACCGGAAGTTTTGACCCGACTGTGCTTGCAAGGCTGTTTGCACCGGTGCATTTACCTGATGAAGTTGACAGGTATATATACCTTGATGCCGATACCGTCGTGCTCGGAGATATAAGCAGGCTGTGGGAGACTGAGCTTGACGGGGCGGTATGCGGTATGGCAGCAGAGCCTACCATATATGCAAAGACGAAGCAGACACTCGGTATGTCAGAGGATGACGCCTACTACAACAGCGGCGTGATACTTACAGACAGACTTAAGTGGGAAGAGGAACGCATAAGTTCAAAGTGTATAGACTGCTATAACGAAGCAGGCGGCAAGGGTCTTGATTTTCCGGATCAGGATATATTAAATGTCGTGCTTAAGGGCAGGATCAGGACACTTTGGCAAGGCTGGAATTTCTTTTCCAATTATCATTACAGAGATTATAAGAGCCTTAAGCTGCAGGCCGGATGGTACGCCGGGCTTGTCACAAAAGAGGCGTATGAAGCTGCGAGACTAAGCCCAAGTATAGTGCATTTTGCCGGAGGCGAGAGACCGTGGTTAAGAGCTAACCGTAATCCATACAGAGAGAGCTATGCACATTATCTTGAGTTTACCGAATGGCGTGATACTCCTCTGCAAAAGGGCAAAGAAGCCGATATGCTTTTGTATCATTGCGTTAATCTTGTTACAAAAGCCTGCCCGAGGATACGCATGCTTATATCCGCTTTGTATCTGAAGATACGAACAAGGAAGTAAGAAAATAAATGCACTATGGATATCAGGCAGATATCCGGAAATGATATTTTATGAAAATCGCAATTGTATTACTTAATTATAATGATGCGAAAGGAACCGTTGATGCGTTAAAACGCATTGACGGCTTTTCTTGTTTTAATGATGTCATAGTTGTAGACAACGCATCCCGTGATGACAGTGCCGGGCAGATCGAAAAGGCTGTTGAGGGAAGCAGTATTCATTTCATAAAGGCACCCAAGAACGGAGGCTACGGCTACGGCAATAATATCGGAGTCAGATATGCATACGAGAAACTGCATGACGAACTTGTGGTTATAGCAAATCCCGATGCGGAATTTGACGAAGCCCTGATACTTGCTATGGGCAGACTGTTTGAATATAAGGAAAATGTCGGGGCAGTCGGTGCTGTAATGCGCAGTCATAGTGCGAAAAATCAAAAGCATAGCCGATATATCGAGCTTGGTGCGGCAAGGGACAGCAAAGTACCATCGGCGCAGGGAACTATGAAAGAGCAGGATAATCACTTTAGCTATGATGAGTATCTTGCCTCAGGCTGGAAGAGGAGAGGCTTCCTTGGAAGTCTGATAAACTCAGGTCCTGTATTAAGACGATTATTTAGGCATAGCATCAATTATCCGTATGAGCATTATCTCAGAACAAAGCTTGAGGCTGATAAGTATGTCGATACCGAACCGGGGCTTCCTTCGGCATGCAAGGTCTATGCGGTACACGGGTCATTGCTCATGGTGTCGGCAGCAGTCTTTTGCAGCTTAGGCGGCTATGACGAAGGAATGTTTCTCTACGGAGAGGAAAATGTACTCGCTGAAAAGCTCTTAAGAGCAGGTCTTGATTCATATCTTGTCAATATGGGATATGAGCATGCAGGCTCGGTCAGTATAAGCGGTTCAGGTCATACAGCTGTAAGACGTCAACGCTTCAGAAACGAATCGGAAAACTATTATTACAGAAAATATTTAGGCTGTTCAAAGCCGGAGCTGATGCTTGCAAAACTTGTACAAAAGACAGTGCTTGCAGAGACGAAGCTGGCAGCATTATTAGGGATATTGTGAATGATTTAAGTGCCGAATCATTGTCGCAAGCGACCGTACCGGGCGCAAGGATACGCCAAGGAGTATTACTTTTATAATTGCGGATAAGTAAAAACCGGCAGTGATCCGGTATCAGACGGAAAAATTTGATACAGAGATCCTAAGATGACATAAAGATATAGTATTGAAGAACATACATGATAACAGATACAAATAACAACAATAAAATATCGCTTAGAGAATATGATAAAGAGCTTCCGCTTATAAGCGTGATCATGCCCGCCTACAATTCAGCGGCTACGATTGAGAAGGCAGTACTTTCATGCACCGGACAGAGCTATCCGAATGTCGAAATAATCATAGTAGATAACGGCTCGTCCGACGAGACGCTTAAGGTCGCAAATAAGCTGTGCGAAAGCTGTTTCTTTGAGATGCCTGACGGAAGCAAAGCTCCGCGCATAAGGATCATTGCGCAGGATAACAAGGGCGTATCCGCAGCAAGAAATATAGCAATAAAAAATGCCGGGGGTGAGTATTTTGTTTCACTTGATTCGGATGATTATTATGACTTTGATACAATAGAAAGCCTGTATAAGACTCTGACGGAAAACGATGCGGATGTCAGCATATGCGGCATAAGAAAGGTCTGGGAGCAGGAACCGGAGAAAAATACCGAGTATATTCCCGAAGCATTTTCAGGAGATATAAAGGCATTTTCCGATGAAAGCTTTGTAAGGCTTTACGATCTTAACCTTATAGGTACGCATTCCAATAAGCTTTATAAGAGTTCGTTGATAAAAGACAATGCCATATATTACAATGAGGAACTTGCCGTAAATGAGGATATTGATTTCGTATTAAGGTATCTTGCGGTATGCAGGAGGATGAGTGTAGTACCAAGAGCATTTTTAAGCTATGTTCAGCACGAAAGAGGACAGAGCCTCATCAATACCTTCCAGCCACACGGACTTAAGGGAGCACTGATAGTATTGCAAAGCGCCGAAAGCTTCATGGATACTGCGAAAAGCTCGGATGAAACCAGACAGGATATGTATCGCCGCATGTTCGTACATATCTGTTCCTTTGCCGGACTGATGTATTACAGAAGTGATTACAGCAGAGCCAAGATACGTGAAGAACTGCATATGATGTGTACAGATCCCGGATTTAAGCATTTGCTTAAGGAATACAAATGTAGCGAGCCCAAGGATGCCCTGGCGCATTTTCTGCTTAAGCACGGCCTCGTAAGAATTTATGACGGTCTCTGTAGGATTATTTACAAAAATAAGCATTAAACGGGCTGAAAATGTTTACTTTTCTTAAGATAATATTCAAGAAATAAAGGAAGAAGCATGATATATTATTGTCAGCACAAGGATATAAGACATACGCATAAAATGTTTTGATCATATTCATACATCCTTATATATAATTCAAGAGAATCGGGAGGAGAGGACACAATGAGAAAGAGTTTAAAGAGAGCGGCACTTATTGCAGCAACAGGAGCAATGCTTATAGGAAGCGCATTCTCCGCACAGGCTGCTTCGGCATATAACGGACAGTGGTGCCAGGAGTCCAACGGAGGCTGGTGGTACAAGCTTACAGAGGACGGTAAGACCTTCCTTGCAAACACCTGGTACTGGATCAAGGATGAAGACGGTGTTGTAAGATGCTACTACTTCGATTACAACGGATGGCTTCAGACAGGCAAGACTATCGACGGTGAGACAGTAGATGCCAACGGACGCTGGGTAAAGAACGGCAAGGTTCAGGAAGGCGATGCTTCCAAGGAGTATGCTACAAGCATAGACTTTGCAAAGCTTCACAAGACAACAACAAGCAGCACAAACAAGACAACAACAAG
>JAUNWP010000063.1 GCA_030540255.1 Eubacteriales bacterium | reverse complement strand
CAAGCAGCTGTAAAACGACTGCACTCCGGCTTTAATCGATAAAAAACGCTCCGCGAGATGTTTGACTCGCGCGAAGGAGAAAACTGTCGCAAGCGACCGCGCTCGGCGCGTGTGTATGCCAAGGCACATTTTGTTTTAAAGAAAATTATTATACTAAAGTTACTTTCATATATAATTTAAGAGAATTAAGCGGAATAAAAAGCAAAATTGACATAAAATTTTCATAACAGAGGTGAGCATATGATATTTGAGGAACAGTCAGAGATAAGAAAGATACTCAGCAATACAAAATTACCTAAGTTTGCACTTGTAAGACAGGTATTTCCTGATGATGCAATACAGGATGTACCGAAGTACCTTAATGATAAGCTTAACGATCCGGAGCTTAAAGCAAGGATCAAGCCGGGCATGAAGGTGGTACTCACGGGTTCCAGCCGTGAGATAGATAATATGCCGGTGATCCTCAGAGAAGTTGGGAGATTTGTCAAGGCTCAGGGCGCTCAGCCGTATATTATACCGGCTATGGGCAGCCACGGCGGAGCTACGGCAGAGGGACAAAGGGAACTGCTTGAGGGCTACGGTATTACCGAGGAATTTTGCGAGTGTCCTATATATTCAAGCATGGAAACTGTCAGAGTCGGTTATGTAGGCTCGGACGAGGTACGCATGGACAAATTTGCACATGATGCGGATGCGATAATACTTGTCGGACGTATCAAGGGACATACAGCATTCCGCGGAACATATGAGAGCGGAATGGCCAAGATGATGGCTATAGGTCTCGGAAAACGTGAGGGTGCCGACAGTCTGCACAAATACGGTTTCGGTAAGATGGGAGAGCGTATACCTCCTTTTGCCAAGGTGGTCTTCGATAACTGCAATATTATATTCGGAGTTGCTCCTATCGAAAATGAGAAGGACCGCACCTGCCGAATCGAGGTGATCAAGGCTGAGGAGATATTTGACAAGGAGCCTGATCTGCTGCTTTATGCCAAGTCACGTATGCCGCGTATCATACTGCCTGAGACGGATATCATGGTCGTTCGTGAGATAGGTAAGAATTTCTCGGGTTCCGGCATGGATCCCAATGTTACCGGCACATTTGCAACACCTTTTGCAAGCGGCGGAATCAAGAAGCAGAGAACAGTTGTGCTTGATATAAGTGAGGAGAGCCACGGCAACTATCTCGGACTTGGAAATGCCGACACAACTTCACTCAGAGCCTTCAACAAGATACGCACAAACGGCTGCTATGCCAATATGCTGACCAGCACAGTCGTTGCCGTTGGTAAGATACCTATGGTGCTTGAGGATGACGATCTTGCGATAAGGACGGCGGTCAAGCTGATGACCGAAGGCAACAGAAATGATCCGCGTATCGTGTATATCAAGAATACCTTAAGTCTCGAAAATATCCTTGTATCGGAGGCACATCTTGATGAGGTACGTACTCATGAGGATATGGAGATACTTGAGGAACCGAGAGAGCTTAACTTTGATGAGCACGGAAACCTCCTGGATTTTGCATAATTAGCCCAAAAAATGAGCCGAGTATGATAATTTTCTCCTTAACTTTACCGGCATAAAAGGTATAATTGACATAGACTTGTTTTGCCGTGAAAGCTTTGCGATGCAAATGCTGTAAATGCAGCCTGCTCTCACGGCAATGATGTATGACAGACAGATATTGTCAGAGAAAGGATTTCGGCTTATGGCAAAGTTTTATACTGCGGTGGTTACGATACTCACCAAAGACGGCAGGATAGATCATGAGGGCAACAAAGCTGTTTATGAGAAGCTTATTGCCGCAGGAAGTGACGGAATAGTACTGATGGGAAGCACGGGAGAGTTCTGTTCGCTTACCATGGATATGGCAAAGGAGCTTATCGATCTTGCTTTGGGAACTATCAAGGGACGTATGGATGTAATAGTAGGAGCTTCGAGAATGCTGCCTAAGGAGAGCGTTGAGCTCGGCAATTATGCCATGGAAAAAGGTGCGGATGCTATTATCATGATCTCTCCGTATTACTTCAAGCTCTCAGATGCAAGCATTGAGAACTTCTACGATCTTACAGTACCGAATATCAAGGGACCTGTATACATTTATAACTTCCCGGGATGCACGGCACATGAGGTATCGCCTGAGCTTATTCTCAAGCTTCGCAGAAAATACAGCAACATCAAGGGCTGTAAGGATACCGTCAAGGACTTTGCACACACAAGAAAGATATGCGAGACTGTACTTCCGGAGTTCCCTGATTTTGAGATATACAGCGGCTTTGATGAGTTCTTTGTACATAATGTTATGTCCGGAGGAGCCGGCTGCATAGGAGGACTCACCAATGTTTGTCCGGAGCTTATGGCAGAGTGGGTAAAGGCTGTAAATACAAAGGACTGGGACAAGTCCGCCAAGATTCAGCGTAAGGTCAACAAGCTTATGGATATGTTTGAGATCTGTGCGCCTTTCCTTACAGCAGTTAAGAGAGCTTTGCTTATTCAGGGAGTTATTTCCAACGAATACGGAAGTGAACCTAATGTTATTGCAAATGATGCCGAGGATGCCAAGATAAGGGAGATACTGGAGGCTATCAAGAACTGACGGACAGTATCGGACATATAATTATTGCGGATATTTACTGACGGATAATACCGGATAAATAAAATCTAATGTGTTGCTGAAGGATCTTCAAAAAAAATGGATCTTTGCAATACTTTACAGCCCCATAGCTGAACTAGAAAAGCATGGCGTGCGCGGCTTATCGGAGCCGCAGCATCAGCCATGCTTTTCTATGCGTATCATTCCGCCCTTACGTCCGGAGCTGAGATTCCAGAGTCTTCCGAAATCTGCCCATATGTACTCGCCGTAGGAGACGAGCTTGACCATCATTACCTCATTAAATACGGCATAGCCTGTGATAAGGAACCAATGCCATACAAAATCGGCAAATGCGGGATCCTTATGACGCAGATTAAGATAAGGGATAGGATACCTGGCTTTTATCTGCTTTATTACGAAGGCTCTTGCTTCGGTGTAGCTTTTGCTGCCGTCAAAGCCTGTGAGACTTATATTGTCACAGCCATGGTCATGAAGGTAAGCCCCAAAGCCTTCGGTGTATATACCAAGCTTATCTATACCGGAGTAACGGGGCTTAAGATAAGGCTTCATCTGCATTGCAAATTCTTCATATTGAGACTTGGTAATATTATCAAGCTCAAACGGATAGAGCTTATTACTTTCTTTATACATATCAAGATATATGCAGGTATCGCAGGCTGTTACGGCAGCGCATCCGCCTACTCTCATCCAGCCGCTGTGAAAGAGCTCCTGATTGCCGCCGTAGAGTTCTTCTATATTAAAATAAGGAAGCTCGCAAAGCTCCTTGGCATTATTAGGAAGGTTTTTTGTGTTTCTTATTATTTTATTTGTATTAGCATCCATACTTTCTGATATGTATCCTCTTTACCGGACAAGCAGTAAGGAGGGTATTCTTTTATGCGCTATAGTTATGAATTTATTCAGGCTCGATCGTAATATCGCAGTATAAAGGTAGTATGCGATAGTTTTATGCACTGTGGGGCACAAGTATGCTTAGAGCATAAGTCTGTTTTTGACCGTCTCTCAATATAACATAAATGAAGGGAATAATCTTGACAAACAAAGGCATTTATCATATTTTATTTTATTGAACAGAGGAGTTTATTGCTTCAACGAACCGATTAAGGGGAGCTTGCATAAAGCGGGCTGAGATTCGACTGTATCGTCGTAACCCATAACCTGATTTGGATAATGCCAACGTAGGGAAATACCTGTAAGATCATTCGGAAAGATTCATTTCCGATACTTTATATCAAGAGGGGTCCCAAGCGGCTCCTCTTTTCTGCGTTATATCGGGGGCACCACCTTGTGACGCAATACAAAAGGTTAATGCATTTACCGAAAGGAGAACGGAATGAACACAGCATTGACGATCGCCGGAAGTGATTCCAGCGGAGGCGCCGGTATCCAGGCAGATATCAAAACAATGACCGCAAACGGCGTATTTGCCATGAGTGCGATCACAGCTCTTACGGCCCAGAACACAGTGGGTGTACAGGGCATCTATGAGGTTACGCCTGAATTTCTGGCAATGCAATTGGACAGCATTTTCACCGATATCAGACCGGACGCTGTCAAGATCGGTATGGTTTCTTCATCAGAGCTTATTCGCTGCATCTCGGCAAAGCTCAGGGAATACAAGGCCGAAAAAATAGTAGTTGATCCTGTTATGGTCGCAACAAGCGGCGCAAGACTGATCAGTGAGGACGCCATAGGCACACTGAAGTCTGAGCTCTTACCGCTTGCTACGGTACTTACCCCAAACATCCCGGAGACCGAAGTACTGGCTGAGATGCCGGTAAAATCGGCAGAGGACATGCTTAAGGCAGCAGAGCTTATATCAAACAAGTATGGCTGTGCCGTGCTGGTAAAGGGCGGTCATAAGTTAAATGATGCCAATGATCTGCTCTATGCAGAGGGAGAATATCACTGGTTCAACGGAGTTCGCATCAATAATCCCAACACACACGGAACAGGCTGCACCTTATCAAGCGCGATAGCATCAAATCTTGCCAAGGGCTACAGTCTCGAGGCCTCGGTTGAACGTGCCAAGGCATATATAAGCGGAGCTCTGGGAGCAATGCTTGATCTCGGACAGGGATCCGGACCTATGAATCACGCCTTTGATATAAGCGGCAGATTTGCAGACTGAGAGGAAGCACCGGCTATGAAGAGAAAAGTAGATGAGCTTATTGCTTCCGCCAAGGATATATGGGCAGGCTATGACGAACATCCTTTCGTAAGAGGCATTGCAGACGGAACGCTTGATAAGGAAAAATTTAAATATTACATGATACAGGACTATCTGTATCTTATAGATTATGCAAGAGTATTTGCTCTCGGAACGGTAAAATCAACAGATTCTGAGACTATGAAGCTCTGTGCCGCATACGTCAAGCAGATACTTGACGGTGAAATGGATATCCACAAGGGATATATGCACAGACTCGGCATCAGCCTTGAGGAGGCCGAAACAACCAAGCCTGCACTTGATAATCTCAGCTATACCTCATATATGCTTCGTGCTGCTTATGACGGAGGAGCACCGGAGGTCATGGCGGCAATATTAAGCTGTGCCGTAAGCTATGAGGTGATCGGCAGGCATATTGTGGAAAAGGATCCCAAGGCAGCAGAACATGAATTCTACGGAGAATGGATCAGCGGTTATTCAGCACCGGAATATGCAGAGGCAAACAGAGAACTGGAAGCTCTTACCGAGAGACTGATAGCAGATTGCGGTGATGAAAGATTTGCAAGATTAAAGGAGATATTCATCAACTGCTCACGTTATGAGGGAGCCTTCTGGGATATGGCTTGGGAGATGAGAGCATGAGCGAGGCTATGCTCGAGTTCAGGGATGTAAGCTTTACTTACCCCGGAGATAATAAGCCTACCATAGACAAGCTTAGCTTCAGCCTGAATAAGGGTGAATTCGTATGCCTTATCGGACCGTCCGGCTGCGGTAAAAGTACGATATTCAGACTTGTCAACAAGCTGCTTAAGCCTGACAGCGGTCATATATATGTGAACGGCAGAGATATTAACGAGCAGAAGAGCTATTGCGGATATATGCCGCAGAGTGATCTGCTGTTTCCGTGGCGAAGCGTTGCGACCAATGTCAGACTTCCGCTTGAGATAAGAGGCGGAATGAGTGATGCCGAGATGAATGATAAGATTAACGAGGCTCTTGAAAATGTCGGACTCGGAGGTCTGGGAAACAAGTCACCGTCCGAGCTTTCCGGAGGAATGCGCCAGAGAGCGGCATTTGCAAGAACTCTTATGACAGGCTGTGAGCTGCTCTTGCTGGATGAGCCGTTTTCCGCACTGGATTATCTTACAAGACTCAATATGCGAGAGTGGCTGTCGGAGCAGTGGGAGCATGAGAATAAGACCATACTCTTTATCACACATGATGTTGAAGAAGCAGTTTTTTTGTCCGGCAGAGTATTAGCGGCGGATAATTATCCGATAAGCAGCCTGACGGCAGTCCCGATACCGGCAGAGTATCCGCGTACACGCGCAACACTCGAGGAAGCTCATATGGTTGAGATACGTGAACAGCTTATAGAAAAGCTTAGAAAGGAGCATTCATGAAAAAAAGAAAAGCTCCTTCCTATAATCTTCCGGCAGCTGTATTGATGCTGATACTGCTCATGATATGGCAAGCAGGTGCAATGAAGCTGGATGCGGCGTATATACTGCCGTCTCCGATACAGATAGTTCAAAAACTCTGGGATCTGAGAGAACCCTTGTTCAAGGCACATCTTCCGGCAACCATGGAGGTGGTCGGTATAGGTCTTGCCATCTCGGTGATATTGGGACTCGGTCTTGCCATAGTTATGGATCTCAATAAAAATGTTGAGAAGGCACTCTATCCTCTCATAATTGCCAGTCAGACCATACCTACTACCGCACTTGCACCGCTTTTTGTACTCTGGTTCGGATACGGAATATGGAGCAAGGTACTCGTTACGGTATTGATAACCTTTTTCCCTATTACCATAACGGTATTTGACGGCTTTAAGTCAGTAAGAACAGACATGATAGAGCTCATGCAGACCTTCGGAGCTGACAGACGCACGATATTTATAAAGCTCAAGATGCCGGCAGTATTGCCGTACTTTTTCTCTGCGATCAAGATGGCTATACCGCTTTCTCTGATCGGAGCGGCAATAGGAGAATGGCTCGGCGCTCAGTCAGGTCTCGGATATTTCAGCCGACGCATGATGACCCAGCTTGACGGAGCAGGCGTGTTCGCACCTATACTCTTACTCAGTATTGCAGCTATGGTATTGGTTGCCGTTGTAGGAGTGCTTGAGGAAAGATTCGTACACTGGAGAAACGAGTAAGACATCCGGTAATAAGCAAATTAACAGACATCATTAAGACAAAAATAAAATCAATAAGTAATAAAAAAGCAGCTTTCGGTCACTTTTGGGAAAAAATAATTACTAATGCTCCGGAATAAAGCAAGCCGGCAAGCTGTATGAGGAAATTTTAGAAATGAAGAAGAATATACTTGCAGCAGTTATGTCTATCGCACTTGCAGCATCTATGCTTGCAGGCTGCGGAAGCAGCAACACAACAAGCACAAGCGCAGCTGAAACAAAGGCAGAGGAAAGTGCTAAGGCTGATACAACAACTGATGATAAATCGGCCAAAGACCTCAAGGAAGTCAATGTGGTACTTGACTGGTATCCTAATGCACTGCATACATTTATCTATACTGCAATAGAGAAGGGCTACTATGAGGAGGAAGGACTTAAGGTCAACATCCAGTTCCCAAGTAATGCCAATGATGCCTTGAGCATTGTTGCGGCAGGAAAGGCAGAGATCGGACTCTACTACCAGCATGATATTATTCAGGCTGTAGCAAACCAGGGCATCAAGGTCAAGAGCATCGGCGCCGTAGTTCAGAGCCCGCTTAACATTATACTCTCACTTAAGGATAAGAATATTACACGTCCTAAGGATCTTGAAGGCAAGACAGTAGGCTATGCCGGAACAGCTCTCAGTGAAGCTCTAGTTAAGACTATGATGGAGGCTGACGGTGCAGACTTCTCATCCGTCAACATGATGGATGTAGGCTTCGAGCTTATGAGCTCAATGACAACAGGTAATGTTGATGCCACTATCGGCTGCCTTGTTAACCACGAGGTTCCGCAGCTTGAGGAGGAAGGCTTCGACGTTAATTACTTTATGGTAAATGAGTACGGCATTCCTAACTACTATGAGGCTGTATTCCTTGCAAATGATGAGCTTATCGAAAGTGATCCGGAGATGCTTAAGGGCTTCCTTCGCGCATCAAAGAAGGGCTTTGAGGACTTCAAGGCAGATCCGGACGGATGCCTCGCTATCCTTCTTAATAACCAGAACGAGGAGAATTTCCCGCTCTCAGAGACTGTTGAGCAGAAGAGCAGCGCAACCATACTTCCGCTCATGGAGAATGATGATGCAAGCTTCCTTTCACAGTCTGATGATTGCTGGCAGGAGAATATAGACTGGATGCTTGAGTCCGGTCTTATCGACAAGGCAGTAGAGGTTGATGACGTAAGAACCAATATCGAGTTCTGATCATAAAACAACAAAGTTTAATACCGTTTATAAAATGAAGCCGGTCATGGGATATTTCCCACGACCGGCTTTTCACGTCTTTAAAATTTTAAGAAATCGTTATATTTGTGGCTGATGTGAAAATGTATTGGATCTCCAAAGTATAGTGGGGCTGGTGCATGATGCATCGGTCTCTATTATAAGCCCCTGATTTCGAAACAAAAGTTTCTCATCAGTCCCAGCCCGCCCATAGAGGTAGCTTCTGCTGCGCAGAAGCAAAAGAATGTATTGCGATATTTCGATAATTATCAGATATGTAAGTTTCAGGATATTAAATCCAAACATAACTGAAAAACGCAGATACATTTTCATCATGGAAAATATTGTTTACATAAAATGTACAAAAATCAGAAAATAGGAATGTGCATTTTTTCGGCTTGCGGTATGCTATACTTTAATCAAAGCATAAATCATTTCTATAAATCAATTCTTAGAGCTGCAAAGGCAGCCGTCCGAATATTCA
>JAUNWP010000008.1 GCA_030540255.1 Eubacteriales bacterium | reverse complement strand
CGCAATCCTACGAAAATTCGCACCCGTGCCTATCGGCACTTTGTGCTCATTTCCGTTACGCAATCAAAAAGATGAGAATGATTGCAAGTAAACTTGCTCATCCTCATCTTTCCGATTCCGTTTATGCGCTAATTATCTTGATTTTATTATATGGGACAGTACCCCCTGACACTTAAGCTCCTTTACACGTATCTCTCTGTCCCCGTATACAGCCTTGTTGCAGTACTTAAGCACAGCCTCTCCGCTATCCTCATCTATACCGCCGTATTTCTTTAATGTATTTTCATTCTGTCCGTCAAGTGCAACTACAATATCTCCAACGGACGCATCGGCTCCACGCCTTATCACCAAGAGATCCCCCTCGCAAATATCCTCGTCAAGCATTGAATCTCCGCTTGCTCTGAGCAGATAGAACGGTCCCTTTCCGAATACCGCAGTCGGAAGATTAACTATACACTCGACATTCTCCTCCTCAAGCTCAGGACTTCCGCAGGCAATACTGCCTAGCAGAGCGGCCGGCTCATGCTCATGCTTAATAAGCTCCGTCGCATTATCCGCTATCCTTCCGTCCTTGTAGCCGATAAGTCCCTCCTTATCCATAGCCACAAGATAAGTATAAGCCGTGCTTCGTACAACACCGTGCGCCTTGGCTATATCTCCCACCGACGGCATGTGTCCGTGCTCCGTATAATAAGCCCGGATATACTCAAGCATCATATTCATCAATTGAGCATCCTTGTGTCTCATCCCGTGACCTCTTTTCCTCGACCGAAATCCTCTCTTCAAATCCTCTGAGCGCCGCAAATGGCGCAAATATCTTGGCTCTGTTCAGCATATCCATCCTTGGATGCCCGCTCGGAAGTTCCGGCCGAACAGCTTCCATTATATCTCTGTAAGCATTATATCCCATACCGACCTCTCTCACGCTCTGTGGCCGCCTATCTGTCCGTTGCGAATACGCATGGTTGCGCCGTCCTCATAGCTTGTTCCCTTGAGCACGGCATTCTTACCGTAACGCTTCTTTATATGAAGCATAGCCTGCTGCAAATGCTTCTCCCGTTCGTTATCCTCCGCATTCGTAAAAATATCCGTCTGAAAGCATCCGTTATCATGCTCAAGTCCGGTAAGTGTTATATTGATACGCCTTACAGTATAATCCTTATTACATATATCCTCAAAAAGCCTCATAACCGCCGGTATGATACGGCTCCCCAATACCGTGTCGTTAAGCTTAACGCTTCCGTGTGCACTCTTCGGCACCCTTCTTCCGTAATGATCGACTTTGATATTGCTACGGCATATACCGCTGTCACAGTTTTCTCTGTCATATCCTATATCAAGAGTTATGCCTCCTGCGGTCATCTCATGCTCCGTAAGCTGCATAACCAGACTGTCTGCCATCTCACGTACTATTATCGCCGCCTTGCAATACTCATACGGCTCAGTCAGCACCTGACCCTCACTCAGGCTTGTCGTACTCGGTTTGTAGGCTTTGATCTCCCTGAGTCCGCAGGGTTCTATCCCCCATGCATGATCTATCAGTATCTCCGCATCCACTCCGAAGCTTTTGTAAAACCATTCCTGATCCTTAAGCGAGTGCCTTGCAATATCTCCCATAGTGTAAATGCCATGCGCTCTCAGTCTCTCGGCAGTTCCCGGTCCGGTCATCCAGAACGCCGTTATCGGTCTGTAATCCCATAGCAGGTCTCTGAAGCTTCGTTCGTCAAGCTCCGCTATACGCACTCCGTCACTGTCTGCCTTGGTATGTTTTGCAATGATATCCATGGCAAGCTTGGCAAGATATAGATTACTGCCTATACCTGCGGTAGCTGTGATCCCTGTAGTCTCGAGTATATCGTGGATCATACTCATCGCAAGCTCGTGAGCCGTCGTATCATATATGCCCAGATACGGTGTCGCATCTATAAAGACCTCATCGATGGAATAAACAACTATATCCTCAGAAGAAACATACTTAAGATATATACCGTATATCTCTGCAGAAAGCTCCACATAATATGCCATACGAGGCGGCGCTACTATATATGAAAGCTTAAGCCCCGAATCCCGCTTAAGTTCTCTGTCAACATAGGACTCCCCTCTGAAATCCGGCTTACCGTCATGTACAACAGCGGTATGCTCTCTTACCGCAGCCGCGAGGCGTTCAGCATTGATCTCCTCCACTCTCTGCACCACCTCAAAGAGTCTTGCCCTGCCGGATATCCCGTACGCCTTAAGCGCCGGAGATACCGCAAGACATATGGTCTTGTCTGTGCGCGAAGAATCGGCAACCACAAGATTGACCTTGAGAGGATCGAGTCCCCGTGAGACACACTCTGCGGACGCATAATAAGACTTAAGATCGATAGCTATATAACAGCGCTTTTTATCGGCCATTGCCGTACTTTTCAAAGCTATGCACTTGTCTGCACTCATAAACTCTGTCATAACACTCCGTCGCCTATCTCGAACAATCTGTTTTCATTAGAATTATACTTGTCAATGCAGCTATTTTCAAGCTCAAATATCTGGTTATAAAAAATTAGACAAATCTGAACATTGTCGTATATCCAGACGAGAGTATAATCAGCACAAAATCATTTAGAGAGGTATTAATTATGGACAGAAAGAATTTGAACGGACTGGTATTCGGAGCCTTGTTTACCGCACTTACCTGTGTATTCACAATGGTAATAAAGGTACCGACTCTCGGAACCAACGGTTATGTTAATATAGGTGATACAGGAGTACTCTTAAGCGCCTGGCTCCTCGGCGGCTGGTACGGTGTTATAGCCGCAGGACTCGGCTCAGGACTTGCCGATATCCTTAGCGGTTATCCGGCTTATGCACCGGGAACATTTATAATCAAGTTGCTTATGGCACTTGCAGCATATAAGATATATAAGAGCCTCGGCACAAAAGCCAACGGCAAGGATGCGGCAAAAGCCGTCGTTTATATAATTTCGGCAATAGCTGCCGAGATAGTGATGGTACTCGGTTATCTGGTATATGAGTATTTCGTCATGGGTTACGGCGCAGCAGCATTCCCGTCTGTCATCAGCAACAGTGTACAGGCCGGAACAAATATAGTACTCAGTCTTGTACTTATCGCCGTACTTGAAAAGAGTCATGTATGGGAGCGTGCAATTCAGAGACGCTGATAAAAGGAGAGATGATCATGGATGAACAAGAGCTTACATTGGATGAAATAAAAGAACAAACAAAGAAGGTATTGGACGAGCTGCTTGAAGTCGCAAGGCTCAAGCCCGGACAGATACTTGTCGTAGGCTGCTCTTCAAGTGAGGTCGGAAGCTTCAGGATAGGCTCACACTCAAGTGCCGAGATCGGTGAAGCTATATGCTCGGTACTCTACAGTGAGCTTAAGGCAAAGGGCATCTATCTTGCCGCTCAGTGCTGTGAGCATCTGAACCGTTCCATTATTATCGAAGAGGCTGCTGCCGAGCGTTACTCTTACGAGCCTGTAAATGTCGTGCCTCAGCTCAAGGCAGGCGGATCCTTCGCAACCGCAGCCTACGGCATGTTTGAATCTCCTGTTGCAGTAGAGCATATCAAGGCTCATGCCGGCATAGATATAGGAGATACTCTGATAGGCATGCATTTAAGAGACGTTGCCGTACCGGTACGAATCGCAACAAAGGAGATCGGCCATGCACATGTTGTATGTGCAAGGACAAGACTCAAGTTCGTCGGCGGTGAGCGAGCCCACTACGATCTCGACAAGGCTTGATACGGCAAATGCCTTAATTAAATATTTCTGCAATACAAAGCCGATGCAACTTAAGCTTACACTCAAACTGCATCGGCTTATTTTTTTTGAATATTCAAAGTTTTATATGACTGTCGTTGAGCACAGATGAAGCGCAATGTAAAAGCTGATACCATACCGCGTTCAGAAGACATTACTTTTTGATGAGAGTGGCTACAATTCATTGACCGCCTTCACAAACAACTCTCCACACGCCTTTGCAAACTGAGATATATCATGTATACGCACCTGATCCTTACCATATATACGGTGCAGATTTTCAATATTATCGGTCCTTCCGAGGAAAAGCCCGTATATAAGTATCCCGTTCTTTCTTATCTCCGCTGCGGCCTCTGCCGTATCTTCAATCGCCGCTGCGCCCTCATATGCCGTCCCGATAGGGTATTTGCCTCCCGCTGCAATACGCTCCGAATCATCCGGACTTGCATCTGTAAGTACTATAAGTATATGCTTTCTGCCGTTATTTGCCCTAAGCAATTCATCCGCGGCAAGTCTCAGCCCCAATCCGTCTCTGTTCCAGCCCGCCGCATAAAATCCGAAAAACCCCGAGGTATCATTATCTTTAAAAGCCTTCATACGCTCAAGTATGGTATATCCTCTGAGCGATCTGAATGATAACACCTGAGAGCTCACATGACATCTTTTCAATGCTTCGGCAAGTATCCATACCTCAGCCGCAAGCTGCTCCTGCACCTGCATCCTAGATGCGCTGGCATCAAGCAATACGGTAACATCTATCGGCAGCTCACGCTCAGCCCTGTTCTTGGTAAATACCTCCGTATCACTTAATATCGGCATACGCCAGGATCTGCTCGCATTAAGTCTTCCTGCTGCAGCATTTACAGCAATATTCTGCCTAAGCTCAGCCAAAACCACCTCAAGTCTTGCGGAAAGTCTCCTTACCATCGAGATCGGCAGGCTTCCCTCCGACTGCATATACCTGCGGTTCAACAGCTCCTGACGGGCACTGTCGTTACGTATCTTGATCGATTCCTGAGACAGTGCCTTATCCTCAGACATTCTGCCGTCAGTCACAAAGACTCTGCAGGCTCTGTGTACTCCGACACAAAGCCTGCTCTCTATTCGCTTCAATTCCTCATCATTATACAGAGATCTTCCGAAACAAGCCTCTATATAAGCTCTGTCACCGGACTGATGAGTACTGCTGTGCTTATCATCCTTAGATGCAGTTCCTCCCTCAGTAGCGCTTCCGTCAAAGCTGTTTTTCATCATGACTGTATCGGTATGCCTGTGCTCCGTCTTAAAAACATGTTTAAGTATCCATGCTTCTCCCGCCTTAAGCTTTACACTTCGCGGCCTTTCTTTGTCTCCTCCCTTGAAAGCAAAAAATCTCACAAGTATACCCATAAGCTTATCTGCGGCCTCATCCGCACTGAGAGACGGCGATAACTCAAGCGCTGCCGCCAATGCCTTGCGGTCCGGCGCGTATATCTTCTTTTCTTTTCCCAGCACTCTGCTCCAGCGTATTGTCTGCTGATCCAAAAGCTGCTTATTCTCCGCCATCCATTGCTGACGGTTGAGATTCTTCAATCTCTCAAAATATTCCCCGGCATGCTTTCTCCTAAGTTCCGTAAGCACAGGTCTTACAGCAACCTCCTTGGCATATACGTATGACTCTATACCGAGCCAAAGCGTATCTGTAAGTATTGCGGCTCGTCTGCTTTCTGCTGCTTCTTTGAGCAGCTTATCCGTCCTCTCCCCCAGCCACTTATGCTCTAGACCGATAACGATATTCATATAGACATCTGCGCTTCCGTCATCATTAAACGAACAGAAATCCGGCGAGAAGTCATAGCTGCCCGCCGCAGTCCATATCAGATTTTCCGCTCTTTTTCTTTCGTCCTCGGTCACTTTACTCATGATCAGTCAAATAACTCTCTGCCCGGTCTGTCTTGTATGCGGGCGGTAATAACATCACTTATCAACTTTCTTTCATGCTCATCAAAGCACTTATTAACAATTCCCATATCAAGTGCGGATCTCACGGATATCCCAAGCTGCATTATCGCAATCGCGTCCAGTAAACCTCTCAAATCGACCGCCCTCTCCGATATCTCCGCATGCTCTGCCTTATCGTTTAACTCATAGAAAAGCTTAATGAACTGATCACGGTGCTTTTCCTTAAGTCCCGGAAATTTGCCGTCGATAATACGTCTTAAGTTTTCTTCGGATATTATAGGCACCGAGATAACCAGAAATCTCGAAGCAAGAGCCTCGTTAAGCTCCCTTGTTCCCTCGTAGCCATAGTTCATGGTTGCTATAAATCTGGCTGTCGGATGGAGTTTAAGTCTTTCATATCCCGGAACATCTATCACACGCCTGTGATCCAAGACACTGTGAAGCACAGCGAGAGCTTCATTTTTAGCCATATTGATCTCATCAAGGACCGCAAATCCACCGTACTTTGCAGCAAGAAATACCGGTCCCGGCTTGAACACGACCTTTGAACCGTCAAAGCTGTCCGCACCTATCATATATGACGCATCCATGCCGACATGAAATGACACATCCCATACCGGACGCATAAACAGCTTCGCAAGATTCTCACAGAGTATATTCTTGCCCGTAGCCTTAGGTCCCGAAAGCAGCAGGTTCCTTCCGCTTATGAGAGCCGCTATAGCTTCATTCCATATCTCTCTGCCGTAATACGGACAATCAGGCTCAGGTATGCGCGATTCAAGCTCTGTTGCTTGCGTTTCCGCAGTAAAACCTTCTACAGCCTTAAGCAGTCCTGCATCTACTCCGTCCTTCTCTAATATTTCAAACAGCTCTTTGTTCATAGTATTTTCTCTTTATAAAAATGCGGCACAAGACCGTAGTTAAAAGCAAAGCCGCCACAAAGTCTCCTGCCGCAGATAGATGCATCTTAATTATTTGTAATCGTTGTTAAGGAACATAGGCTTGATCTCAACGACCTCGTCATACTCCTTTTGCGAAACACTTACATCCGCATTTAATGCCTTAAGATCCGCTTTGACAAGCTCAAGAGCATCTCCCGCAGTCTCGGCACGTCCTTCTCGTATAACTCTTATCATACGATCAAGCACTATCGGGTGCGCATATCTTGCCGGAACGGCAAGCTCTTTGCCATTAATTGCAGCTTCCATGGCTGCAACTGCCTGCTCGTTAGCCTCTGTAACCTTATTTATATTGTTTCTTGCGCTCGGCAGCACCCTCGAAGCCGAAATGAGAAATATTATTGCAAATCCGAAGAAAACTATATAGATCTCTGTTGTACCTCCGTTGATCATACGGATAACCCCGAACACGCTTGCAACAGCTGCCATGATGAGCACCACAAGTGCGAGCCATTTGTAGCTCGGATTGACTCTTTGCACTATCCTGAGCTGTTTTGCCGACTGTGCAAGCTCACGGTACAGCTTAGGCTGCTTCTCAAGTACAGCCTTATCAGCTTCAAGCTCCCTGATGGTTTCCTCTGCCTTGTCGCTTATTTTATCCGCATACCTTGCACGTTCTTCCTTTTCCGCCTGACGGAGCTTTTGCTCTGCCTCACGGCTGTGTATAGGCTTACCCGGACAACGCACAACAACTTCTTCAAGCAATGCATCAGCATCCTGCTCCACCGGTACGGAACACTTTATTTTGTTTCCGCTCCTAAGTTCAACGATAATATATGACAGGCTTCCGAATATCCCCTTACCGGTAAATCCCCCCTTAGACATTGCCACCTGCTTATATATCCTGTTGATGTCCCCGAAACACACATATCTGCTTCGATCGGCAATGAGCGAAGACAAAAATACAGCCTTGTCTCCGACACCGTTACGTCCGATTTTCTTCATACATTTTTTCTCGTTCGCAAGCTCGCTCGGTGTAAGCTCAGTCGCGACAGCAGACATAAATAAACTCATAATACTAAATTTCCTTTTGTTGATAACTCTTCTTTAACAAAAGGCGGAAGTGAATAACCGCACACCTCCGCCTTTATTATCAATATTTAATTGTTGCCTGCATATAAACAGATAATTACTGTTTTTGCTTATGCCTGTTCCGGAGCCGGCTTCTTTGTTGCCTTAATGAAGATAGCAAGGAATACAACGGCTACGATTATGCCTATCGGATATGCAACTGCTGTGTTGTATATTGTAGCTCCCTCTGCTGTCTTGGCATTGAGGAAGTTTCCGAGACACTCAGGTGCAAGTAAGAAGTAGGTAGCACTTACAGCACTCATGAATGTTGCAGGAACTGCAGTGATCCAGTAATTCTTCTTCTCTCTGTAGAGATACATTGATGCAGACCAGAGAACGATCATAGCAAGTGTCTGGTTTGTCCAGCTGAAGTATCTCCATACGATAGTGTAGTCAAGCTGTGAAATAACAGCACCTGCTCCGAGTACCGGAATAGTAAGTGCAAGTCTTGTCTGCCACTTCTTCATATCGAGACCTGCCCAGTCGGCAATTGTAAGTCTTGCCGAACGGAACGCTGTATCACCTGAGGTGATAGGACAAGCGATAACACCGAGCATTGCAAGAGCAACGCCGACCTTACCCATTGTCTTGATACATACATCATAAACTGCTGCCGACTGTCCTCCGCCAATGCTCTCAAGAAGACCTGTTGAAAGTCCGCCTGTCTTCTCATAGATAGCACAGCCTGCTGCTGCCCAGATAAGTGCGATGATACCTTCGCCTACCATTGCTCCGTAGAATACGAACTGTCCCTGCTTCTCGCTCTTTAAGCAGCGAGCCATAAGCGGTGACTGTGTTGAATGGAAACCTGAGATAGCTCCGCATGCAACGGTAATGAACATGAATGACCAGATCGGTGTAGCCTTAGGATGCATGTTGTACAGGCTGTTCCATATCTCCGGGATCTGGTACTCCGGCTTTGTGATAATACCGAATGCAACTCCCACCGCCATCACGATAAGGCAGATACCGAATATAGGATAGATACGTCCGATAATGGCATCGATCGAGATAAATGTTGCGATGAAGTAATAAATAAGGATAATTACAAGCCAGAATGTTGCACTTGCAACAAGACCTGTACCCTCTCCGGCAGGATCGATCATCTTAACGATAAGTCCTGCAGGTCCCTTGGCAAATACAGTACCTACCATGATAAGAAGAACTACCGAGAATATACGCATTACAGTCTTCATTCCGCTTCCGAGATACTTACCTGTTACCTCAGAGATAGATGCACCCTCATTTCTCTCTGAAAGCATTCCCGAGAAGTAGTCATGAACACCACCGGCAAAGATAGTACCGCAGGTGATCCAAAGGAAAACTATAGGTCCCCAAAGCGCACCCTGAAGTGCTCCGAAGATAGGACCAAGTCCCGCAATATTAAGGAGCTGAACCAGGAACAGCTTCCACTGCGGCATAACAACGTAATCAACACCATCGTTGATTCTGACAGCCGGTGTCTCACGGTCGTCAGGTCCGAATGTACTGTCTACTAATTTACCATAGGTAAAATAGCCTGCGACGAGTGCTATCAGACAGATAAAGAAACTAATCATACAAACCTCCCTTGTAAGTGAGCGGGTTCCTAAAACCATTCCATACGTAATTGCATAAAATATACATTTATTCGCTCACTTATCTATATAGCTCATCATACTATGAGTTGTTTAATTTTCAATACTTTTTGTTGAAATTATTGGTTGGTTAATATTTTAACAAGGATTTTATGTGCATTTTGCACTATTTGTTCTCGTATTAATTGTATCTTTTGATAAACACTACGTTTTTCGTTCTACATTTACAAGTCTTTACTTTTATGCATTAAATCGCTGCCGTGTGCATGTTTTATGACTGAAAAGGTATTATCGCAAAACTTTTAAAGTCTGATCCATGTTGTACACACTGTGGGAAGTATCGGATAGAAATAACAAAGGCTTTCTACCACTACCATGCAGATAGTAAAAGAAAGCCTTTCATTATGAAAGATATAAATATTAGTTTACGCTGATCTTTCCGGCCTTATTATCTCCCGGTGACTGAGCCCACGGATCTCCCGTAACAGCAAACATCTGATTATGTCTGGCTGATTTTGTAACAGTATGAATAGTATCCTCAGCATTATATACTTCATCCTTGAACTTAAGTCCAAGACCCGGTCTGTTGTTGAAGAAAATATGTCCGTCATGAATATCCGGACCGTAATCAAACATATCAAATGTCTTATAGAGTGAACGTACAGTTTCAATTCCGTTGGTATTCGGGCATGTTACCATCAACTGCGAAACAACAGCATACATAACAGGTGATCCGCAGTTATGAGTTGTAACCGGTAAATGATAGGTTTCTGCCATAGCAGCAATCTTCTTACCTTCTGTAATTCCACCGACATAACTAACGTCAAACATTGCGATATCACATGCATCCTTTTCAAAAAGTTCTCTGAACTGATACTTTGTAGCAAGACGCTCCGACGCAAGTATAGGCAGATTTATTTTCTTTCTGAGACTTGCAAGTGCCGAAATATTATCGATCTGAATAGGATCCTCAAACCACATAGGATTATACTGCTCAAGCTCTTCTGCGATACGGATAGCCATCGGTACATTCCATCTTGAATGCATCTCCAATGCTATATCCATCTTATCGCCTACTGCATCACGAATCTTCTTGAACGGCTCAAGTCCCTTACGGATTTCCTCTCTTGTAACATACTGACCATTGTATCTCTCGGACAGACTGTCAAGCGGCCATATCTTCATAGCAGTGATACCTTCTGCGAGCAATGATTTTGCAAGCTCTCCCGCATCCTCCATAAACATTTCACGGTCTCTTATATCTCCGTAGCTGATGCAGGTGTTATATATACGCAATGAATCCTGAGTCTTGCCTCCGAGCAGTTCATAAACAGGAAGTCCTGCAACCTGACCCTTGATATCCCAAAGAGCCATATCAACTGCACCCATAGCTCTCATTTCTGCGCCCATGTAGCCGGTATAATTAGCACTGTCATACATCATAGCCCAGAGCTTTTCTATCTCCATCGGGTTCTGATCAAGCATGATTTCGGCACAAAAGCTATGCACAGCTGCTCTCGTAAGCTCAACCTTATCGTGAGCCTCACCTATACCTGTAATACCTTCATCAGTATGAACCAATACCCAGATATGACGCGGGTGCTTTGGAAGTTCTACGGTTTCAATTGCTGTTATTTTCATAATCAAAGTCCTCCTAAAAGACTGCAACTAAACATTTACATATCAAATCATTTCATCAAGCCCGGAAGCCATGTTGACAAAATCGGTACGAATGAGAAAACTAATGCACAAACAACCTCACAAATTATAAAAGGCATTACCTTCTTTGACACATTTACAACAGGTTCCTTACTTATGCCGCATGAAACAAAAAGTGTTGTACCGAATGGCGGTGTTGCCTGACCCAAAGCAAGCAGAAATACAACTATCATTCCGAAATGAACCGGATTTATACCGTAGGCAACTGCCATAGGATGCATTATGGGTGCAAGAATAAGTACGGTAGCACCTACCTCCATAAACATTCCGGTGATCAATAGTATTATGTTAACAAAGATAAGGAAAATGTATTTGTTTCCTGCTACGGAAAGTACAGCATTTGTTACTATATTCGGTACGTTATACATTGTTATGAGCCATCCGAATAACTGTGCAGCTATAACAAGTATCATCAAATTTGCTGTACTCTTTGCTGTCGCAATTATTATTGTTCCGATATCCTTAAGCTCGATCTCCTTATAGATAAAGAGTGATACGACAAAACCATATACAACAGCAATGACAGCTGACTCAGTAGGAGTAAATATACCTGCATATATTCCTCCCAATATGATAAGCGGCATAAGAAGTGCAAAAATCGATGCTTTAAATGTTTTTCCGACTTCTTTAATATCAAATCCGTTATTTTTAGGATAATTATTCTTCTTGGCAAATAATACAGCCAATGCACACAGTGCAAAGCAAGTAAAGAATCCCGGAATAACGCCTGACATAAGAAGATCTGCAATCGACACATTTGTAGCTGTACCGTACATAATGAATACGATACTTGGCGGAATAACAATTCCGAGTGTTCCTCCTATAGCCTGTACTGCTGCGGAATAATCTTTCGGATATCCATGCTTAACCATTTCCGGATACATAATTCCACCGATAGCAGCTGAAGTTGCAACGCTTGATCCTGATATAGCTGCGAAAAATGTGCAGGCAACAATTGATACAAGTGACAGTCCGCCTGATATCCATCCAACAAGGCTGTTTGCAAAATCAACCAAACGTTTTGACAAACCACCCTTCTGCATTATTTCTCCGGCGAGCATAAAAAACGGTATAGCCAATAACGAAAATGTATCTGCGCCTGTAAACATTCGCTGTGCCGCTACTGTAATAGGATAAGAACCGTCAACTATAATAGATAAGATGCTTGAAAGTATAAGCGCCATTGCAATAGGCATACCTAAAAACATTAATGCCAAAAGCGTAACAAACAGCACTACTGCACTAAATGGTAATGTCATTACTGTTCACCTCCGTCAGCTTCTTCCGTAATTACATCTCCGGTTCTTAATATCTGAATCAGCTTGACTATATTTTCCAGTGCCATTAACACAAATCCGATAGGAAAACAGATATAGATGAATGCCATCGGAATAGCCATTGCCGGACTCAACTGTCTAGTTCCAAGCTGTACGAACTTAATTGATGCAAAGAACATGATTCCTATCGCTATAAGTGAAAAAACATATTGCAGTACATGGATTAATTTCTTTGCTTTTCCGCTTGTCAGATTCTCTATTACATCAATACATATTGAACTTCTGTCTTCTATGCCCAGACATGCTCCTACCAGGATCAACCATGCAAAAAGATATCTTGATAACTCTTCCGACCAGCTCAGGCTATAGAAAAATACATGTCTTACCAATATCTGCATAGTTACAATAATGACCATAAGCGTTAGGATAACAAACAAGATACCCCTTATAGCCTTATGTAACGAGCTGTATAATGCTTTCATTCTATTCACTCCTTAAATACCAAATATCCGCCGCTTCCGGTCGGAAATCCAGCAACAACACATATTTGAATATGTTGTTGCCTTTTTTCTGTGCAGCATTTTTTATTCTACAGCTTCTATTCTTGCAACAAGATCTTCAAAATCCTTTGAAAGCTCTGCTCTTACATCCTTTGTAGCATCATAAAGTTCCTGCTTATCCGGATGAGTAACTTCAAGTCCCTCTGCGGCCATTCCTGCCTCTGCATCATCCGCAAGTTTTCTTGCCTCTTCACGCTCATAAAGACCTGCCTCTGAAAATGCCTCCTCAAAGATTGCCTGATCCTCAGCTGACATACTGTTCCATATATCCTGATTCATGAGCACGATTCCTGCCGAATAAAGATGTTCTGTTACAGCAAGATATTTAGTTATTTCTGCTGTTTTAAGCGAATAAAGCAAACTAATTGCATTCTCAAGGCCGTCAAGTGCTCCCTGCTGTACAGCTGTGTATGCATCTCCCCATGCCATTGGTGTTGCGTCTGCTCCAAGCGCTTTCCAAAGAGCCTGATGATATGAGTTCTCCATAGTTCTGATCTTAAGTCCCTGTATATCAGAAACATGTTCAACTTTTTTATCTCTGGTTACAAGGCTTCTGAAACCGTTATCCCAGAATCCTAAACACTTTACGCCGGCACTGTTTGAAACCTTCTCTTCAAGCTCATTTCCAATATCTCCAAGGAGTATCTTATCGGCATGGTCATAATCTCTTATGAGGAAAGGAATTTCCAAAACATTAAGTTCCTTACAGAAATTCGCAACCGGAGCCGAAGCTGTAATAGAAATACTTACAGAGCCCATCTGTACTCCCTCAATAAGGTCGCGTTCTCCGCCAATCTGTGAATTTGGATATATCTGGATCTCATATCTGCCGTTTGTCTTTTCTTCAACTATTTCCTTGAATTTCTGTGCTCCGATATTATATGGTGAATCTTCCGAAACAGAATTACCAAGCTTAATTACAGTTGCACCTGAGTTGTCTGCCCCCGTACTTTCGGCAGTCTTATCACTTGCTGCTGCCTGACCGGTTTGTGTACTGCTGCCTCCACATGCCGCAAGACTGAGTGCCATAATTCCACTCAACACCACTACTGCAAACTTTTTCATTATTAGATCCTCCTCTTTACGATGTATGTTGCATGTAACTGATTTGTTTAAAAATTAAATGCCTTATTATCTATGGCATTTAAATCATATATCTATTACATGTTGCATGCAACATGTTTTTTGCAAAAAATTAGCCTAAAAATCTCATGCAATATTGTGAATGTTTTCGCATCCTGTCATTGCTTCAAAGCATTTTTCAAAATGATATCCATAAGCATTAACGATAGCATCCTTATCACCCTCTTTAATTGCTTTCACAATTGCCTTATGCTCGGCAAATGTTTCTTCACATCTGTTTGCCAATTGCTCTGATTCAATTCCTATTCTATCGATTTTATCCCTTAAATCCCGCATTATACGAGTCATCTGTATATTTCCTGCATAATCGATAAGCGTAAAATGGAACTCAGAATCAATCTTCATAAATTCTACCGGATCATGCGCTCCTTCAAGTTCATGTTCCATTGAATTAAGATTTTCTTCTAATTTGCCGATAAGAAGCTGCCATCTTTCGGTATCCTTTGTTTTTATCGTATAGATACCACAAAAACCTTCTATCGCTTTTCTAAGATCCAGATAGTCTCTCAATTCTTCTATTGAGTATGATTTTACAACAAACCCCTTATTAGGCTTTAGCTCAACAAAATCATCATGTGCAAGCTGTAATACCGCTTCTCTGATTGGAGTTCTTGATATACCTAGTTCCTTGGCTATATTAACCTCCGTATATATCTTATCATATTCAAATTTTCCTCTTATAATACAATCCTTAAGATAATTATAGGCTTGCACCTTCAATGACTTTTTATTAATCTCCATGTTGGTTTTCCTCCTTTCTTTTTTTGATTATATCATCAACATACTATTGCACCAACAAAAAATTATTTATCTCTCTTTAAAATAGTACCTTCCTGCTGCGCTGTAATATCTTCTCCCTGCCAATGATTCTGTTTTCTTCTTTCGTGCGATATCGCTTATGCGGATGCTTGTATAACACATCATTCATCACAAAACATATAATATGGCATATCAAATATTCACAGTATATATTCCATCCGTCGTTCCTGTGTCTTCATACCCATCTTTTCATAGAAATGCTCTGCCGAAGTATTTCCCGCCCAGACGTTCAAGGTAACTTCATAGCAGCCCAGTTTTTTTGCTTCTTGCTTGACATATTCAAACAGATATTCACCGATATGCTGTCCACGCGCATCTTTATCAACACACAGATCATCGATGAACAACGACTTAAACTGTACCATATTGGTTGAAAAATCCTGCTCTTTGAGCTGACAGAAGGCGTATCCCCGGCATACATCCTCATCGTTTACCGCAATGTAGATAGGCTTATCCTCCTGCTTCAAAAGCTCTGCCAGCTCACTGACTGTGTATTTCGTAGTTCCCGGAATAAAAATATCCGGACGTATCTCTGCATGTATCGCCAATACCTGTCCCAACAATTCCATGATCATAGGAATATCTTTCTCTTCTGCTTTTCTGATCCTCATTTCCCTTTATTCCTTTCCTCTTTCAACTCACCGATTCGCCATCTGACGTCTTCATCTCAACATCATTATACTGTGCATGTAACAACTTATCTAATTCAGCTGAAAGCACCTCTTTTTCACCGCTGCCATTGGTCTTGAATCTCAGCAGCGGCAGGCCGTATTCTTCCAAAATATGATTCTTAAGCTTATCTCGCTCTGCCTGTCTGGTTCCGTCCTTGTGGAAACAGAAGCCGTCTACCTCGATTGCCAGCACCGGCTGCTTGCTGATCTTGTTGAAAATCAGAAAATCCAGATGTGAAAGGCCTGTATTTACAAAACACTGCTCTTCTGTATCCATCTTTGACTGATCCCGAAAAAGCAGCTGCAGCGGCTGGTGGCACACCACACCTAACGCTGCCCCATCTCGGCTCTGCAATTCTTCCTGAATCAGGGCATACATCAGATTCTCAGAATCATATTCCGAAATCCGCTTATGCTTCTTCAGGTATTCCAACCTACTTTCGGTATATTGGCCATACAGATAATCAAAAACCGAACTGATCTCACTGTGCTGCACTTCGCAGTTGTTATATCGAATATAGCCAATCAAATCGCCCACATTGCTGCCGGCAGGTTGCTCCTGATCTGCTGCTACAATAATGAGCTTTTTCTTTGCTCTGGATACCGCCACATTCAAAAGGTTCGGATCATCCGAAAATTCTGTTACGGTATCATCAACGGTTGAGAGAATAATGACATCCTTCTCTCTCCCCTGAAATTTATGTACCGTCGCCACATCGATTGCCGGATCCGCCAACTCCTTCTTAAGCTGATAAACCTGATTGCGATACGGAGCAATAATTCCAATTTCACTCTTCGGGCAATCCAGCTTCGGCAGGATCTCTGTGCGAATTACATCAATCTGACGCTGATTCATGCGGTCACGCTCATGATTGCCGACAACCGTTGTCACCAGCTGCAAAGCATTTTCCTGTTCTCCGTCCGTCATAACAATCAGATCGCCATTATAAAATTTCTGATTACAAAAGCCGATAATCTGCGGATGACAGCGATAATGCTCACACAATGTTACTCGCGGAACCCGCTCACCCATGATCCAATGACCATTTCTTGAAGTTCCTGCTCGTTCAATGATACCCTTCGCCTGCATTTTTCGTACATAGTACTTTACAGTATTGATATTTAATCCAGTTTTCTCAGCGATCTCCTTCTGCGTAATATTCGAACACTCTGTAATTATCCTATAAATTATCTCAGAAGTACTCGCTGAATTCTCAGATTGGGTGGTCTGGGTGGCTGATTGGGTGGTCTGGGTGAAATTATCTTCGCTCATCTCATTCAAACTCTCATCTAATGGTACAGTAATTCAGTGAGTTGACTACAAAATGTAGTCAACTGAAAATGCTTTCCACAGACGGAAAACGATACAACACCGATGTTGCTACTACGGAACAGCTTCTTCATATCATTCAATCCATTACATCGAAAAAGGCAGCGGAACTGAATGCCGTTGTAACAAAGCTGATTGAGAACAGCAACGACAAAGAGTCTTGATACTGTTATTTCAGAGGATTGGGGAAATAAGTGTGAGAAAGGCAGAAACAACGGTGGTATCCCGCTTGGCTATTTGTTTGGTAGCAACAATTGGCTCGTGATTGATACTGTTACCGCGTCTTATCTTGGTTATTTCAAAATTAGTACTAAATAATTTTTGATATAAAGCGTTTGCTTCCCAATTGCTCAAACCTCTTGATCAAAAAGTTGCGTCCAATATGAAAACCTATCTTGACCAGCTGATTCCGCCATTATTCAGACCTCCTTGGTGCACATTTATATATGTTATTCGTCCATAAAAGCATCAAAAGCTTCGATATCATCAATCCATGAGAGTTCATCTCTGGACTTGATTGAATTATACTCACCGAGATTATCAACAAAATAACGGTCAGGATACTGCTTTATCAACTCTGCTTTCAGTTTTTGCTGTTCCATCTTGCTGCGCGGTACTATCTTCTCCCTGCCAAAGAATCCTTTTACTTTCTTCTTACTGATATCTATAGCCGGAAGATCCTTTCTCAGCTTCTTTCCAAATCCAAACATATACCTTATACCGAATAAATAATTCTCTCATTTAATTTCGTTTAAAAAGTGCTTAATCAGTACTCTGCAGCTTTTCCGCATTTTCCAAATATATCCATTCTATTTTATATGTTTTTCCTATACAGTTACCGATGTTATTAACGTAATCTTCCAATAACTTCTGTGCTCTTTGCTGTGCGCTTGCAAGCAATACAGTATCACTGCTTGCTTCTTCCTGCATCTTTAATTGTGCTTCCTTATATGCCTCAGTCTGATGTTCTGCCTCGACTTTGGCAGAATTCTTAGCAATAATAAATGATTCATCATTTAGTGTTGACTGATCGACCTTGCATCCTAAAACCTTTGCCGGCGGTATTGAGATAATAACCTTATCTTCATTGACCTCAATATTAAGACGCGTAGCATCAATTCCGATCTTAACCACACCTGCATATTCCACCCAAAACTTCCTGTCTTTTTTCCACCATAAAGTCCCTGTTGCATCCTTTTCAGAATATTTGGCGACATTATGATAATAGCAGTCCATTGTTGCCAATTCACAGATAGACTTCATTTGTGATGCCTGAGGAGTAATCTCTTTGATTTGTTCATCGGAAGTGCAGGCTGTAAAGGAAATACATATAATGCTCATGAGTATCATACTGATTATCTTCTTCATTTTCCGCTCTCCTTACTTGATCACTAACTGATATTCTTCATCCAACTGCTTAACGAACGGACTTATCAGCGCCTCTATGATATTGTGTGCATTTTGTTCTGCTAATGTATAAATGGCTTCCTCTTCTGCACTTTTGTTTGTAACATCCTCAATACATTTCTCATAAGCCTGAGCTGACACAGTCTCCGTATTTGCCTTATCATTCACAAATATATAATCCAGCGAAGCTATATCCACATTTACATCTGTAATTTTGATTTCAGGTAATTTGACAGTAATGACTTTTCTGTTTTTGTCTATTTCCAGATCAACTTTTTCAAAGTCCAGTCCTGCTTTTACCTTGGCATTATAAGAAACATAATAATCAATATTTTCCGGCTTCTTCTCATTCATTACTTTTGCAACACCGTTATAAACAGCCTCAAAAGTTGAAAGATCACTGATATTAATAATTCTTTCAAGTGTTGCTTTACTGATAATTTCAGGACCGTCTTTTTTGCTTGTAATCTTTGGTCCGACCACCACTGCAACTATTACCAAGATAACAAGTATAATTGCCGAAAGTCGCTTCAATATCTTATTACCTGTTACGGTTGTTTGCTTTTCTTCCATTACCCTTCCTCCAAAAGCATGTACGGATACCATTCATCCACTATAGAAGATGTATTTTTTGCGAATTTAAATAGCATCAAGATTTTGAATTTGGTCATCCTAATCCTAAAATCTCCGTCCTTTCATACTTATATCGTAAGTAGAATAAACACGAACGTCAACCGAGAAAATCATAATGTCAAAGACAAAAATTTCTTCTAAACCATACATTAATCAACTTCCCCATCTGCTTTTACGGTACCACAAAAAAGAGCCTTATACACGATTTCACGGATATAAGACTCTTATACTCTGTTCCTGATGCGATTCGAACGAACGACCTTTCACCGCCTTTTCAGGGAATCTCAGCATTAGACTGATATTGAATTGCTTTAGCTATGATTGATTGTCACATACAGGTTTTCGTTGGTATAAATTCATGTTGATGAACGCTTGATCCATATTCCCGTTTCATTGCATCGATTGAGACCACCCATTGTTTGCCGAATTTGCATACATCTACACCATTTACAAGCTTTCCGTAGGAAATTGCTTTCCGTAAGGTACTTTCATTTAGCCCCCATAATTCAGTAGCATCACTGAATGCCATAAGACCGTCAAATGGCGTTTCAGTTAAAACTCCGTTCTCCCACAATTCATCGCAGGACAAGTCCAAATCATCGTCCCAAATGATGCCATAACCGCCTACATCAACAGAAACACCGGCAAACTCAGCAGGATTGCCTTTCAGCTTCTTAAAAACTGGGAGTTTTTCGAATAAAGGTTTGACATCGTATATTTTAGTGACACCCTCACTAAACTGAACGCTCAGTTTAAAATCGGAGATTGGAGAAACATTTTTTATCTTATGAAACATAAGCACTCCTCCTTATTCCAGCGGTGGAAGTTTTTTGAATTCTTGCGTTTTCCACATTTCCTGCAGTGATTCTTTATTGATAGAAACCCATTCTTGGACCATTGCCAATGCCTTGGGTGGAAGATGTCCTTCCACACTTCACCTGTCATAAAATCGATTGCCGCCACATCCTCATTGTAAATTGCGTGTATGTGCGGAGGATTATGTTCGCTTTGCAAGAAATACATTCTGATAATGATTCCATAGAATCTTGATAATACCGGCATCGTGAAATCACCTCCTTCTTGTTGTTTATATTATATCACGGTACCGTGATATAATCAACAGGTAAATGCTGCCGATATATGCTCAGCAACAATTGTAATCAATTAATCAAATTCTTCTCTATCTCCTTCATTTATTATCTCCCTCATTTCACTGCAAAATGAGGCAGATTTCAATATTGATGATGGAGATAAAATTTTCTGACAAATTTTTTGAATTTTCGAAACCAAGCGCAATATCTACACAAAAATAGCGGGCAGCCATTCAGCAAATTATCATGGAATAATAACTTCCAAGGATTATTAAAATCATAGTAAAGCCTATATTTTGAATTATACCTATACATCAAAATAGAAGGTAGCCTCTGTCTTCAGACAGACCGGGATACAATACACAATCTTGCAAGAACCCGGAACAGAGGCACCTTCTATAAAGATAGTATAATAACAAGACTTTTAGATGGCAATGATTCAGATAAAAAATACAGAAAAAGGCAGAGGCTTGACAAATCAAACCACTGCCGACAATTTGTAATGTTCCTGATGCGATTCGAACGCACGACCTTTCGCTTAGGAGGCGAACGCTCTATCCTGCTGAGCTACAGAAACATCTATATTGCTGTATGACATGGCTGTCGAAACATTCATGTCTACGGCTTTTGCAAAGTCTGCAGAGGTATTGCCTTAAGCGTACTTCTACAGACCTGCTTAGAATAACACAATTTACACCTATCGTCAAAGAATTTTAACTTTTGCTGCGCTTTAGCATAGGCAATATATTCGGCAGCAAGGCTCCTATCACTATGATGACTGCTCCGAAGCTCTGTGCCGCATTCATGGTTTCCTTGTAAATAAGTATACCCACGAGTGATCCGACTACGACCTCAAGCGCCGAGAGTATGCTCACCAGTGTGCTGCTGATATATGAAGATGCGATAACAAACACATAGTTTGCTATCAGGGTACATACTACGCTAAGCAGTATCATGTTGCTTGTGACACGTAACGGATCCGCCGTTACAGCCGCATTAACAACGCCGAAATTGGTGAAGAACATGAGCATTAAAGCCGAGCAGATAAATCCGTATACCACAAAGGTGTTCTTCTTGTATTTTCCTTCGAAATATCTCGGTATTATCAGCTGCAGTCCGGCTCCTAAGCCGTTTATAAGTGCACATACTATGCCGAACATGTCAAGCTTGACATCCTTTATGCTCAGTACATTTGATACCAGTACCGCACCTATAAGACAGATGATTATGCTCACGGTATTTACCGCACCCAGTTTTTCCTTGAAAATGATCCTGTTCAGCAGGCTTACCCATACCGGACACAGGAACATCAGCACCATTGCCACAGCCACAGGTATACGCTCAACAGCCAGAGCATAGGCGGTAAAGCTCAGTCCGTAGGAAAAGCAGCCATAAAGTGTGCTTACGAGAAATCCCTTGGGATCAATGCGAAGTACATCTCTGTCTACGAAGAGATTGAAGATGAACAAGCCTATACCCGATACGGCACAGCGGAAAAATGCAAGGTCCTGGCTTGATATTCCGTACTCATTAAGTGTTCTTATCGGGATCGACATGATACCCCAGAGTACAGGAGTCAGTATCGAGAGCATTACGCCCTTTGTTGTCCTACTCATAGATTAAAACTCCACATTTACACGTCCGGTCATCCAGATGCTGCACTTGAGACGGCGTCCCACAAGCGGCTCTCCGAGTATGTCAGCCTTTCTTATACACATCCAGAACTCGACATCATTGCAGCTGAGCTTAATGAAGCTAAGCTCCTCCTCGGTAAGCTCATTTACAGAGTCTTTGATCTCCTTGATCTCTCCGATTACCGAATAAAGGTCGCATTCGACTCCGCATGGCATAAAGCTCTGATCCACAAGTGAATACAGATCCTCAGACTCTATTCTCTCAGATATCTGATGAAACATATTGAGATCGGATTCCGTCAGCGCATCTATCGAATCCACCGAATCATCTTCTGCCGGAGGCATATCGAATATTGCTGCAACATCCTTCATATCCATACCCATAAGAGGATCGAGAGGATCATCCTGCGGCACTACCGGTAGCAAAACCGTTGCCTTATTGGAAAATGCCGACAAGGCTGTTCCCTTGAATGAGTTTACCGGGTCATTTGCCATCCTAAGGCGGTAACTTACCGGATTACTCATGAAAAATATCAGAGAAAGTCCGATATTGTAAGCCTCTATAACACCTGAGTAGGTCTCTTCCATAGTATGGCGCTCCACCGTACATTCGGCAGTCGTCGATATCTCCGGTGAATCATAGTAGGGATAGTAATACTGAAGCTCCGAAAATTCTCCGTTGCCGTGTATCAATCCGGCGCAGATACCCACAAAAGAATTTACAGGCATTCTGTATTCCAAAAGCACGGTCCCGTCACCTAAGTCGAGCCGTGCTGTCAGATATTCGGGTCTCAGTACCCGATTCCTTATTAATCTGTAGACAGTGCCTTCCGTGTTATATTCCGAAAAGCCTGCCGCATTTAGATAATTATGCATATTCCGTTATATTCGGATCATTAATATACTTGATTTTTCCGCCGAGAGCGGTGATCTTCTTTTCAAAATCCTCATAGCCGCGCTTGATGTAGCCTATGCCGTCGATAGAGCTGATACCGTCCGCCTGAAGTGCCGCTATAACAAGAGCTGCACCCGCACGAAGATCCGGGGCAGATATGGAAGCTCCCGAGAAACGCTCTATTCCGTCAATAACGGCAACATTACGCTCTACTCTTACCTCGGCTCCCATACGTCTCAATTCCTCAACATACTTAAAGCGGTTCTCAAATATGGATTCGGTAACTATGCTTGCGCCTTCCGCAAGTGCAAGCGTCACTGCGATCTGAGGCTGCATATCCGTCGGAAATCCCGGATAAGGAAGTGTCTTAACATCAGTATGACGCTGCTTTTCGGCACCTATAACACGAACCGCCTCATCATATTCCTGTACGGTATTACCCATCTCTGTAAGTTTCGCCGTTATGGACTCAAGATGCTTAGGTATGACATTTTTTATGAGAATGTCTCCTCTGCAGGCAGCCGCCATACACATAAAGGTTCCTGCCTCGATCTGATCGGGAATGATAGCGTACTGCGTACCGTGCAGCTTACTGACGCCATTGATCCTGATGGTATCTGTTCCGGCTCCCTTGATCTTGGCTCCCATACTGTTAAGAAAGTTTGCAACATCAACGATGTGCGGCTCACGCGCCGCATTCTCGATAATGGTCTGTCCCTCTGCCATACTTGCAGCCATCATTACATTGATGGTTGCACCTACCGTAACAACATCAAAATATATATGTGCTCCCTTAAGTCTTGCTGCTGTTGTGGATAGATATCCTCCCTTTATGTCAATCTTGGCTCCGAGTGCCTCAAATCCCTTTATATGCTGGTCGATAGGTCTTGCGCCTATCGCGCATCCTCCCGGAAGCGGCACCTTGGCATTTTTGTATTTTCCGAGCAAAGCTCCGATAAAATAATATGATGCTCTTATCCTGCGCATAAAATCATCATCTACCTCACAGCTTGTGATAGCAGCTCCGTTGATCCTTACGGTATGCGCATCTATACGCTCGACCTTAGCTCCGATATGAGCTATGGCCTCAAGCATGACATTTACATCATTTACATTTGGAATATTCTCTATCAGGACATCCTCGTCTGCCATAATAGCAGCCGCAAGAATACCGAGCGCGGCATTTTTTGCACCGTCGATTGTAACTTCACCTTTAAGCTCGGCTCCGCCCTTGATGATATACTGTTCCATTCGTTCCCCTTTTATTTCGGTCGTTTGTTGTTTTTTACAAACAGATACGCCCGCTTACGCGAGGCCTATCCGAATATTAAAGTTTACTGCCATGCAGCCTTGGGCTTTCATATATGCAGTAAGTTATGATTATATACGCTCGGGCAAAATTTGTAAACCTCAGCGCATTTGATAAGTGTTCGACATTTCCGGCCTTACAATATTGATCTCAACTTTAAACTCAGCCGGCTGCTTTATACTCAAGTCTGTTTTATCCTGCTTTTATCAGTCTTACTTACCGTTATACTTAATAAAGCAGGTAAAATCACTGTTATACTTTGCAAAATACTGTGCGGCTTCCTCTATACTCATGCTCTGCTTTGAACTAAGCTCATCATTCTCCGCCGGATAGAATACACCTATGCTTGTTCTGTCATAAGCATACAGCAGACAGTAGCTGCCGTCTCCGAGTCTTGCCATTACCGGTGCATCCTTACCTATATAATACATCAGTTTATTCAGTTCTATTCCCTGAGCATCCATCAGTATATAAGCGCTGTCCGTTATCTGGTCATTGAGGAGGTCACCGTTTTCCACTGCTGCAACCAAAGGTGCTGCAGCACTGAAAGGATCCTTGATCGTGTGACTCGAATTCCTGTCGGCTCTGCTGTACAGAACAACACAGTTATCATCATATATCCATCCTATCTCGTCATAGCAGGCTTCCATAGCCTCCTTCAGGCTTGAATACTTTCCTTTAAGATTACCGTTGGCATAGGCATAGTAATTTACGCTGCTGCTCTTTTTATTCGATTGCAGTTCGATGTTGCCGGATTTCTCATAGCTTATATTCTGAGGTGCCGTAACCTTAAGACTGCGCGTGGTTTTGATATTTTCGTCAAGATCTACGTAGTATATCTTTTTCTTGGTATCGGTATCTGATGATGATATATAATTTGTATACAGATCGGCCTCTTCCTCACTGCTGACGATCGTATCCCTGCTTACAAAGCTGTACTCATTGCTGCCTTCACCCTTTTTATACTGGGCAAGACGTATACGGTCTCCGTCTATCCTTATGTCCTCGAAATACAGACCTTCCTTGCTGTAATCCATAACGGAGTTAAGCTGCGGATCAACTATGTGCAGATCGGATATCGGTCTTCCCTGTATCCTTCCGTTGATGATACGATTATCTCCGACATTCCTCTCTCCGTAGATAAGATCATTGTTATAGAATCCTATTACATTGAGCACCTTGCCGCTCTCTGCGCTTATTGTGTTTGTATTTCCACTCTCTATATCCATGAGCTTGATGCTGTTTTCACCGTCTGTATCACCGTCAAGCCAGGCTATCTTGGTCTGATCGTAGCTCGATGCAAATCTATGCTCACCGAGACCCGTTGCAACAGTCATAAGCTCCTGAGATATCCCGTCTATGGCATATACAGAATCATCCTGCTTAATGTAAATGACTCCCGAATTACTCATTGCACACAGCTCATCAAGCTCAAGCTTGATATTTTCATAATTATTCACTATAGGAATAAAGAATATCTCCTCATTACTCTGATCCTGACTGTTGTATCTGCAATAGGTGATGCCGTTATACCCCTCATGCCGACCTCTGTTCATGTATCCGTACACAACGAAATTAACATTACCGGAATCATCCGCCGACAGTATCTTGATGTCATAATCGTCATGTGATGCTCTTATTCTGTCTGTCTCACTTCGGAAAGAAAAGATATTAACAGCCTTCTTTTCTTTTTGGTCAAAGCTCCACAGCTCATTATCCGTCTTGAATACTATAAATCTTCCGTTTTCGGATTTGGCAGTCTGTATCTTATCCTTTGAGATGATACCCAGCTTGATCCTGTTTCCCGCAAACAAGTGCTTGCTTCCTTCAAATACCTGACAGGTGTGTCTCTCGTAATTCATCATGTATACACGGTCATTTCCCGCCTTCATGGTGAATTCGTCTGTATTTTCATACAGATCCGGATTATCTCCGTCATTTCCCGGACTTTCGGTCAGATACCTGATCTCTACTGCTCCCATCATGCCGTCATATTCCTTGACAGTAAGCTCAGGTTCTCCCTTAAGCTGCATTCCGCTGTCTCCCCAGGTGATCTGTGAGAACGAAGAATCAATTCCTACTGTATCAAGGCTTGAATTATCGGCACTGTCGCTGCTCTCAAGATATACAGTCAGATCTCTTGCCGTCTCATAACTAAAGGTTTTTTCATTGAAATCCGATGCGGTTTTAAGCATATCGAATACACTGTTGTTATCCGACCATATTATCCTTGTATAGTAATTAACGGTCTTCTCGCCCATAGTCAGCTTTATCCTAAGCAGATAGGGAATATCCTTTTCTATCATATTCTGTATGGGAAGCTCCGTGTAAATGTCTCCGTCTCCGCTTTTCGCAGGTACATCTACAACAGTTTTTTCTATATAATGTTCCAGATTCAGACTTCTTACCTCATAGGACAGCTCTGTGACTACATTATCATATATCTTGATACGCAGCCCAAGTTTTCTGTCCTCGGGAAGCGGTGTGATGCTGTCAGATGCGGCTTTGTTGCCCATATCCTGCATATAGCCGTACATTACATTTGCATATATTCCACCGATATCTGCATAAATAACGGGAAGCGTCGGTTCCTCCATGGCGGAATATACAGCATGCTCTCTCTCCGTATTCTTAAAACTTCCGATAAAAAAAACCGAAAGGGCAGCGATAAAGCCGACTGCTCCTATCACTGCCAAAACCACACTTACATTGATTCTTTTTCTTTTTCTGCTTTTTTTAGTCATGCTTAGTCCTTAACATAACCGAGTGCTCTCTCGAGAGCTCCCTTTTCCTCTGTACCCAACTGTACGTCGGTCGCTCCTGCCTCAACATCCTTGACATACAGGAAGCATCCGTTTGCTCCGTGCATGCAGTTTATGATAAGCCCCGAATTGGTGTAATCCAGAAGAGCCATTGCAAAAGATATCTTTCCTCCCATGCCTTCAAACGCATCATAATGTACTATTCCCATTTTCTGATAAGAAGCTCTTATGTTGCGGTTCATTGCACGCATTACTTCCTTGTTTGCGATATCCTCAGCCTCAAGTTTATCTATACGTTCCTTTTCATCCAGTATAAGATCTTCAAGACTTTCTGCATCTCTTCCACGCATGAACATATCATACTGCCTGTAAACCGTCTTATATCTTACTATCGCAACAAAAGCAATGATCATGCTTATCACGCTTATTGCCACCGCAATCAATGCGGCAATAAGTTCTATACTCATTTGTTCCATACTCTACCTCGCTGTATTTCTGAGTTTATTTATAAGCTTACCGTCAGAATTCACGGATGGCTCTGATTCTGTCTGTAATGGCCTCCAGCTCTTCCTGCGAATTAAACTCTATCTCAAGCTTACCCTTGTCTTTGGAACGCTGAACTATTTTTACCTTATATCTCATCTTCTCACTCAATTCATCAGCAAGCGCCTCGATATACGGATCCTGCTCCTTTTCTGCCGAAGTTCTGTTTTCCGGTCTCGGATTATTATATCTCTTGGCTAATTTCTCTGTCTCTCTCACGCTCAGCTTGCCGTTTACTGTTTCTCTCGCAGCCTTATACTGAGCCCTTTTACCGTTAATTGACAATATTGCTCTCGCATGTCCGGCGCTTAACTGGTCACTTTCGATGAGCTCCAGTATATCGTCATCCAGCTGCAATAATCTCAAACTGTTTGTGATCGTGGTTCTGCTCTTCGATACGCGCTTTGAAAGCTCCTCCTGTGTCAGATCAAAATCCTCGATAAGCGAGCGATATGCCTTGGCTTCTTCAACGCTGTTTAAGTTTTCTCTCTGGATATTTTCTATAAGAGCGATCTCTGCGGTCTCTCTGTCATCCAGATCTCTTACGATCGCAGGTATTTCCTTAAGTCCTGCTATCCTTGCAGCTCTCCATCTTCTCTCTCCTACTATTATCTTGTAGGTCTTTCCGGTCTTTTTAACGATTATCGGCTGTATCACGCCATGTTCTTTGATTGATGCCGCCAGCTCATTAAGACTTTCGTCATCAAACGCTTTTCTCGGCTGTTCTGCGTTAGGCTCTATAAGAGACAGCTTTATTTTGGATGTTTCACGTGAAACATCGGCATCACCGGGTGATAATGTTTCACCGCTGCGCTTGCGTGCAGCCGTATTTTTTATCTGTCTGGTTTCCGCAGCTGCCGCTACGGTCTCTTCTCCGAAGATAGCTCCGAGTCCTCTTCCCAATCCTTTTTTTGCCATTGTATTCTCCCAAGCTTAATTCTTATTCATCAGCTCTGCTGCAAGCAGTCTGTAGCTCTCCGCTCCCCTTGAACCGGAATCATAGGTGGTTATAGGTTCTCCGTATGAAGGAGCTTCGGCAAGTCTTATATTTCTCGGTATGAAGCTATCGAAGATATACTCATTGAGACTTGCCTTTACCGAAGCTACGACCTCCTCGCTCAGCTTTGTCCTGACATCATACATAGTAAACACTATTCCTTCGACCTTAAGCTTGTGATTCAGCTTCTGTCTTACCATCTCTATGGTATTAAGCACCTGGTTAAGTCCCTCAAGAGCAAAATACTCTGTCTGTACAGGTATCATGGCTGTATCCGAAGCGACAAGACCGTTGATCGTAAGTATTCCTATAGACGGCGGACAATCGATAAACACATAGTCATAGTTCTTCCTGATGTTTTTAATTGCGTCCTTAAGTGCGGTCTGCTGTTTTTCCGAATCAAGAAGTTCCACTTCTGCTCCCGAAAGATCTACATCAGCCGGTATCAGATCCACTCCCTCGGCAACATTTTCTATAATGCATTCCTTAGCCTTGACATTTCCGCATATCAGATCATATACGGTGGCCTTTCCTTCCGGAAGTTCTGAGATGAGTCCGCTTGTTGCATTCCCCTGAGGATCGAAGTCAATTACCAGTATTTTTTGTGATGCTTCACCGAGTGCGGCTGCAAGATTTATCGCTGTTGTTGTTTTTCCTACTCCGCCCTTCTGATTTGTAAGTGCTATGACCTTTGACATGCTTCCCCCAATTATTAAATATATATTTAATTACGCATCTGACTTTAGATTATGATCGGCTCCTTATATCAATGCGAATATCCGCCGATGATCGGTGCAACGATACTTTACCATATTATCAGCTATATTAAAAGAAAAAAGCTGTAAAGATAAGAAAGCGGTAAGATTTTTTTATCTCACCGCTTTTCTTGCAAAATATCCTTAAAACCCTTATTTTCCCATACAGAATTTTGAAAAGATCTCGTTTATCAGATCTTCTTCTGTTTCTTCTCCTATGATCTGTCCCAGCGCATGATATGCGTCCATCATATCGACAGTATAGAAATCCTCAGGCATTCCGGATTCTGCCGAAACTATCAGTGCTTCGATCGATGACCTGGTATTCTTAAGCAGTTCCAGATGTCTTACCGAGCTTACTATCACTCCTTCATTCTCAGATATCTCTCCCATATCAAAGGCAGCTTCTATTTTTTTATACATTTCGTTTATTCCGATGCCTTCCTTAGCCGAGATAACCACTGTGTCTGCATTAACATTGACTTGCATAAGCCCTGCGATAATATCTTCGATATTCTTCTCATCCGCAGCGTCAGTTTTATTGATCACACATATCGTATGAGCTTTTTTCGACAGAACCATTTCCGCTATTTTTCTTTCTTCTTCGTCGAACTCTGCTGTTCCGTCTATAACATAAAGAATCAGATCTGCATCTTCGGCATTCTCAAGTGCTTTGTCGACTCCCATCTGTTCTATAACATCATCGCTCTCTCTTATACCTGCCGTATCGGTCAGTCTGAGATTGATATTTCCGAAGGAAATATTTTCGCTTATGGTATCTCTGGTAGTACCGGGTATCATTGTGACGATAGCTCTTTCTTTTCCGAGTATCGCATTCATGAGCGAAGATTTTCCGGCATTAGGCTTACCTATTATTGCAGTCTTTATACCGTTTCCTATTATCCTGCCTCTGTCAAAGCTGTCTATAAGTCCTGTAAGTTCGTCCTTCCATCCGTAAGCAGCTTCCCTTATCACCTCGGCATATCCGTCCAGACTGTAATGCTCCGGATCATCAAGAGCCGCCTCAATATAAGCACTTCTTTCAAGTATATCAGAACGAAGCTTCACTATCTCCGAAGACAAACTTCCCCTTAACTGCTCAAAGGAGTTTCTTATTGCATTATCATTTTCGGCATTGATAAGATCTATGATAGCTTCCGCCTGAGAAAGATCTATACGTCCGTTTAAAAACGCTCTCTTTGTAAATTCCCCCGGTTCCGCATTTCTTGCTCCTGCCTCAATAACAGCTTCAAGTGCTCGTCTCATTACAAGTATGCCGCCGTGACAATCTATCTCGACTACATCCTCTCCTGTAAATGAATGAGGTGCCGGCATATTCAGCACAAGCACCTCATCGTATGTTTCACGTGAAACACTACCGATATATCCGTAATAGATATGCGATGGCTTAGTGAGTTTGATCTCCTTTCCGCTTTTTGAACGGAAAATCTTCTCAACTACTGCCCTGCTCTCCGGCCCGGATACTCTGATTATACCTATACCCGACTTGGTCATTCCCGAAGAAATAGCCGCTATAGTCTCTGTTTTTTTATCGTCTGTAAAACTCATGATATTTATTTGATGGGCTCCTTTGCCGGTGTTCCGGCCTTTCTCGGATACTGAGCCGGAGTCTTTTTGATCTTTCTGACGCTTACCATACTTCTCTCTATGTCTGAATCCGGAAGCATAAAATCCTGTATATCTTCTATATTTCCGCCCAGGATCTTTATTGCCTTTGATGCATCTCTTATCTCTGAATGCGATCCTCCGGACTTGTATGCCACAAACAAACCGTCGGGCTTAACAAAAGGCAGGCAATATTCCGATAGTGCGGACATATTTGCAACCGCTCTCGAGACACAGATATCATATTTTTCTCTGTATAGCTTGTTATTGCCGTAATCCTCCGCTCTTCCGTGAAGAGTCTCTATATCCTTAAGCCTAAGCTCTGCTATGACCTCATCAAGGAAATTGAGTCTCTTCTTAAGCGAATCAAACAAAGTGATCTTAAGAGACGGAAATACTATCTTAAGCACCATTCCCGGAAATCCTGCACCTGTTCCCACATCTATGAGTTTAATTCCTTTCGCTTGAGTAAGCTCATCTTTCAGATTCGGAGCCTTAATAATACTCAGCGAATCAACAAAATGCTTGCTTATGAATTCATCTTCCTCGGTAATTGCGGTAAGATTCATAAACTTATTTTTCTCAACCACAAGCTCATAATATCTATAGAGTTTTTCTGCCTTAAGCTCATCAAGCTCAAGTCCGAGCTTTTTGCAGCCTTCGATAAGCTTTAACTTAAAATTTTCTGTCATATTATCTTTCTCTCTCAAGGTATACGAGTAAAACAGAGATATCGGCAGGTGAAACTCCGGATATCCTGCTTGCCTGACCTATATTTGCCGGTCTTATCTTTGATAGCTTTTGTCTTGCTTCTATCCTCAGCCCCTGCATAGTATCATAATCGATATCTGCCGGAATAAGTCTCTTTTCAAGCTTTTTAAAATGCTCTACCTGCTGCTTCTGCTTATCTATATATCCCTCGTATTTTATCTGTATGTTGACCTGTTCCCTGACTCTCCATGAAAGCTTCGGTCTTGCCGGATCTATCTTTGACAAGCATTCATAATCGAGCTCCGGGCGCTTTATAAGGCTCTCGAGAGTGACTCCGTGTCCGTCCTTAAGCTCCGATGAATTATGCTCTCTGAGGAAGCTGTTGATATACTCATCAACGCCTATCGTAGTCTTTCTCACCCTGGCGATCTCAGCTGCTATCTCTTCTTCCTTACGCAGGAACTTATTATATTCCTCGTCGCTGACAAGTCCGATATCATGTCCTATCTTACGCAGTCTTATATCGGCATTATCCTGTCTTAACAGCAATCTGTACTCTGCTCTCGAAGTCATCATTCTATACGGCTCGGTAGATTCCTTCGTAACAAGATCGTCTATAAGCACACCTATATAAGCCTCGGATCTGTCTAATACCAGTTCTTCTCTTCCGAGTGCCGATAAAGCCGCATTTAAGCCTGCCATAAAGCCCTGTACTGCAGCCTCCTCATATCCCGAAGAACCGTTTATCTGTCCTCCTGAGTAAAGTCCCTTTATCTTCTTGGTCTCAAGAGTAGCCTTAAGACAGGTAGCATCAAGACAGTCATATTCTATGGCATATGCATTTCTTACTATTTCGGCATGCTCAAATCCCGGCAATGTCCTTATCATTGCATACTGCACATCATAAGGAAGAGACGAGCTCATTCCGGACATATATATCTCGTTGGTATATAAGCCCTCAGGCTCTGCAAATATCTGATGACGCTCCTTATCCGGGAATTTCATCACCTTGTCTTCGATAGAAGGGCAATATCTCGGTCCGGTTCCCTTTATCTCACCGGAGAACAAGGGTGATCTTGAGATATTGTCTCTGATCATTTCATGAGTCTTATTATTGGTATAGGTGAGCCAGCAATCCGCCTGCTCTCTCTCTATATCCTCCGGCTCATTTGAAAATGAGAAAGGTCTGATAAAATCGTCACCCTTCTGAACTTCCATCTTACTGTAATCAAGGCTCCTGCCGTCTACTCTTGCAGGAGTTCCTGTCTTGAATCTCCTTACGGGAAGTCCAAGCTCCATAAGTGATGCCGTAAGGTGATTGGCAGCCTTAAGACCGTTAGGACCGGTATATTCGCTCACATCGCCGTAAATGCATCTCGCATTCAGATATACTCCGGTACACAATACTGCCCTGCGGCAGTTGTATCTTGTGCCCGCGAGAGTTTCTACCGCCGAAACGCATAAACTTCCGTTCTCATCCTTTTCAGTAAGTATATTACATACCTCTGCCTGCTTGATATAAAGTCCCGGAGTATTCTCAAGAGTCTTACGCATCTCGTAGGTATATACCTGTTTATCTGCCTGAGCTCTTAAGCTGTGTACCGCCGGTCCCTTGGAGCTGTTGATGATCTTGGATTGTATAAATGCCTTATCGGTATTTTTTCCCATCTCACCGCCGAGCGCATCAAGCTCACATACCAGATGCCCTTTTGATGTTCCTCCTATATTTGGATTACAAGGCATGAGTGCAATACTGTCCGCACTTACTGTAAATATTACTGTTTTAAGTCCGAGTCTTGCCGATGCAAGCGCTGCTTCGCAGCCCGCATGGCCTGCTCCGATAACTGCTATGTCATAATTTTCTTCTGCGCAAATATTCATGGCTCACATTTTACCACAATCTATATTTATTTAGAACAATAACGAAACTAAAAAGGAGAACCGTTTTAACGATCCTCCTTTGTCTTATGCTTAAATCAGGCTTTAAGCCTCTGTCTCATTAACAGTGATCTCTGTCTTTGTCTCAACAACTGCCTCACTTACCTCGGTAATTGTCTCGCTGACATTTACCTGATCCTTGAGTTCAGTCTCTGCCTTATCGGCATCCTTGTTGATAACTTCCGGATTTTTCTGAGTTTCTGTTAATTTCTCAATCTGTTTCTCGGAAGTCTTATCAAAGCTTCTTCTGTTCTTTTTTGCCGGGCATACTATAACATGTCTGTAAGGCTCTACACCCTCGGATCTTGTTATAATATCCTTCTCATTCTGAAGTATAGAATGAATTATACGTCTCTCATAAGGATTCATAGGCTCGAGAGCGACAGGCTTATGAGTTCTCTTAACCTTCTGAGCAATATTCTGAGCCAATGTTTCCATAGTCTCACGTCTGCGCTCACGATAGTTCTCGGTATCTATCTTAACTCTGATATAAGCTGTCTGATGCTTATTTACCACCTGACTTGTAAGATACTGAAGTGCATCCAGAGTCTGTCCTCTCTTACCGATAAGAACTCCCATATCATCACCGGAAAGATCTACCGTAAGCTCATTATTCTCACTCTTGAACTCTCCCTTATAGGAAATATTCATCTCCATACTCTTGAAGAGTCCTGTAAGGAATTCCTCTGCTGTCTTGACAGGATCTCCTGTTACAGTTCCTGTCTTCTCATATTTACGCGGAGCATCCTTCTTTTCTTCCTTGGCATATCCGCCCTTGGCTCTCTCCTCGAAGCTCTTCTTCTCTGTTCTTTCGCGTCCGGCTGCCTTATCACGATCGTTTCTGTTTTCTTTGCCCTGACGACGGTTGTTTCTGTTCTCGCGATCAAAGTTTTTCACAGGCTTCTCTGCCGGATGCTGTTCACTTTTATTTTCTTTTTTATCTGTGTTATCAACAGCTGCAGGCTTAACAGGCTTTGCTTCTTCGCTCTTCTTAGGCTGTTTTGCAAACTCCTTTGCCTTTTCCTTGGCTTCCGGAGCCTTTGTCTGTTTTTTCTCCTTAGGCTTCTCTGCCTTTACAGAAGTCTTCTCCTCAACTATTTCAATGATAAACTTCTTGGCACCGAATCCCAAAAATCCCTTGCTGCCTTCCTGAACAACTTTATATTTCAGATCGGCGCTCTGTATACCGAGGTCTATACTCGCCTCAATTATTGCTTCATTGAGAGACTTACCCTCATATCTCTTGTTTTCCATAATTCCCCCGGAAATTATTATTTACGATTCTTTTTATTATTGAACTGCTCGACCATCTTTGCTCTGTCGGCAATAGATGTAAGCTCGTAATAATCATTATTCTTTTCGATAGCTGCATGTGCATTATCGATCTTCTGCTGCTTCTTGGCCTCAATTGCATCAGCCTTTGCCTGAGCTCTCTTAACTTCATCCTCGAGTGACTTCTCATCGATAGGAGGAAGCCCCTTCTTAGCTCTCTTCTTATTGGCCTTATCGATATTCTTCTTAACAAGATCATCGATATTAGTCTTGGCAAAATGCTTATTAAGGAAATACTGCTGTATGCCCATAAGCACCGACGAAGCGATCCAGTATACACCGATACCTGAAGCAAAAGAGAAGCAGAATACAACAGACATAAGAGGCATCATATAATTCATGGTGTTCATAGTCTGAGCCATCTGATCGTTGCCTTCCATAGCCTGAGTCTGAGTCTTGGACATAAGCTTGGTAGCCGCAAACTGAGCAAGACCTGCAAGTACCGGAATGATCCATGCCTTTACGGAAGTAAGTCCGTATGCCATAGGTGAGGTTGCAAGGTTAATGCCGAGGAAATTATTCATCTGCTCGATTACCGGATAGTTTGCTGAAATAGCATCAGCAGCACCGGAGAAAGCATTTTTAAAGAGATCCCACTGAGTCGGATCAAGATTATAGAGGAAATCGATAATATTATCCGATGTCGCTATATTTCCGCCGCTTATTCTTGCCGTAGTAAGCAGCTTTGTAAGAGCTTCGGAGCTGTGAGCAAAATTATTGACTGCGTCGATTGCTGCATCTCCGCCGATAGCGTCAACGATATTCTGGAAAGGGATCTTGACAGATGCAACATATGCCGGAATATTAAGGATAACTCTGTACAAAGCAAAGATGATAGGCATCTGGATAATAAGCTGTCCGCATCCGCCGGTCATGCTTACGCCATACTTTTCGTATACCGCCTTGATCTCGGCCTGCTGAAGCATCATGCTCTGCTGATCCTGTCTGCCTGCATATTTCTTCTGAATAGCCTTGATCTCAGGCTGCAGAGCGCTCATAAGACGTGATGACTTTCCCTGATTATATGCCATAGGGAACATCAATATCCTGGTAACAATTGTAAAAAGAATGATACACAGACCTATATTTGTCCATCCGAGTGTTGATGTAGCCTTGAATATAAGGTCCATGATGTATCCCATTATATTAACTATAAATGAGAAAATAGGACTTATGATAGGCAGATTACCACTGTACTTGGTTAGTGTAATAAAATCCAATATTATGCCCTCCCGCAAGGTCGTCTTTTAAAAAGACCTGCTACTGCCGCATTTGCAAAATAATGCAAATGACATAAAATTACGGAACCGGATCATAGCCGCCTTTAGACAGCGGATTGCATCTTAAAATGCGCCACGCTGCCAATACTATTCCTTTTAACACACCATACTTTTGTATTGCCTGAACGGCGTATTCAGAGCATGTAGGTATGTACTTACAGCGAGTATAGACCTTGTAAGGACTTATCTCTCTCTGATAAAACCTTATCATCGAAATGCAAAGCTTTTTCATATCTATATCACTTCAATTCTCAATATTAACTTTTATTCCATGATCTTCGAGGAGCTTAAGATAATCTCTTTCCAACTTATCGTAAGATGCTCTTCCCGCTCGGCTCCTTGCTGTTACTATGATGTCTTTGCCCTGTACGGTTTGATAATTGTTAAGTCTGAAGATCTCTCGGATCTTCCTGCAAAATGTGTGCCTTACGACACTGTTTCCTACCTTTTTACTTACACTGATACCGAGCCGGTTATGTTCTGTACCGTTATCTTTTACATACATAACAAGAACACCGTTGGCTTTGCCCTTAACGGTGTTGTAAATACTGCGGTATTCACTGTTTTTCTTAATCGAAGGAAATCTCTTCATAAAACGTTAAAAGGACCGCGACGAATCGCGGCCCGTATAAGAATCAGCATTAGACTGTAAGCTTTGCTCTTCCCTTAGCTCTTCTGTTAGAAATAACCTTTCTTCCGCCTGCACTGCTCATTCTGGCTCTGAAACCATGAACCTTAGATCTCTGTCTCTTCTTAGGCTGAAATGTCATCTTCATGATTCAATCACCTCCTACCTCTTCTAAAAATATATGTACAGCTAAAACATCTCCGCTATTATATAGAAAACAGACTGAAAATGTCAACAAAAATTATCAATAAAGTTGCCAACATTATATCAACAATAACTCAATAATTGTTGATAGCCCTTTATTTTATCAACATTTCATTGAAAATGAGTGTGAATTAAAGTAAAATAACTAAGCAGGATTTCAGTGGCTATTATATAATGAAGAAACTCCCCTGAAATCGTATCAACTTATTCACATTTACTGATTATAAGGACTGTTGATAAATGTTTTCCACTATCAAAGAAAAATGGCAGCAAATACTGCTTTTTATGAAAAATGAGTTTGAGATAATGGATATTTCCTTTAATACCTGGCTTGCGCCGCTCAAACCATATGCACTTATCGATGACAAGCTGTATATCATAGTGTCCGAAGATAATGAGCAGATAAAGCAGATAATCAAGAAAAAATACGAGGATCTCTTAGGTATAGCCATACATGCCGTGGCCAGAACAAACGTTACTCCGGTATTTATACTTGAGAACGAAAAAGACGATATATCCAGATATCAGCCAATGACAGAGGTACAGCCAAAGGATGATTTCAACGAGCTTATTAAGCGAAACGGACTCAATCCTAACTATACCTTTTATAACTTTGTATCCGGCAAATCCAACGAACTCGCACACGCAGCTTCGCTTGCTGTCGCAGAGAATCCCGGCAGAGAATATAAGCTCCTGTACATTTACGGAGGCGTAGGTCTCGGTAAGACCCATCTTATGCATGCAATAGCAATATTCATTCTTAAGAACAATCCGTCGGCCAAGATTCTCTATACTACCTCAGAGAATTTCGTTAACGATTACGTTAATTCCCTGCAGAAGAAAAATGCAGATGCATTCCGCAACCGTTACCGTAATCTTGATGTTCTGCTTATCGATGATATTCAGTTCATCGCCGACAAGGACGGTACCCAGGAGGAATTCTTCAATACCTTCAATTCGCTGTATAACAATAACAGACAGATAATAATCTCATCCGATAAGCCTCCGAGAGATATCAATAACCTCGAGGATCGTATCAAATCAAGATTTGAAGGCGGAATGATGGTAGATATTCAGCCTCCTAACTTTGAGACAAGGATGGCTATACTTCGCAAGAAGGAAGAACTGTCAGGCTACAATGTAGATGATGAAGTGATCAAGTATATTGCGACCAATATCAAATCCAATATACGTACTCTCGAAGGAGCCTTGTCCAGGATAGTGCTTAAATCAAAGCTTGAGAAGGTGCCTATCAATGCCGAAACAGCAGCTGTCATTCTCAAGGATGTAATAAGCAACAGCTCTCAGGGTCCCGACAAGATAGTCCCCAAGAAGATCATTTCCGTGGTTGCGGAGCATTATCATATAAGCGAATCGGATATTTTATCTCCTAAACGCAACAAGGAGCTTACTTATCCGAGACAGATAATCATGTATCTTTGCTCAACTATGACCGAGGCCACGCTTAATGAGATAGGTGAAGCACTCGGAAACAGAGATCATGCGACTGTCATTCACGGAAGAGACAAGATAAGCGAAGATCTCAAGACCAATGAAGTACTGAAAAATGACATCGCTATCCTTGAAAAGAAGATAAAGTAACAGTCATCAACAATTTTTTGATAAGTTATCAACATCGGTATCAACACCAGATATCGGCTATATTAAAGGCTGAAGACAGGTTTTTAACAAATCAACAGCCCCTACTACTAATACTACTAAATTAATAATATATATAAACGGAGAACGAAGATGAAATTAAAGCTTAACAAAGAAGAACTTACAAATGCCGTAAGTATAGTCGCAAGAGCCGTTTCCGCAAAAACCAGCATGTCCATACTTGAGTGCATACTCATAAGCGCTGCAGACAATGAGATAAAATTCACCGCAAACAATACGGATCTCGGCATAGAGACCGTTATAAAATGCGATAAATGTAAGATCGCCGAGCCGGGAACTACCGCAGTTGAGGCAAGGCTCTTCTCCGATATCATAAATAAAATAACCGATGATCCCGAAGAAGATATAATATTCGAATCTGACGGCAATATAATTGAGCTTAAGAGCAGTACATCTACGTTTAAGATACAGGAAAGAGATCCGGAACAGTTCCCGACACTTCCGTTGCTTAACGAAGATAACTACATAACACTGTCTCATTTTACTCTTAAAGAAATAATCAAAGACACTATATTCTCTATAGCTGCCAATGATTCCAATAAAATGATGACAGGTGAGCTCTTTGAAGTTAACGGCAATTCTCTCAGAGTAGTTGCACTTGACGGACATCGTATAGCTATCAAAAACACCGAGCTCAGAGACATTTACGGTAATTACAAGGCAATAATACCGGGCAAGACTCTCAATGAGATCTCAAAGATAATCACAGGTGAGACAGATGCCGAAGTGAATATCTTCTTCGAAAACGAGAGCGTAATGTTCAAATTTGACGACACTGTAGTTGTATCAAGACTGATAGACGGAGACTATTTCAATATAGACGCCATGCTTTCGAATGATTACGAGACTAAGATCACCGTAAGCAGAAAAGAGCTTTTAAGTCATGTTGAGAGATCGACCATCCTTATCAGAGAGACAGATAAGAAGCCTCTGGTATTCAATATCAAGGATCAGTCGCTTAATCTTAAGCTTAATACCGTACTCGGCAGCCTTAATTCGGATCTGCTCGTCAATAAATCCGGAAAGGATCTTATGATAGGATTCAATCCTAAATTTATCCTTGATGCTTTGAGAGTTATAGAGGACGAAGAGGTTTCGCTCTATATGACAAATTCGAAAGCTCCGTGCTTTATCAGAGACGAGAAAAACAGCTATATTTATCTGATATTGCCGATAAACTTTAACCAGGCAGCTTATTGATACGCAGGATAAAATAATACAGATATGCTTATTCAGTCGCTTGAATTAAATAATTTTCGTAATTATGAGAACTTAAGTCTAAAACTGAATGAGGGTGTAAATATTTTCTACGGTAATAATGCTCAGGGCAAAACAAATATACTCGATGCTGTCTATGTCGGCTGTACTTCAAAGTCTCACAAGCTGTCCAAGGACAAGGAGATGATCCGTTTTGATTCGAATGAAGCACATATAAGGATCAATCTGCTGAAAAAAGATGTGCCTTATCGCATAGATATGCATCTTAAGAAGAACAGCTCAAAGGGAATAGCGGTCAACGGAGTTCCTATAAGACGCTCCTCGGAGCTGTTCGGCATAGCGAATGTAGTAATATTTTCACCCGAGGATCTGAATATAATCAAAGAGGGACCTTCGGAAAGAAGAAGATTTCTGAATATGGAGCTTTGTCAGCTTAACAAGCTCTATGTTTACGATCTCATATCCTATACTAAGCTTATAAACCAGAAGAACAAACTGCTTAAGGAATATGAATTTACAAAAAATGCAGAGGATTTCATAGATATTTATAATGAGCAGCTTGTTAAGTACGGAAGCGAACTGATAGAGATAAGAAAAAAATTTATATCGGAGCTTAACGAACTGGTCAGGGAGATACATAAGGATATAACTGACGGACTTGAAGATATATGCATAAATTATCAATGCAATACCGATATTGAGCATTTCCAAAGTGAGCTCAAGCGCTGCAAGGCACAGGAGATACATAATCGTGTCAGTATAGTAGGTCCTCACAGAGACGATATACAATTCGTGGTCAACGGTACGGATCTGAGAAATTACGGATCGCAGGGGCAGCACAGGACAGCGGTACTCAGTCTTAAGCTTGCCGAGATAAGCATAGTCGAGAAGATAACGGGAGAGAGACCTCTCTTGCTGCTGGATGATGTATTGTCGGAGCTTGATAGAAAACGCCAGACTCAGATGCTTAATTCCATAAGAGAAGGACAGACACTTATAACCTGTACCGGACTGGATGATTTTATAGATAACAGATTTCATATAGACAAGGTATTTTATGTTTCGGACGGAAGCGTCACGGAAAGAACAGAGTAAAAACAAGGGCTTAGGCTCTAAGCCGGAGGAAAGACACTAATGGCAGAAGAAAAAGATATTAAATCACCGGATGTAACAGAAGAAAAGAGAAGCTACGAGGTTGAAAATAATGAGTATGATGCGTCTCAGATACAGATACTTGAGGGACTTGAGGCTGTAAGAAAGAGACCGGGTATGTATATCGGATCTACCTCGGCTCCGGGACTTCATCATATGGTATATGAGATAGTCGATAACGGAGTTGATGAGGCTCTTGCAGGATTCTGTAAAAATATCTCGGTTACGATAAACGAGGATAATTCAATCACCGTAACCGATGACGGAAGAGGGATTCCGGTAGATAAGGAGAAAAAGACAGGAAAGTCTGCTCTTGAAGTCGTATATACCATACTTCATGCCGGCGGTAAATTCGGCAACGGAGGATACAAGGTATCGGGAGGACTTCACGGTGTAGGTGCTTCTGTCGTTAATGCTCTTTCGGAGTGGCTTGAGGTTAAGGTCAAGAGAGACGGACATATCCATATGCAGCGTTATGAGCGAGGCAAGGTAATGTATCCGGTCAAGGTGATCGGCGATTGTCCTTTGGAAGAGACAGGTACTATGGTTACCTTTAAGCCTGATGCCGAGATATTTGAGACTGTTGTTTTTGATTATAAAACCATCAAGACAAGACTCAGAGAGACAGCATTTCTTACCAAGGGACTTGCTATACATTTAAAGGATAACAGAGAGCCTAAGCACGATAAGACCTTCCATTATGAGGGCGGTATCAAGGAATTCGTAACTTATCTTAATCAGGCCAATACAGCTCTCTATCCGAATGTTATTTATTGTGATGGCGATTATAATAATATAAATGTCGAAGTTGCAATGCAGCATACGGATGCATTTACAGAGAATATTTATACATTCGTTAACAATATAAATACTCCTGAGGGTGGTACTCATCTTACCGGATTCAAGAATGCTATAACCAAGACCATCAATGATTATGCCCGTGCAAATAAGCTCCTTAAGGACAGCGAGGATAATTTGAGCGGTGAGGATATCAGAGAGGGATTGACTGCTATTATCTCTGTTAAAATAGAGGACCCTCAATTCGAAGGACAGACCAAGATGAAGCTTGGTACAAGCGATGCTTCGATTGCGGTAAACAGAGTTGTTTCGGAACAGCTTACTTATTTCCTTGAGCAGAATCCTCAGGTTGCAAAGCTTATGTGCGAGAAATCCATACTCGCTCAGAGAGCAAGAGCCGCAGCAAGAAAGGCAAGAGACCTTACACGCAGAAAATCTGTACTTGAGGGTGCCGGACTTCCGGGCAAGCTTGCCGATTGTACAGAGAAGGATCCGACCAGATGTGAGATATTTATAGTCGAGGGAGATTCTGCTCTCGGACCTGCCAAGAACTGCAGAGATATCAAGTATCAGGCAGTAATGCCTATCAGAGGTAAGATACTTAATGTCGAGAAGGCAAGACTTGACAGAATATATGCCAACAAAGAGATACAGGGTATGATCACTGCCTTCGGAACAGGCATACATGATGATTTTGATATATCAAAGCTTCGCTACAATAAGATAATTATCATGAGTGATGCCGATGTAGACGGTGCTCATATCGCTACACTTATGCTCACTTTCCTGTACAGATTTATGCCTGAGCTTATCAAGCAGGGACATGTATATCTTGCACAGCCGCCTTTATATTATGTGCGTAAGAACAAGAAGCTCTATTACGCATATAATGATGTCGAGAGAGATGCTCTCCTTGATAAGGTCGGAAATGATGCGGATGTACAGAGATTTAAAGGTCTTGGTGAGATGGAGGATCAGGAGCTTTCGGAGACTACAATGGATCCGGAGACAAGAACTCTGCTCAGAGTAAATATGGATGAGAATTCCAAGTCTGAGCTTGATCTTACCTTTACTACACTTATGGGAGATCAGGTAGAGCCTCGTAGGATATTCATAGAGGAAAATGCCAAGTACGTTCAGAATCTTGATGTTTAATGAAGAAGGAAGCATAACGGAATATGGAAGCAAATACATACGATAAGATAAAGGACGTCGATCTCAAGGAAACGATGGAAAACTCTTACATAGACTATGCCATGTCGGTAATAGTCTCAAGAGCTTTGCCTGACGTAAAAGACGGACTTAAGCCTGTACAAAGACGTATATTATATGCAGCAATGAAGATGGGCGCTACCGCCGATAAGAAGACCAAGAAGTGTGCGACCATAGTCGGTGAGACTATGGGACATTATCATCCGCACGGAGATTCCTCTATATACGGAGCTTTGGTCAATCTCGGACAGCCTTGGTCTACCAAGTATCCGCTTATAGAGAAGCAGGGTAACTTCGGTTCGGAAGACGGAGATCCGCCGGCTGCGGCACGTTATACAGAAGGTAAGCTCAGTAAGATCTCAATGGAGATGCTGGACTCTATCAATAAGAATACAGTTGACTTTGTACCAAATTTTTCAAATGAGCAGGGATATGACGAACCTGTTGTACTTCCGGCACGTATACCGAACATATTGGTAAACGGAACTACCGGTATTGCTGTAGGTATGGCAACAAATATGCCGCCTCACAATTTAAGAGAAACTATCAATGCAGCTGTACTCATGATAAATAATAAGATAAATGAGGACAGAGATACCGAGCTGGAAGAGCTTATGAAGATAGTGAAGGGACCGGATTTTCCGACCGGAGCTACCATACTGGGCAGACAGGGTATAGAGGATGCATACAGAACAGGCAGAGGTAAGATACGCATGCGTGCCGTATGTGAGATCGAGACTATGCCGAACGGAAAATCTGCGATAATAGTCAAAGAGCTTCCGTATATGGTATTCCGTTCGAGAGTTATCGAAAATATCGCCGATCTGCATAAAGAGAAGAAAATAGACGGAATCACAGCCATTAACGATACTATGGGTAAGAATTCCGATTCCAAGATCAGGATAGAGCTCCGTAAGGATGTTAATCCTCAGGTAGTGCTTAATCAGCTCTATAAGCATACCCAGCTTCAGGAGACCTTCGGAGTGATCAATCTTGTTATAGTAGACGGAGAGCCTAAGGTACTTAATCTTAAGCAGCTGCTTACCGAGTATCTCAAGCATCAGGAAGATATAGTAACAAGAAGAACAAAGTTTGATCTCAAAAAAGCTGAAGACAGAGCTCATATACTCGAAGGTCTGCTTAAGGCTATAGATAATATAGATGAGGTCATTGCCATAATCAGAGCTGCGGATGATGCCGAGTCTGCCAAGGCAAAACTTATCGAGCGTTTCGCATTTACAGAAGTACAGGCTCAGTCCATCGTTGATATGAGACTGAGAGCTCTTACAGGACTTGAGAGAAAGAGAGTAGAAGAGGAATATGCCGATCTTGAGAAAAAGATCGCAAGATTCAAGGAGATACTCGGCGACAAGAATATCCTTCTCACAGTAGTAAGAGATGAAATTCAGCTTATAGCGGATAAATACGGAGATGAGAGAAAGACTCAACTTGTTCGTGATGAGAATGAGATCAATATGGAGGATCTTATCTCTGATGACCGTATGATCATAACCATGTCCAAGCTCGGATATATCAAGAGGATGGACGAGGATAATTTCCGTGCGCAGAATCGCGGCGGTAAGGGTATAAAGGGAGCAAATAATATAGAGAATGACTATATTGAAGATATGTTTGTTGTAACAAATCATCAATATATTATGTTCTTTACAAATAAGGGACAGGTATACAGACTCAAGGCATATGAGATACCTGAAGCATCAAGAACTTCAAGGGGAACCAATATTGCAAACCTGCTCATGCTGCAGCCTGAAGAGAAGATAACGGCAACTATTGCTATAAAGGAATACAGAGAGGATGCATTTATAGTAATGGCAACCAAGAGCGGAATGATTAAAAAGACTCCGCTCAGTGATTTTGCAAATGTACGCCGCAACGGTCTCAGGGCAATAGTTCTCAAAGAAGATGATCAGCTGATCGAAGTAAAGTTTACGGATGGTAATGAAGAGATATTCCTTATTACCGCACACGGAATGCTTATCAGATTCAATGAATCAGATATACGTGTTACAGGACGTGCTTCGATGGGTGTAATAGGCATGCGTTTGTCGGATAACGACGAAGTAATAGCTATGCAGATCGGAAGCCAGGGTGAAATGCTGCTTACCGTATCCGAGTTTGGAATGGGCAAGAGGACCAATGTATCCGAATTCAGAGCTCAGTCAAGAGGAGGAAAGGGACTTATATGCTATAAGATCAGCGATAAGACCGGAAATATAGTAGCGGCAAAGCTTGTAAATGACGGTACGGATATACTTATCATCACAGATCAGGGTCAGATGATGAGGACGGGAGTAGAAGGAATAAGCGTAATAGGAAGAAATACTTCCGGTGTTAAGCTTATGAATGTAAACCGCGATAAAAATGAATCAATAGTAAGTATAGCCAAGGCAGTCAGAAACGATGATGATGAGTTATCTGAGGAAGAAGTTACAAACGAATCGGAGGATACAGCTGCATCAGAAGACGATATAACAGAATAAAATATGATGCCATTCTTTCAAACATAAATATTTTGAGAGAAAAGTATATAGTTTAGGTAAAAGAGATGAGCCGCTTCGCAAAGAAGCGGCTCATCTCAAAAAAATAAAAAAAATAAAAACACAATATATAGTTGTATAAATAGGCAGTAATACGCAGATATTGGGTAAAATGACAAAAAATAAACAAACTCGTGAAGAAAAAGTAAAAAATAGGGTTTGACAAGAGTAAAAGTCATAAGTATAATACATCATGCACGTTGGCAGGTATGCAGTAGTACTCAAGAGGCCGAAGAGGCGCCCCTGCTAAGGGTGTAGGTCGGGAAACCGGCGCGAGGGTTCAAATCCCTCCTACTGCGGTTTGAATCTTTGAAAAATAAAGAATTCAAAAAAATATAAAATAGTTGTTGACAGATACGAAACACTATGATATATTAAACAAGCTGTCGCGAACGACAGCAACGCACAATAAAAACCAATAAAGAATTAATGCACAGACCCCGAAGATTCCAAGTAGA